>CAZEAF010000005.1:4126-26789 GCA_964510125.1 uncultured Coriobacteriaceae bacterium
TAAGCAGCCCGGATGGACTGCTCCAGCTCGTCTTTCTGGCGCGCGTCAAAGGAATAGGGCACGACCTGGGGCTGGCCCACGCCATCTGTCCCCGCGTCTTTGCCCTCTGCGCCACCCTGCGGCACCTCCACGCGGACAAAGCGCACGTCGACACCGGCAAAGCCTTGGGAAAGGGCTGCGTAGGCGTAGCACTGGGCCTGGAGGAGGTGCTTGGCCTGCAGGACCTCGGCCGTCTCCTCAGGTGAGCCGCCCGTCTTGTAGTCCACGATGCAGGCGCGTTGCCCCTCCTCTGGGCTCCTGGCGTCGTGGCAGAAAAGGTCGATGGAGCCGTTGAGGTGGAGGGGCTCTCCCTGCGGGCCCAGGATTGTGATGTAGAGGTTGGCCTCGGGCTCCAACGTGGGGTGGGAGAGGGCCTCACGCATGACGTCCGAGCCGAGCAAGCGCTGCAGAGCCTCACGCAGGCGGGGGAGCTGCTGGGGGTCCACCTGCCAGGCTGCAGCAATCTGGGCCAGTCGGTCCTCGCTCGGGAGGCCGAGCCGGTCTTTCTCGCCAGCCGCCCGCTGGGCGCGTACCTGCTCCGCCATCCACTGGGCGGCCCCGTGGAAGGCCGAGCCGAAAGCCGTCGCCTTGGCTGAGGCCGCCGCGGCCCGTTCCAATTCGCCTGCCCCGTGTAGGTGGGGGCTGGGCTGGGACTGGGCCACCTCCTCCTCCAGGTCGTCGGGGTCACCGGTATGCGGGGCCTGGACTCCGTGGGAGCCCGCCGGGGCTATGCGGGAGTAGGAGAACTCACCTGCGTGGACCGTGGGGGCGGGCCGGCTCGGGGGCAAAAGGAGGGTTGCCGGCACGAACTCGGGCACCTCCACGGTCCTGGTGTCCCCGGCACGCGCCCCGCCGATGGGGGAGTCGTCAAAGGCCTCGCCGTCGACGAGCAGCCCGCCCTCCTCGTCTTTGGTGAGCACATGGTGTTCCACCTGCGCGGGCATGTAGCCCCCGAAGTCGACGAAATCGGTGGGGAAGTCGGCCTGGCCGTCCTCCCTGTCGCCGAGCAGGCCGCTCCGCAGGGCCTCGATGACCGGCGGGTAGCAGATGGGCTCGTCCTTCTTGGGCTTCTTCGTCTGGGCCTGCACGGCAATGACGAGGGCCTCGCGGGGACGGGTGGCACCCACGTAGAACTTGCGCAGGGCCTCGGCCAGCTCCTCTCGCCGGTCGGCGTCGGCCACGGCGAAGGAGAAGGCCGCGGCCGTCCGGGCTCGCTTGAGGGACAGACCGCCCCTCTCGTCGTCGGGGCAGGGGCCTTGGTATTCCTTGGCGAGGTCCTGGAGCTTGGTGACAGAATCGGCCTGGTCCTTGGGTTTGGGCAGGGACAGGGAGGCGTAGAGGGTGGTGCCACGCACGAGCAGGCTGAGGGAGCCCGTCCCGTTGTGCAGGTCATAGAAGTCGGCCAGGGCGACAATGGGGAACTCCAGGCCCTTAGCCGCGTGGATGGTCATGATGCGCACGGCGTCCTCGCCCTTGGCGTTGAGCGTGCCGGGAGCCTCCTTCATCCCGTCGGCAAAACGCTGGGTTAGGCGGTGGGCCACGCCGGCCATGGACCTCACGCCGCGGGCTGCCGACTCCTCGTCCTTGGCAAGGCGGACGGCCTTGAGGACGTTGGCGGCCACGGCCTGTCCCTGGGCCCCTTGGCCCTGCAGGCGGTCCAGCCAGCCGGACGTCAGCACAACACCGAGCAGGACCTCCGAGGGAGGCCGGGTATCCGCGGCTCGCAGCCCCTGCGCGAGAGCGTTGGCGGCCAAGGCCAGGCGGGGGTTGGCGCCTTCGGCCTCACCCTTCCCGCCTGCGGGGGCGCCGACATGACTCGCCAGCCCGTCCCAGAGATGGCGGCGTTTGCCCTGGCTGTCGGTGGCGAGGACCAGCATCTCGTCGGCGCCGAGCTGGAACATGCCGCTTACGAGCACCTGGGAGAGGCCCGGGTCGTCGTAGGGATTGGCCAGGACGCGGGTCAGGGCTAGGACGGTCTGGGCCTCCGGTGCCCGGTCGAAGATGGACCCGCCGGCGACGACGCAGGGGACGCCGCTGGCGCGCAGGGAGTCCGCATAGGCGTCGGCGTGCGACATGGCTCCCAGCAGGATGACCATGCTGCCCCAGGGGTTGCCTTCCTCGTGCAGGGCCCAGAAGCGGTCTCTGATGGCCTGGGCGGTCACGGCGAGCCGCTCGGCTCCTGTCGCTGCCCGCCAGCCATTGGTCACGGCCACGACGTCCACCCGGCTGCGGTCCTGGGCAAGGCCGCTCTTGCGGTCGGCCGGGGTGTCCAGGGCGATGAACTCGCCGTCCCTGCCCCCAAAGACCTGCGGCTGGGAGAAGACGCGGTTCACAAAGGCAATCACGTCGTGATGGGAGCGGAAGTTGTGGGTGAGCTGCTTGTGCAGGACGCCAGGCCGCTTGGCCGTGGCCTGTCTGTGCGCCCGGTAGGTGTTGACGTCGGCCCCGCGGAAGCGATAGATGCTCTGCTGGGCGTCACCCACGGTGCAGAGGTGCTCGTCGTCCCGTCCGTCGAGCAGGCCCACAATCTCAATCTGCAGCTGGCTGGTGTCCTGGAACTCGTCGACCATAACCATGCGGAAGCGGTCGCAGTACTCAGCAGCTATGCCCTCGTTGTCGCGCAGGGCGGAAAGGGCGTGGGTGAGCAGGTCGTTCTGGTCAAGGGCCCGTCGGTCGCGCTTGAGCTGCCCAAAGCGGGCGATAACGGCCGGAGCCAGGCTGCCGAGCAGGTCCTGGGCCAAAGGCGCCGCAAGGCCCGACAGGCAGTCGGCGCAGGCCTCGGCATAGGCCTGCCTGAAGTCGCGGTTGGCCTCCACCATCTCTTCCTGCTTGCCCAGGTTGCCGAATTTGGGGTTGAACCTAGCCAGCGCTCCGGACAGCTCCTCGTAGGTTGTGTCCTGCTCGTGGGCGAGGGAATCGAAGGCCTCGGTCCCGTCGGCCGAGGTCAGCCGGGCCAAAGCGTCGGGCGCCTTGGAGGCCCTCGAGTCCTCGAGCACGGGGATGATGGCTCGCATGGCCCTCAGTACGTTGTCGGCCGCCTTCCAGGCCGGGCGGGGCTCAGGCGAGGGAGCCAGGGCGGACAGGCCTCCAGGCACCGAGGCCGCACGCTCGATTAGGCTGCGCAGCATGGACTCGATGGCGTCGGTGCGGTAGGTCTCGAAGAGGGCCTGGTGGCCGGGACCCCCCTCCCTCAAGACGTCGTTGATGGCCTGGGTCACCAGGTCGTCCCGGTCGGTATCGCCTAGAATCGCAAAGGCCGGGTCCAGGCCCAGCTCCAGAGCGTGCTCGTGCAGGATGCGGGAGCATGCGCCGTGGATGGTCGAGATCCAGGCCCCGTCCACCTTGAGAGCCTCTTCCACCAGCCCGGCGGCGCGCAGGGCCTGCCGGACCCGCTGGCGAATCTCGGCCGCGGCCTTCTCGGTGAAGGTGATGGCCAGCACCTGGTCGATGGTCTCCACGCCGCTTTCGTCCGGGTGGAGCAGGGCGTAGGCGATGCGCCGGGTGAGCATGAAGGTCTTGCCCGTGCCCGCGCCCGCGGAGACAACGAGGGGCCCCGCTACATGCTGCACACAGGGGAGCTGCTCATCGGGGGTGAGCCGTGCGAACAGGTCCATCCTAGACGTCCCTTCTCTCGGGGCACAAGCAAGCCATGGGGCAGCTGTCGCAGGAGAGCCTGCCGAAGCGTGGGTTGGGGCTGATGTCGCCCTCCCGCATCCCCCTCACCGCCTGGGCGGCCTCCTCCTCGGTCTGTTGGAGCAGGTCGGCAAAGTCGCCCTTCGATAGCATGGTAATCCCTTTGGCAGAGAAGCCCGTGAGGTCGTCGGGGTCGACGGTGGCTGAGACAAAGGCCTTTGCCTGCGGTTTCGTATAGGAGAGATAGAAGGCGCCCGTCACATAGAGGCCGAGGTCCAGCCGGTTGAGGGCGGTGGCGTACATGAGGACCTGCGAGTGCAGGGGCACCGGCGAGGGCGCGCCGTCCGCCGGCTCGTAGCCCTTTTCCAGCGAGCCCTTGTAGTCGATGACGAGGGCGTTGCCCGCGGTGTCGGCGTCCACCCGGTCGATGCAGCCGGCCAGGAGGGCTCCCGCGTAGGGGACAGCCGGCAGGTCCGACCCTTCCTGGCCAAAGGCCAGCTCGCCTGCCCGGGGGGCATAGGCCGCGGGAAAGCTGGCGTCGCGCCTGAGGCAGTCCATGAGGTCGCGTCGCAGTTGAGCCAGCTTCTTGCCCTCAACCGGGCTAGTGACCACGAGACGGTTCTGCAGGCCCCGGCTCTCAAACACATCCCGGTTGTACGCGACCGCGTCGTCAAAGCACTCGTTGTAAAGACTCTCTACCCCCCACCACAGGGCCGGGTCGCGCACAATCTCGGGCGTGATGCGGGAGCAGTTTGTCTCCCTAGGCAGCCGGTCGTGCACGCTCTTGAGCACCGAATGGCAGAAGGAGCCAACGGAGAGGGGGTCGAAGGCCGCGTCCAACCCCGAGCTGGGCAGGCGCCGCTCGTAGAACCAGCGGGCGGGACAGCGCAGGTAGGCCTCCAGGGAGCTGGGCGACAGGGGCTTCTGGTCTGCCGCGGCGGCCAGGGCCTGGTGCGAGGACTGGCTTTCCAGCGAGAAGGGCTGAGGGGCAGGTACGGTCCGGACAGCCCGGCCGCCCAGGGGGATGCCGATGGGGTCTAAGGCCGAGGCAAAGCCCTCCTCGCCAACCAAAAGGGCCCGTTCCAGCAGCTCGTGACCGGTGTAGCCCGGCTGGGGCAGGCCCGTCTGGGAGTCCAAGTCGTCCAGGGAGGTGATGTCGTCGCGGTAGCAGTCCACGACCTCCTCAAAGAGGGTGGAGGGCTGGCAGGGGTTGCCCGCCTCGTCGAAGAGGGTCCGCTCGAGCACCAGGACCTCGCGCGCTGCCTCCAACGCGCAGGAGAAGCGCCAGCGGTCCTCGTCCACCGAGGAGATGGCCGGGGCTATGCCCAGAGGGTCGGGCGGCGGTGTCTCGGCCCGCCCGTTCAGCCCGCAGACGACGACGGCCCGGAAGCTCAGGCCCTCCACGTCGCGGGGACCCATGACGCGCACGGCGTTGGGGTTGTGGGCCAGGGCGTCGGAGCTGGACTGGGCGGCAAGGGAGTCGGCGGGGACGAAGAGCTCCCCATCGGGCAGGACGGCGTCGGCCACCAGGTCGGTCAGGAGGGGCTTGGGGTTGCTGCCAAGCTCGGCTGCCTGCTCGAATATGCGCTTGAGGGTGCTGGCCGCCGCCTGCTCCCGCCTGCGGGCCAGGCCTTCGGCCCAGGCGGGTCTGCCGCGCAGGTCCTCCGCAGACCCGTCGGCGCCCGCCATGTGCCCGGGTATGCCTGTCATGCGGTCGACCATGTCGGCCAAACGGCCGTCCTCGTAGGCCTCGATGACGGCCCTGGCCTGCCCATTTGCAGACGCTTTAGGCCCGGTTCCGCCCTTGTCGGACGCATGCTTGAGATCCCTCAGGAAGTCGCGGGCGCTCGTGATGCGCTCGTTTCGCCAGCGCCGGTCGAGCCGCAGGGCGTCTTCCAGGTCAAGCCCCAGGGCGGGGTTTCGGGCCAAGTCTGCCGCGACCGGCTCCAGGTCGGGTGCCGGCTCGGTCATGTTGGGCACGCCCTCGTGGCGGGCCAGCTGGGCCAGGCCGAGGACGGCGCGGCCCAAGGAGGTGGCCGCCAGAGGCGTCGAGGCCTTTGCCATGCAGGCTATGCCCGCCAAGGCCAGCCGGCCCGACAGGCTCTCGGCCATGGGGAGGGGGTCCTGGCAGACGACGGCCACGTCGCGCGGGGCCACCCCCTTGTCGCGCAGGCGGATGACGCAGGAGGCGATGGCCTCGGGTTCGGCGTAGGCCCCAGCGGGCAGGGCGAAGCGCACGGCGTCCGCGGGCGGGATGGGACAGGGCCCCTGCTGGGGGCGGAAGAGGGCTTGGGCGAGTCTGCCCAGCTCGGGGCTTTTCCAAACAGGGGGGTTGGCCCGGGCGCCCAACCGCTCGACCGGGATGCCGAGGCCGCTGCAGAGGTTGGTCAGGCTCCCAATCAGCGGCAGGGAAAGGGCGAGGGCCGGGTTAGCCAGGCCGGCAGGGGTGCCCGGGGCGTCGGCGCGCACTACCAGGGTCGCCCCCTCGCGGGCGGCCGCCGCGGCAACCAGGACTATCTGGGCCTGGCTGAGCTCGCTGACCCCGTCGAGCACCAGGTGGCTCCAGCCGGCCGCGCCCATGAGGGAGGGGAGCAGGGCCGCCTCCTCGCCTGGCTCGGACAGACCTGCGCCCTTGAGAAGGCGGGTATATGAGGAGCAAACCAGCAGGACGTCGCGGGCTGACTTCCCGAGGTCCTGGCCCGAGGCGCCCGACGCCGCGGCCAGAGCCGCCGAGCCCATGGCCTCGCGCAGGGTTGACTCGATGAAGCGGGGCATGCCCGGCGCGTCCGCATCGACCACCGAGACCTGGCCTTTTACCTCGGCCAACGCCTGAAGGACCAAGGCCCGGCGCTGGGCCGAGGTGACTGGCGGCCGCCCGTCGCCGAAGAGCATCCATCGGTCTTGGACCCAGCCGGCCAGCGTGGAGACGGTCTCGCCCAGGAAGGGGGTGCCGTCGTCGGCTAGGCGCTGCTTGACCAGGGCTGCCTGCGTGGCGTCCGGCATGAGGCGGACACAGCGGACGCCCCGGCGGTACAGGTCGGCGCAGGCCCGGTCGGCCTCAGCGCGGACCGCGGCCGTGGTGGGTGCGCAGATGATGGTGAGACCTCGTGCCATGGCGTCCTCCTTCGTGCGAGCGTTTCTGGCACTCTAGCATGTGGGTGGGGACAGAAACTCCAAGGCCGCCTGTTGATGAGAATGTAACCCATATCAAACATCGTAAACGGCTCGTTCTGGCCGTGAACGGCAGAAGGCAGCCGTTGACAGCCAAAAAACTGCCGCTCGCCCCTGACGCACAAACTGTCAGGCATTTGTCAGGTTGGCGGGACGCCTGTGATGCTACTTTGAGCCGGCCCGTTTTGTCCCCGAAGAAAGGAACGCTCCCATGAGCTTCATGAACGCACTCGATGCATTCAACGACGAGGAAGGCAAGATTAGCTACACCAACGGCAAATACCGCGTCCTGCAGGTGGTCCTGCGCGAGAAGTTCGTGGGCAAGGGGTCCAAGAACTTCAGGGAGATAGAGGACCTGTGCAACGAGCAGTATGCCCAGGGCTACCGCCTCCACACCTTTGCCCAGTCCACGGCGACCTCCACGGGTTTCGGCGGCGGTGACCGCACGGTCTGCAACCTGGTCTTCGAGCGCGTGGACTAGGGTCGCTCGCGTGGCAAAGTCATGCAGCGGCGTGCGAGCCCGCCCCATGTCTTCCGGAGAGGGGTACACTCCATCACAGTAGTGTGCGCAAGTGGCGCAGGCCGCGACGACGGGAGGAAGCATGGAGGCACAGCAGCAGCCGGACGACCAGTCCAGGGCCCAAGCCCGTCAGGACACCCTTGTGCAGGCCTTGCTCGGTCTGGAGGACGCGAACGAGACCCGGGCCTTCCTGTCCGACCTGTGCACCCCGCGCGAGCTCGACGACCTCTCCCAGCGGTTGGAGGTGGCCTGCATGCTGGACGCCGGCTCATCCTATGCCCGCATCCAGGAGGTCACCGGGGCCTCGGCCACCACGGTCGCCCGCGTGGCTCGCTGCCTCAAGTACGGGCCGGGCGGCTATCGCACCGTCCTCGACCGGCTGCCTGCCGGATACAAGGAGTCCGCCCAGACGGCTTAGGGACCGCCCGCCTCACTTGGTCAGGTCGTAGCCGTAGCAGGTCAGCACGGCGTCAGCCTCGGCCTTACCGATGGCCTGCAGGCGGACCTTGTCGCTCAAAAAGGCCTCGTCGTCGACGTTGGACAAAAAGCCGCTCTCGATGAGGACGGCGGGGATTCCCAGCTTGCGGGGCCAGCGCACCATGGCGTAGTAATCAGAGACGCCCGTGGTGTCGTTGGGATAGACGTATTTGGTCTGCTCGGAGTTGCTGGGGTCTATCTGCATGGGCTCCTGCATGATGCCGTTGTCCTTAAGGCCCAGCTTGGCTAGGTTGGCCTCTATGGCGGCGGCAAGCTCCATGCCGGGCTGCACGGTCTCGGCCCACTTCCAGGTGCTAATCTCGTTGGGGTAGTAGACCACAAACCCCTGGACGTAGCCGGCCTCGTCGTTGTCGTTGATATGGATGCTCAGGAGCAGGTCCGCCCCGCCGTCGTAGGCCCGCTGAGCCCGCTCCTCCAGGGTGGGGTTTTCGTCTTCCCCGCGGGTCATGATGACGCGCACGCCGTATTTGCCAAGCTCGGCCGCCGCATAACGGGCAATCTGCCACGTGATGTCCTTTTCCTGGACCCCTGTGGTGACGCCGATGGCCCCCGAGTCCTCGGCCCCATGACCCGGATCGAGCGCCACGGTGAGTATCCCGTCCGAGCCCAGGGAAAAGACCGAGCTGGAGGGGACGGGGGCGCTGGCCGTAGCGCTGTCGGCCTCCTGGGAGACGGCCGTCTGCTGCTCCCCGTCCTCGTCTGTCTGCTGCGGGCCGCCTGAGACACAGGACACGACGCCGAAGACCAGCAGGAGGACAACTGCGAGGGGGACGGCCAAGGCGATGACCCGGCCCAGCGGGCCCGACTCCAGCACCAAGGAGGCGTAGCGCAGCAGGTAGATGCGGATGGCCAGCAACACATCGTAGGCAGACATGCGGCTTCGGCGGGGCTGCCGCGGGGGCTGGTCGGACTGACGGTCGGACCACCGGTCAGGCTGCCTGGTTCGCTGGGTGGGGGAGGGGCGTCTGTCCACAGATGTCTCCTACTGGGCCGCTGACAGGTAGCCGTCGTCGATGGTGACGGAGCAGACATCGCCGGGGTAGGCGGTCTCGACGGCGCTCACCAGGCGGGCGCTCAGCTCCGCGTCGGTCAGGGCCAGGCCTTGGGGCCGCACACAGTCGAAGACGATGCGCATGCGCTTGGAGGTGGTGACGGTCCGCACGTCGTGGACGGTAAGGGCCGGGTCGATGGTCCGGGCCAGCTCAGCTATGTGTTTATGCAGGTCGTTGGTGGCGTCGACGTCGGTCACGATGGGGTCCAGGTGCAGGGTCATGACCAGGTGGTCCCTGTCCTTGAAGGACTGCTCAATCTCGTCGAGCACCTCGTGGCTGGCCAAGGGGCTGGTCTCGGCGGCCATCTCCACGTGGGCGCTGGCAAAGCGGCGGCCGGGGCCGTAGTCGTGGACCATGAGGTCGTGGGTGCCCAGGACGCCGGGATAGGACAGGATTCTCTGGCGGATGCGCTCGACCAGGTCGGGGTCGGGGGCGCTGCCCAGCAGGGGGTTCACGGCGTCGCGCAAAAGGAGGACGCCGCTCACGCAGACAAAGACGCCCACGCCGGCGCCCGCCCAGCCGTCCAGGTCCAGGTGGGTGGTGTGGGAGATGACGGCGCAGGCTAGGACGGCCGCGGTGGCGATGACGTCGTTGCGGGCGTCGACGGCCGTGGCGAAAAGGACCTCGGAGGAGATGGCCCGCCCCAGCCGGCGGTTGAGGGAGGCCATCCAGAGTTTGACCAGGATGGAACCCACCAGCACGACCACCACGGCCCATCCGAACTCGACGGGCTCGGGGTGGGCAATCTTGCCTATGGAGGCCGCCACCAGGTTGATGCCCACGGCCAGCACGAGCGCCGCCACCACCAGGGCGGCCAGGTACTCGAAGCGCCCGTGCCCGTAGGGGTGGCCCTCGTCTGCCGGCTTAGCGGCCAGCTTGAAGCCCAGCAGGCTCACGATGTTGCTGGCGGCGTCGGACAGGTTGTTGACGGCGTCGGCCACGATGGAGACCGAGCCCGCGACCGCGCCGACCACGCCCTTGGCTAGGCACAGGGCCACGTTGCAGACTATGGAGGCGATGCTGGCCAAAAGGCCGTAGGAGCCGCGAACCTCGGGGTCGGCCACGTCGTCGGGCCTGTGCACAAAGACCCGCACCAAAAGGCCCGCGACCCCGCGCAACGGTAGGGCCTTGGCTGCGGCAGGGTCCAAGGCGCCGGCGGCAGCCTGGGAGGCCCCAGTGCCCCCCACCTGCCCCTTTTCCTTGGAATTCCCCTCAGCCACGGTGACCACCTGCCCCTTTCCTACTTGAACAGGTTGGTTTTCTTAAAGGCGACGGCCACGGCCACGCTCAGCACCACGGCCAGGGCCAACGGGAGGAACCAGGGCACGTCGGCAAAGGGCAGGGGCACGTTCATGCCGTAGAAGCTGAAGACGATGGTGGGCACGGCCAGGACGAGCGTGATGGCCGTGAGCGTCCGCATGACCAGGCTCAGGTTGTTGTTGATGACGCTGCTGAAGGCGTCCATGGTCCCGTTCATGATGTCTGTGTAGATGGAGGTCATCTCTATGGCCTGCCGGGTCTCGATGAGCACGTCGTCGAGCAGGTCGCGGTCGTCCTCGTAGAGCTTGATGATGCGGCCGGCGCTGATGCGGGTGAGCATGGCCTCGTCAGCGTTGAGCGAGGTGGAGAAGTACACGAGCGACTTCTCCAAGCCCAGCATCTTGATGAGCTCGTTGTTGTGCAGGGTCTTGCGCAGCACGGCCTCGGTGCGGTTGAACTGGCGCTTGATGGAGAGCAGGTAGCGCTGGTACTGCTGTGACACGTGCAGGAGCAGCTGCAGGAGGAAGCGGGTCCGCAGGCGGGTGTCCACCCCGCGCAGGCGGCTGGAGATGAAGGACTTGACACACTCGCTCTCGTGCAGGCTCACGGTGACGACCATGTCCTTGTCGGGCACGAAGAGGATGGAGAGGGGGTGGGTGTCATATTGGACAAGGGAGGGGTCCTCGGACTCGCCGGCATCCTCCACGCTTGGGCAGTCCACGATGACCAGGACCTGGCCTGTGTCGTCGTCGTAGTCGATGTGCGAGCTCTCCTCGTCGTCGAGGACCGAGGTGAGGAACTCGGGCACGATGCCTGATTTGGTGCGCAGCCAGGCGCGCTGGCCGTCGTTGGGGGCCACCACGCTCACCCAGCAGCCCGGCTCAGGGGCAAAGGTCTTCTTGGTGCCCTCCGGGCCGGTCTTGTAGATCTCAATCATGGGCGCCCCCTTTCGGTCCCGGGTCCTACCGCCGGCGCGCCCACCCCGCAGGGCGCCCCGTCGCACAGCAGCTCACATTGTGACACGTGGCGCCCCGTCCGTCCCAAGCCACACCCGAGCGCCACCAATCTTCAAACGTTTCAGGTTATCCTCAAAGGCAGAAGACAAGGCTGGGCATCGGACATCCGTGCGTCCACAAGGGCGCGGCAAGGGGGACCTGTGGCTTTCGTCCACCTCCACAACCATACAGAATACTCCACGCTCGACGGCATCACCCGCCTCAAGGACATGGCCAGGCGGGCCTGGGAGCTGGGCATGCCGGCCTGTGCTATCACCGACCACGGCTATATGAAGGGATGCGCCCAGTTCTACCTTGACGCCCTGGTGGCGGGCTCGCCCAACGGCCGCAAGGGCCCCGAGTACGGCGTCAAGCCCATCCTGGGCTGCGAGGCCTACTTCACCCCGGACGACACCCTGTCCAAGCACGGCAAGCCCGAGCTCTACCACATGATTCTGCTGGCCAAGGACAACACGGGATACGTCAACCTCATGCAGATGATGTCCCAGGCGGCCGTCCACAACTTCTACTACAAGCCCCGCACCACCCTGCAGCAGCTGCGCGACTATCACGAGGGCATCATCGCCACCAGCGCCTGCCTGTCGGGCATCATCCCCAGGGCCCTGCAGGACGGCAACCGGGAGAAGGCCCTGCACTGGGCCCGGACCTTCGGCTCCATCTTCGGGGACGACTTCTACATCGAGCTGCAGAACCAGTTCATCACCACCGACTCGGGCATGACCCAGGACCAGCTCAACGCCGAGCTGGACTCCGTGGCCCGCGAGCTGGGCATCAAGACCGTCGCCACCAACGACTTCCACTACCTGGAGCGCAAGGACGCCCCCACCCAGGACATCATGCTCTGCATCGGCATGGGCAAGAAGGTCGACGACCCCAACCGCATGAAGTTCAAGAACGACGAGTTCTACATGAAGACCGAGGAGGAGATGCGCGCCGCCCTGGGGCCCAGGTACCAGGAGGCCTGCGACAACACGGTTGAGATCGCCGAGAAATGCGGCGCCACCCCCGGTCAGGCCGTCGACGAGCACACGGGCGTCTTCCTGGACTTCAGCCAGATCATCCTGCCCCGCTACTCCCTTGACCCGGGCGAGACCAACGAGAGCCAGTTCCGCCGCGAGTGCGTGAACGGCCTGGCTAAGCGCTACGGGGCTGACTGGGAGACGGCCCGCCCCGACGTCAAGGAGCGCTTCGAGTACGAGTACGACGTCATCTGCAGCAAGGGCTTCGCGGCCTACTTCCTCATCGTGCAGGACTACGTGCGCTGGGCCAAGCAGAACGGCATCGGCGTGGGGCCCGGCCGTGGCTCGGCAGCCGGCGCCATTGTGGCCTACGCCATGGACATCACGACCTTCGACCCCTTGGCCAACGGCCTCATGTTCGAGCGCTTCCTGTCGCCCGAGCGCTCGGAGATGCCCGACATCGACATGGACTTCGACGATGAGCGAAGGCTCGACGTGGTCGACTACGTGCGGCGTCGCTACGGCAGCGACCGCGTCATGCACGTCATCACCTACTCGGTCCTCAAGGCCAAGGCCGCCGTCAAGGACGCCACCCGCGTGCTCGACTACCCGGTCTCCATGGCCGACAAGCTCACCAAGATGATCTCGTCCGCGCCCGACACCACGCTGGACGCCACCCTGGGCCGGGACGAGAAGCACAAGGAGTACTACTCGCCCGACTTCGTGGAGGCCTACGAGAAGGACCCCGACGCCCACCGCATCATCGAGGCGGCCCTGTCCATCGAGAACCTCACCCGCGGCGAGGGCGTCCATGCCTGCGCCGTCCTCATCTGCCGCGACCCGGTCAACGAGCACGTGCCCACCAAGCTGGACACCAAGGGCGAGTTCGAGATCACCCAGTACGAAGGCCATATGGTGGCCGACATGGGCCTGCTCAAGATGGACTTTTTGGGCCTGCGCACCCTCACGGTCATCTCCAAGGCCCTGGCCAACATCAAGTCCACCACGGGCGAGGACCTGGACGTCGACAAGATTCCCTTCGACGACCCCAGGATCTACGAGCTCATGGGCTCGGGCCACACGGCGGGCGTCTTCCAGATCGAGTCCGCCGGCATGACGGCCACGATTAAGAACATGAAGCCCCGCGAGTACAAGCACATCGTCGCCATGATTGCCCTCTACCGCCCCGGTCCTTTGGGCGCCGGCATGGTCAGCGACTACATCGACCGCATGAACGGCAAGAAGCCCGTCGTCTTCTACGACGACCGCCTGTCCGACATCCTGGGCGAGACCTACGGCACCATGGTCTACCAGGAGCAGGTCATGCAGATATCCATGAAGATGTGCGGCTTCTCCGCCGGGGAGTCTGACTCCCGCATCCGCAAGCCCGTGGCCAAGAAGAAGATCAAGATGCTGACCGACCAGATCTTCGACTGGGCGGACGGGGCCACCGAGACCATCTACGACCACTGGATGCACGGCGCGGCCAAGAACGGCTACAGCGAGGCCACGGCCCAGCGCATCTGGGACGACGTCCTCGAGTTCGCCTCCTACGCCTTCAACAAGTCGCACTCGGCCGGCTATGCCATCCTGGTCATGCAGACGGCCTGGATTAAGGCCTACTACCCGCGCGAGTACATGGCGGCCGTGCTCACCTCCTACACGGGCAAGACGGACAAGATAGTCCATTACATCTCGGCCTGCCGCTACGACGGCATCGACGTGCTCATCCCCGACATCAACTCGTCGGGCAACGAGTTCACGCCCGTCCCCGAGGGCATCCGCTTCGGCCTGGCCGGCATCCGCGGCGTGGGCGAGGGCGTGTCCGACATCATCGTGGCCGAGCGCGAGGCCAACGGCCCCTACCGGGACATCTTCGACTTCGTCGACCGCATCGACATGACCAAGGTCAACCGTCGCGTCATCGAGTCCCTCATCAAGGGTGGGGCCTTTGACTCCACGGGCTACACCCGCAAGCAGATGGCCTGGCTGGTGTCCAAGGACAACCCCTCCAACATCATCGACTCCGCCACCCGCGAGCAGAAGAACCGGGTCCAGGGCCAGCTGTCCATGTTCGACCTGCTGGACGACGCGGACACGGGCAGCGTCAACGACCGCCCCGAGCCCGACGGCGTAGAGTGGGACCGCCGCGTCCTGCTGGCCCAGGAGAAGGACGTCCTGGGCATCTACGTGTCCGACCACCCCCTGCGGCCTTACGAGTACGCCCTCAAGCAGGCCCGCTACTACTCCATCTCCGACATCGAGGAGTTCGACGACACAGACGGCCTGCACATCCCCAAGGTGCCCGAGAAGAAGGTCTTCAACTGGGCCGGCATGGTGACGGGCGTGCAGAAGAAGGTCACCCAGAAGGGCGACCAGATGGCCATCTTCAACCTGGAGGACATGGAGGCCGGGGTCACCTGCGTGGCCTTCCCCAAGGTCTTCGCCTCCAAGGGCGACCTGCTCTTCCCCGAGGTCGACCCGGTCAGCGGCGCCTCCGAGGGCGACGTGTTCGTCAAGGTCCGCGGCAGCCTGGAGCGCAGCGACCGCGGAAGCCAGCTCATCGTCATGGACATCGACCGGCTCGAGCTGGACGGGGAGCACAACCGGCCCAAGCTGCTGGAGCTGCAGGTGCCCGGCCACATGCTCAACCAGAGCTTCATCGCCACCCTCACCCGCACTTTTGGCAACTACCCGGGCAACGACAACGTGGAGCTGCTGGTGGAGGAGGGCTCAGGCCAGACCATGCGGGCTGAGCTGCCCATGCATGTGGACGCCCGCAACGTGGCCCTGCGCGCCGAGGTCGAGGGGATTCTGCGCGGGGAGGGCAGGGCGGTCGTGGCCTAGGCTTGCCGGCCCCGCAGCTCCTCAAGGCCGAGCAGGGCGGCTCCCAGGGCCCCGCAGAGCTGGGAGTCCCCGTGGGTGGCCACGGGGGCGCCCAGGACGGACTCCAGGGCGGCGACGACCCCGGCGTTCTTGGCCACACCGCCGGTCATGAGGAAGGGCGGCTCGGCGCCCACGCGCTTGGCCAGGGCCGCAGTCTTGGAGGCCACCGCCATGTCCAGGCCGTGGACGATGTCGGGCACCGGCGTGTCGTCGGCCACCAGGGACACGACCTCGCTCTCGGCAAAGACCGTGCAGACGCTGGAGATGTGGACGTCGCGCTTCCAGGTGAGGCCCAGGGTGGCCAGGTCGGACAGGGGCATCTCGAGGACACGGGCCATGGTCTCCAAAAAACGGCCCGTACCGGCCGCGCATTTGTCGTTCATGACAAAGGAGAGCACATGGCCGGCCCCGTCCAGGTGGATGATCTTGGAGTCCTGGCCGCCGATGTCCACGACCGTGCGGGCCCGAGGGTCGAGCTTGTGGGCCCCCGTGGCGTGGCAGGTGATTTCGGTGACGGCCCGGTCGGCCCCGGGGACGGCGTCGCGGCCGTAGCCTGTGGCGACGCAAAGGCGTATGTCCTCGCGCGCAAGACCCGCCTGGCTCAGGACCTGGGCTATGACCCTCTCGGCCCCGCGGGAGGCCTTGGCCCCGGTCAGCCCGACGGCCGTGGCCACGACGGACCCGTCGCCTGAGAGGATGACCGCGTCCGTGCTGGTGGACCCGGAGTCCACGCCCAGCACGTAGGTGGTGGCGCCCGCTTGGCCCAAGGCCGTCGGCCTACCGGGTGCCGCCGCCCCCTTCTGGCCTTTCGCCGCCTGCGATTCCCGCGAAGCGGCCCGCAGGGTCTCGTCGAAAGCCTCGACGCGGGTGCGGAGCTGGCCCGAGCTGCCCCGGGTCCCATCCGTCTCGATTTTGAGCAGGGGCCCTCCGGCTGGGGCGCCCTGGCCGGACAGGTCGGCGTACTCAAAGCCGTAGTAGTCGCAGAACTTCATGGTGTGGTAGATGGAGCCCGCCCAGCCGGCCCAGGTCGCACCGCTGCGTCCGCCCACCTCCAGCATGCGCATGCAGGGCGTCTGGTCCAGAAGGGCCCCGGCGTACCAGCCCAAAAAAGCCATCAGGCCGTCCTCGCCCGCCTGGCCCTGACCCTGCGCCTCGCAGGCCCCGCAGCCATCCGGGGCGGGGCGCGCCAGGTCGGCCGGGGGCAGGGGGAGGCGGCGGGTGCCGCTGCAGGTCTCGTTGGCCAGGGGCAGGGACAGGTCCCGCCCCAGCTCGTCGACCAGGGAGGCTGGGGCGTGGGCGCCCAAGAGCCCCACCGACCGGGCGGGGCTGGGCTCGGGCGCCCCCTCAGCAAAGGCCGCCAAGGCCCGCCCCATGTCAAAGACGGCCCCCGTGGCCTGCCCGAAGTCATCGGCAAGCTGGTGCAGGGAGCGGGCAAGGCGGTCTCGCTCGGCCCGGCCGTTCCTGTGGGGTAGGTCCACCAGGGCGAGGAAGTCGAGCCTGCCAGCGGCCTCAAGCACGTCGTAGACCCGGCGCATGGCGTCGCAGCAGGTCGTGACCACCACTGCCTTGACCTGCCCCGAAAGCGCCGCCTGCAAGACGGCCTTTGCGTGACCGCAGAGGTTGCCGTGGGCCAGTCGCTCGGCCGCCTCAAAGCCGTCCGCCTCGCCCGAGAAGCGCTCGGTCTTCGCACCGAAGCCCGCCAGGAGCTCGATGGGGGCGTACTTGCAGTTGTAGTAGACCGTGATGCCGGTATCCTCGCAGGTCATCGGGTCTGTCTCCTCGCCTCGAGGGTCTCCAGGTACGCCTGGATGCGCGTGGCCGCCTGGCTTTCGGGCATGTTGCGCCGGGCGCAGCCGTCCCCGTCCAGGACCAGCGTGGGGAAGCCTGCCTCCTCAAAAGCGCCCCTCATGAGCTGGGAGGCGCCGGCCGTCTCCTTACAGCCCCAGTGGTCGAACACCACGACGCCGTCCGCCTGGGCGGCCCGAGCCAACTCGAGGACCCGGGCTATGCGCCTGCGGACGGGGCCGTTGTAGGAGTCGTAGACCATCCGCTCGGCCATGGCCAGGTAGGGCTCGTCGGACCCGTGCTGCCAGCCGCCGGGCCTGGCCTGGTCGAAGACCATCTCGGCCGCGCAAATCTGGGCCCGGTCGGACAGGTCGACCGCCTCGCCGACGGAGGCCGAGAAATAGGGCATGGTGTGGACCCAGGCCAGGTTAAGGCCGGTAAAGTCGCCGCCCTGAGGGGCCGCGTCGGCCTGGCCGCCCCCGTCGGCCGAGCTGAGCCCCTTGGCCTCGGCCTCCATCATGCGGGCCATGTCGAGGACCCCGCGGGTGCCCAGGGACATGTGCACGGCGCAGGTCCGCATCATCTCGGCCACCATGGTCGTGCGGCGGGGCCGGCGACCGGCGGCCACAAGGGCCCGCTCCATGGTCTCGAGGGTCTCGCGGCTCCTGGCCACGCAGGTCTTAAGCGCCTGGGGGTCGAGAGTGCGCCGGTAGGCCTCCTGGGCCACCTCGGCCAGCTCGGCCAGCTGGTCGGCCACGTAGGCCACGGCGTCCTCGCTGGGCTCGTAGGGGACGTCGACATAGACGTGCCTGCAGCCCTGCCGGGTGGCCAGCCAGCGGAAGGTCAGGTTGTTGGCGTCGCAGGCCACCGAGGAGTTGGCGATGAGGGCAGGGGCTGCGATGACGCCAGCCTGGACCGCCCCGATGAGGGTCTTGTGGTAAGAGCAGTAGCTCTCGGGCACGGCCAGCTGCTCGGCCTTGTCGATGAAGCCCTGCTCGGCCTGGGCGCCGGACAGAAAGTCGCCGATGGCCTCGGCGACCAGGGGGCGTAGGCCCATGGCGAGGAAGACCTCGCTGGGCATGAAGATGGACGTGACCACGCAGTCGGCGGGGCGGGCGAGGGCCTCGGTGACGGACTGCGTGGTGATAAGGGTCGCGAGCTGGGCAGACGGCGCGAGGCTGCGATTGGGCAGCAGGCGTGTGCGCAGGGTCTGGGCGCGAAAGCCGGCGACGAGCAGGCGGCAGGCCCGCTCGGGGTCGCGTGTGGCCGTCTCGTCCACGAGCTTGCCGAAGCGCGAGATAACCGGGCTGCCCCCGTGCCCGTGCACCGGCGCCGTGCCGCTCTGGGCCCGTGCCGAAGAGGTGTTCGTGGTGTCCAAGGGTCCCCCGCCCCGTTTCCCGTCGAGTGCCGTGCAGGCAATTGTGAACGACCTCCATGGAACACCTATGGTCGCCGCCCCCATTTTGCGCAAGGCCACGACATCACACCCACGGCATGGGCTGATAATGGATATATGAGTTGATGCGCAAATCGGTTGCAAAGGCGGATAGACATGGACACAGAGGACCTCAAGACCGGGAAGGCCGCAATCGGGGCGAGCGCAGACGAGAGGGACCAAGGGACCGGCGGCATGGCGGTCGACGAGGCGGCTGGCGGCCAGGAGCCGATGGTCGTCGAAGGTGCCGGCCTCGAAGAGCTGGTGGCTGACGAGATGGCCGCCGGGCAGGACGGCCAGACGGCCGCCCCGGGGCTGACCGCCGACCAGCGCGCCCTTCTCGACCTGGTCCCGGGTCCCCGCCTGATTGTCCTGCCCGCGCCCGACCTGTCGGCCCTGCTGGCCGCCTTTCGGGAAAAGGGCCAGATCCGCCTCATGGCCCGTAGCTCGGGCATGGTGGGGGAGGGCGTCGGCGTCTCAGAGGCCCTGGCCTGCGGGGACCCCAAGGCCATAGCCAACGACCTGGCCTCCGGCCGCCTGCGGACCCTGCTGGACGAGGCGACCCTCAAGGCAGCCATCTTGGCTTTCTCCCGCCTTTCGCGCGAGGCCCTGGACGGCCGCGGCGAGCCGGGCGTCTTTCTCGCTATGGGGGCCCTGCGCTGGACAGATGAGGATGGGACGGTCCGCTTCGCCCCCTTGGCCTTTGCCCCGCTCCAGTTGGTGCACGACTCGGTCAGGGCGGGCTATAGCCTGTCCCTCTACGACCAGGCCCCGCAGGTCAATGTCGCTTTGCTGGACCTTTTGCACGACCGCTTCGGTGTGGAGGTTGGGGGCCTGGACCCCCTTCCCCAGGCCGAGGGCGGCGTGGACGCTCATGCCCTGCACGGCATGGTGGCCCGGGCCGTCTCCCGCGCCCATGTGGCCTGCGAGGTCGTCGACGTGGCGGCGGTGGGGACCTTCCCGGTGGCTGCCTACGAGCTGGCCCAGGCCAGCCAGGTCCTCAAGACGGCGGAGCCGGTTGCCGACGCGGCCCCATCCCAGACCGCCGACGACCTGCTCGCGCCCCTTCCCCTCGACGCCGACCAGCAGCGGGCTGTCGGGCTCGCCTGCGGTGGGACCTCTCTGGCGGTCGTGGGCGCCCCGGGTACGGGCCGCACGCAGCTGGCGGCGGCCTTGGCAGCGGCGGCCTTGGGCCAGGGCAAGCGGGTCCTGCTGGTGAGCGGCAGCGCGGCGGCCCTGGACCAGGCCTGCGCTCGCCTTTCCGGGCTGGGCGCTGGCCGCTGGGTCCTGCGGGCCTTTGGGCGGGGAGCCACGCGGGCGGGTCTGCTGGCCCAGCTGCGCGCCTCGGTGGCCCCGACCACCACCCTCGAGGACGGCTACCTGGCTGCCCGGACCCAGGCCCAGGGCTTGGCCGAAGAGCTGGACGCGCCGGCCCGCGAACTCGCAACCGCCAACGCCGCGGGCCTTACCCTGCGCGACCAGGTCTGTCTCTTCCGCGAGAACGACGAGGCGCCCGACGCCCTGCAGGTCCCGTCCTTCCTGATTGGCTCCATCGAGGGACCAGAAGGCCTCCAGGCCCGCTTCGACCTGGTGTCCGAGCTGGCTCAGGCGGCGAAGGCCGTGGGCGACGTGGCCGGCAGCCCCCTTCGCCGGATACGGGCGACGGACCTGACGGACGGGCAGGTCGAGGCCCTTCCTGGCCTGCTGGGTCAGTTTGCGGTGGCTGACCAGGCCCTCTATGTGGCAGCCCAGGACATGGCGCAGAAGAGCGGCCTGGCCATCCCTGTGGACGAGCGCGGCTGGGACGGCCTGCGCACTGTCGTCGACCTGCTCGACCGCTGGTGGGCCCTGCCCCAGTCCTGGCGCGCCCAGAACGACGTGGACGGCCTGCTGGCCCGCCTGACCCGCCTGCTGGAGGAGCGCGACCATCTCGAGGCCGAGGGAGAAGGGCCCAATTCCATCTGGTCGCCCGCCCTCTTCCGCGAGGTCGACCCCGACCGGCTGCAGCAGGCCTGGGACGCTGCCTGCTCCACGGGCCGCCTGGGACGCTCGCACGCCCAGCGCCAGCTCACCGCCTCCATAGCCCCCTTCGCCCGGGGTCGCCAGGATGAGCAGCTGGTGCCCCAGGCCCTTGCCGCCCTTCACCAGCACCGGCTGGAGCAGCGACAGCTGGCCTCGGACGAGCATGCCCTGGCCTTCGCCCTGACCACAATCGCCCGGGGCCAGGGGTACGACTGGGAGGCCCTGCGGACGGTCTTGGGCTATGCCAGGAACCTCTCGGCCAGCACGGCGTCCGAGCTCGCAAAGGCCGGGTTCTCTGCAGCCTCCTTCGCCCAGGTGCGTCAGTGGGCTGCCAGCTCGGACGAGGTCGCCCGCTCCATCGCCGATGCGCTCAGGGCCCATGACGAGTGCCGCGCGGTGGCGGCTCCCCTCGAGGAGATTCTCGGCGAGCCCCTCCCCGACGCATCCGGTCAGGGAAAGCTGTGCGCCTGGCGTCAGCTGGCCGGGGGCGCGCCGGACGACCTGGCGGGTCTGCCTGCCTGGACGTCCTGGCGGTCCGTCGTCGAGCGGGCAAACCAGCTCGGGCTCGGAGGCGTCGCTGCAGCCTTGGAGCAGGGACTCGACCCCGAACAGGCCCTCCCGGCCTACAAGCGCGCCCTGGCCCTGGCCATGTGCCAGACCTCGCTCTCGCAGGCCACGGCCTCGTGCTCCTTCTCAGGGGCGGTCGCGGACGCCACAGCGGCCCAGTACCGCGCGGCTGAGCGGCTCCTGAGAGACGCGGCCGCGGCCGAGCTCGTCCGCCGGCTGGCCCAGGCGACTCCCGACCCGTCGGGCTGGGACTTCGCCGATGGGCAGGAGGTGGCCTTTGTCGGGGCTCTGCGCCGGGAGACGCCCGACCTGTCCCTGCGGACTCTGTCCCAGGAGGCTCCGGACGTCCTTGCCGGCCGCTTCCCCTGCCTGGCTGCCACACCTGCCGCCGCGGCGGGCCTCCTCGCCCAGGGCCTGCGCTTCGACCTGGCCGTGGTCGACGAGGCAACCACGCTGACCGTGGACGACGTCCTGCCTCTCGTGGAGACCGTGCCCACCTTGGTGGCCATCGGCGATCCCTGTGACGCCGCGGAGGGGGTCGAGAGGTCCCTGCTCGCGCGCACAATCGACCTGGGCACCCCGGTCATCGCCCTGACCCACGACCATCGGGGCCGCCCGGCCGACCTGGTGGCCTTTGCCGCCAACGCCTTTTACGGGGGCGACCTGGTGGCGGCCCCGGCGAGCAGGACCGATGCGCCGGCCCTGGCCATCCAGGCAACCGCCGGCCTGTGTGGGCCCGACCAGACAAACGAGGCCGAGGCCCAGGCGGCCGTGGGCGAGCTGCGCCGTCGCTACAACGCGGGTCTGAGGGACCCCCAGGGGCTGAGGCCCGCCTCCATCGGGGTCGTTGCCCTCACGTCCGCCCAGCGGGACCTGGTTGAGGAGATGCTCGAGGAGGCCTGCCGCACGGACGGGGACTTTGAGCGTTGGGTCCGCGGCGATACGCCCGTGCTTGTGGTTGACGCCGCCCACGCCCAGTCGCTGGTCCGGGACACCATACTTGTGACCTGCGCCTGCGCCGTGGACGAGCAGGGCCTCGTCGAGCCCGCCTCGCTCGCCCTGCCCGACAGTTGGCGCGGCCTTTGCTCGGCTCTCATGCGGTCGCGGGTCGAGACGGTCGTCGTCTCCTCGCTCTCGGCCGACGACATCGACGCCCAGGCACCCCAGCTGGGCGTCCTCGCCCTGCGCGACCTGCTTGCCTCTGTGGAGTACGACCAGCTGCATCCCTCGCTGACGGCGGCCAGGACCCTGAGCTCCGTCTGGCGGCATGCTGTGGGTGACCAGGCGCAGGTGGGGTCGGCCAAGCCGGCAAGGGGCCGCGACGTGGTGACCGGGCAGCTGGCCGACGCCCTGGAGATCGGCGGCTACACGGTTGAGCGGGGCGTGGGGGCGCCGGGCTGCCAGGTGGACGTGGCCGTTGTGGACGGGGCAGACAGCGCCCATTACCTGGTGGGATTCATCGGTGACGGGTCCGATTACCTAGCCGCCGGCTCCACAGGCGACAGAGAGCTTGCCCCAACGGACGCCCTGGAGGCGCTGGGCTGGCGCGTCATGCGCCTTTGGGCCCTCGACTGGTGGCGCGACCCCACCGAGGTCGTTCGCCGCGCCCTGGCCTTTATCGACGAGGCCCAAGCCCTGCCCGAGCCGTCCGCAGCCACGCCGGCCCCCCGTGGGCTCGAGCATCCCGGACCCGAGGACCTGGCCGACCTGGGCGCCTACCGGGAGTTGGTCGCCCGCCTCGACCAGGAGCTCGCCCTGGCCATACTGGCCGCGGAGGAGCGGGAGCCGGAGGACGGGCAGGAAGGCGAGGTCGCTGAGGT
>CAZEAF010000005.1:26889-44739 GCA_964510125.1 uncultured Coriobacteriaceae bacterium
CCCGTCCTGACCTCTGATGTGGAGCTGCTGAGAAGGATTGGCCGGAGCCATGCCCGAGGACACTTTATCACTCTACTGTGCTAAAGTGTCATTCGCACAAAGAGGAGAAGGCGCCCCTTCCTGCAGCGCTCGCAGACACCGCAGCGTGGGGCCCCAAAAGATAAGGAATGAGAGGGCAAACGCATGGCACTGGCCACCCCGCGCGGTATGCGCGACATCCTCCCCGAGGAGGCTCTGTGGCGCGAGCGCATCATCGCCAACGCCACGCGGCGGTTCTCCGAGAAGGGCTACCTGCCCGTCGAGACGCCCATGCTCGAGGCCCGCGACCTTCTCGCCCCCGGCGACGTCGACGACAACCAGGCCTTCCGCCTCTTCGACCGCGACGGGGCCCAGCTGGTCCTGCGTCCCGACGTCACCCTGCCCATCGCCCGCATGGTCTCGGCCCGCCTAGCCGGCGAGCCCGGCCCCTGGCGCCTGCGCTACACGGCGCCCGTCTTTTGCGAGACCGACCCTCTGCGCGGGGAGAGCCGCCAGTTTACCCAGCTGGGCATCGAGCTCATCGGCCAGGAGGGCGTGGAGGCCGACGCCGAGGTCCTGTCCCTGGCCGACGGGGCACTGGCCGCAGCGGGCCTTTCCGACTACGCCATCGCCCTGGGCACCGTCCAGCCCATGAACTCGCTGCTCGACGCCAGTGGCCTGCCCGAGGTTGAGTGCGCCCAGGTGCGGGCGGCGCTGCGCGACAACGACCTGGTGGCCTTTGACGAGCTCGTAGACGCCGCCCAGACCCTGCCTGACCGGTTCCGCCAGGCCCTGCACGGTCTTGTCCGACTGCAGGGCGGGCGCGAGACGGTCGAGGCGGCCCGGGCCCTCATCGAGCCCTGCGGTTGTCTGGAGGCCTCGGGTCTCGACCGCTTTGCCCAGCTCATCGAGACAGCCTGCCTCACAGGTCGCCTGGTCGTGGACTTCTCACTCACCGGCTCCTTCGGCTACTACTCGGGCATGGTCTTTTTGGCCGTGGTCCCCGGCATGGGCGTCTCGCTGGGCGGCGGCGGCCGCTACGACCATGTCTTCGAACGCTTTGGCGAGCCCCGCGCGGCAGCCGGCTTCGCCCTCTCGCTGGACGGCCTCCAGGAGGCCCTCGACCGCCCGCGCGACTCCCGCCACCGGCCCCTGCGCGTTGCCGTGTCCAAGGGAGCCCTCTTCCCGGGCACCCTGGACCTTCTGGCCCGCGCCGGCTACGACGTGGCCAACCTGGCCGACCCCGGCCGCCAGCTCACCATCTCCGTCCCGGCCGACGACGTCCAGTACATCATCGTTCGCCCCACCGACGCCCCTGCCTTCGTGGCCTTTGGCGGCGCCGACCTGGGAATCTGCGGCAAGGACTCGCTCTTTGAGGCCGACATGGACGTACTGGAGATGGCCGACCTGGCCTTCGGCGGCTGCCGCTTCGTCGTGGCCGAGCCTGCCGGCGCCCGCCAGCAGGTGGAGGAGAACTACGCCCGCCTGGGCGCCATCCGGGTCGCCACCAAGTACCCCCGCATCACCCGGGCCTACTACAACAGAATCGGCGTCGCGGCCGACGTACTCAAACTCCATGGCAACATCGAGCTGGCACCTTTGGTGGGCATGGCCGACCGCATCGTGGACATCACGGCCACCGGCACCACCTTGCGCGAGAACAACCTGGTCGTCGTCGACGACGTCATGCACTGCACCGCCCGCCTGTTCGCCAACCTGAACAGCGCGCGCACCGATTCGCGTGTCTACAAGTTCGCCCGGCGCCTCTCTGCCGCCGTCGCGGAGGAAAAGGAGAACTGAGATGAGGAAGATTGAGCTGGCGGAGGGCGAGCTGCTCACCGAGGAGATGCTGCGGCGGTCCGGCGCCCTGCCCGCCAAGGTCATCGAGAGCGCGGCCGCCATCATCGAGCAGGTCCGCGAGGGCGGCGACGAGGCCATTCGCGAGCTGGAGCGCAAGTTCGACGGCGTCGAGCTGGCCGACTTCCGCGTGCCCGGCGAGGTGCTCGACCACGCCTGCGACCCCGACCGCGTCGACGCCCGGTTTTTGGCCAGCTGCCAGAAGGCCGCGGCCCAGATCCGCGACTTCCACGAGCGCGAGGTCCAGCAGTCCTGGTTCGTGACCCGCCCCAACGGCACCATCCTGGGCCAGAAGGTCACCCCGCTCGAGTCCGTCGCCGTCTACGTCCCCGGCGGCCGAGCCCAGTACCCCTCCACGGTCCTCATGGACGTCGTCCCCGCCAAGGTCGCGGGTGTGGACCGCATCGTCATGGTCACCCCGCCCCAGCGCGACGGCGGCGCCCTGTCCCCCTACACCCTGTGTGCGGCCAAGGTGGCCGGTGTGGACGAAATCTACACCATCGGCGGTGCCCAAGCTGTCGCGGCCGTCGCCTACGGCACCGAGAGCGTCCCCCGCGTGAACAAGATTGTGGGTCCGGGCAACGCCTACGTCGCCGCAGCCAAGAAGCTTGTCTCGGGTGACGTTGGCATCGACATGGTCGCCGGCCCCTCCGAGGTCTGCGTCCTGGCCGACGACACCGCCGACGCCCGCCTGGTGGCCATCGACCTCATGGCCCAGGCCGAGCACGACCCCATGGCCGCCCCGTACCTGGTCACGACCAGCGCCGCCTTCGCAGACCGGGTCCTGGCCAACATCGACCGCTTCGTCGCCGAGAGCCCCCGCCGCGAAATCACCGAGTCCTCGCTGGAAAACAAGGGCATCGTGGTCGTCGCCCGCGACATGGACCAGGCCGTGGCCTCGGTCAACGCCATCGCGCCCGAGCACCTGGAGGTCCAGACCGCCGAGGGAATGGGCCTTTTGGGCAAGATTCGCAACGCCGGCGCCATCTTCGTGGGCGAGTGGAGCTCCGAGCCCCTGGGCGACTATCTGGCCGGCCCAAACCACACCCTGCCCACCGGCGGCACGGCCAAGTTCTCCAGCCCGCTTTCGGTCGAGGAGTTCGTCAAGAAGTCCTCGGTCATCAACTACTCCCTGGCCGGTCTGGAGGCCGATTGCGACGACGTCGTGGTCCTGGCCGAGGCTGAGGGTCTGTGGGCTCACGCCCGCTCGGCCGAGATGCGCCGTGTGATTGCGGCTGCCGAGCGCGGACAGGAGGCTCCCGCCAACGCCGGGGTCGCAGGCCGCATCGCCGGCAGGCCCGGGGAGCCCGTCCAGCCCGGCGCCAGCTGGGTCACCCTGCCCGAGGCCCAGGACTAGGAGGCCCGCCCCATGCCCATCTCCCTGCGTCCCGACCTGGCCGGTCTGGTCCCCTACGACCCCGACATGCGGCCGGCCCGGGTCGTGCTCACCGCCAACGAGAACAACTGGGGCCTGCCCGCCGACGTGCGCGCCGAGGTAGACCGGGCCCTCGCCGGCGTCCAGACCAACCGCTACCCTCAGGCCACCTCTCCTGACCTGCGCGAGCTCCTGGGCGAGCTCTGGGGTCTGCCCGCGCGCGACGTGGTGGTGGGTAATGGCGGCGACGAGATTATCTTCAACATTCTCCTTGCCTTCGCGGGCCCGGGCCGCGCCCTGGTCAACGTCCCGCCCACCTTCTCGGCCTACGCCCTCTACGCCCAGCTCACCCAGACCCCCCTCGTTCAGGTCCCTCGCACCCAGGCCTACGACCTGGACGAGGGGGCCCTGCTGGCCGCGGCCCCGCAGGCGGGCGTCGTGGTCATCTGCTCGCCCAACAACCCCACAGGTAACGTGACCACGCCCGCCTTTGTCCGCAGGCTGGCCCAGGCGGCGCCTGAGACTCTGATTATGGTGGACGAGGCCTACGGGGAGTTCGCTGACCCGGCCGTCTCCTGCGTGCCCCTGGTCCGCGAGCTCGACAACGTCTGCGTCCTGCGCACCCTCTCCAAGGCCTACTCCCTGGCCGGTGCCCGCCTGGGCTACCTGCTGGCCCCCGACGCGGTGGCCGACGGTATGCTGGCCGTCCGCCTGCCCTACTCGGTCAACCGCTTTTCGCAGGCGGCC
The DNA here is from genome assembly GCA_964510125.1 of uncultured Coriobacteriaceae bacterium. Lineage (GTDB taxonomy): Bacteria > Actinomycetota > Coriobacteriia > Coriobacteriales > UMGS124 > CAIFEU01. The sequence goes on from CAZEAF010000005.1 coordinate 30,887, forward strand.
GCCACCGTGGTCCTCAAGCGCCGCGAAGAGGTGTTGGAAGGCGCCCGGGCTATCGTGCGCGAGCGTGCCCGCCTGGCCGAGGGCCTGGCCCAGTTGGCCCAAAGGCTGGGGGAGGCGGGCCGCGGGACCTTGACCGTCTATCCCTCGCAGGCCAACTACCTGCTAATTCGCATCGAGCCGGCGGCGGGCACGGACACGCCCGGCGCCCACGACCTGCACGAGCTCCTGGCTGCCCGCGGCATCCTGGTGCGCGACTTTTCCTCCACGCCCGGCTGCACGGGGGGCCTGCGCATTACGGTGGGCAAGCCCGAGGAGGATGACGAGTTCCTGGCCGCCCTGACCCAGGAGCTGGGGATTGCCGGGACCTGGACCTGCGGCGACGAGACAAAGGAGGTCTGAGACATGGCCGAGATGATTGGGAGCCTTGGGAGCCAAATGTCGCGCGAGGACGACGATTCCCGCTGCGCGACCGTGACCCGGGCCACGCGGGAGACGGACATCCGCGTCACCATCGACCTGGACGGCGACGGGACGGCCCGCGTGACGACCGGCGTGGGCTTTTTCAACCACATGCTCGACGCCTTCGGCCGCCACGGCCTCTTCAACTTGCAGGTCGAGGCCGACGGCGACACCGAGGTGGACGACCACCACACCGTGGAGGACACCGGCATCGTGCTGGGCCGGGCAGTGCGCGAGGCCCTGGGCGACGGGGCCGGCATCACCCGCTACGGCCAAGCCCTCATCCCCATGGACGAGGCCCTGGTCCTGGCGGCCGTGGACATCTCGGGCCGCGGCCAGGCCTTCGTCGACCTTTGTTTCCAGACCGAGACCATCGGCACCTTCGACACCCAGCTGGTCAAGGAGTTCTTCATTGCCTTCGCGGCCAACGCCGGGCTCACCCTCCACATCCGCCAGATTGCGGGCGAGAACTCCCACCACATAGCCGAGGCCTCCTTCAAGGCCCTAGCCCGCGCCCTCATGGCCGCAACCCGGCTGGACGCGCGGGTGACCGGCATCCCCTCGACAAAAGGGAGCCTTTGATGGCAGGAATCGACCGGCTCAAAGGGCCCATCGTCGTCATCGACTACCACAAGGGCAACCTCTCGTCCATGGCGCGGGCCCTGCGCGAGGCGGGCGCTGACGTCCTGGTGACCGACGACCCCTCGGCCATCGACAACCAGGCCGCCGGCCTGGTCCTGCCGGGCGTGGGCGCCTTTGCGGACGCTATCGCCTTCATGAGCCTGTCGGGCCAGGCCTCCGCAGTCCGCCGGGCCGTGGGCAGGGGAGTGCCCTTCCTGGGCGTCTGCCTGGGGCTGCAGCTGATTTTCGAGCAAGGGACCGAGGGCGCGGGCGACTACGGCCTGGAACGGGTCCGGGGCCTGGGCATCCTGCCAGGCGAAGCCTTCCGCCTGCCCGGCAGCGCCACTGCCAAGGTCCCCCACGTGGGCTGGAACACGGCCGACTTGACGCCTGCCGCGGCCTCGTGCCCCCTCTTTGAGGGCGTGGGCCCGGACGACCACTTCTACTTCACCCACTCCTACTACTGCAAGCCCGCCGAGCCCTCCATGGTCATGGCCACGACCACCCATGCCGAGCCCTTCGCCAGCGCGGTCTGGGACGGCTACCGGGTCTTTGGCACCCAGTTCCATCCCGAGAAGTCCTCCTCGGCCGGTGCCCGCGTCATGCGCAACTTCGTAGGCATCGTCCGTGCCGCCCAGGCGGGTGGGGCCCGATGAGCGCTCCCATGATTGTCTTCCCCGCGGTCGATCTCCTCTCGGGCAAGGTCGTCCGCCTGCGGCGGGGCCGCCGCGATCAGGTGGACGTCTACGCGGAGGACCCGGTGGCCCAGGCCGCCTCCTTCGCCGACCAGGGCGCCGCCTGGGTGCACGTGGTCGACCTCTCCGGCGCCTTTGGCGAGGACCGCGAGGCCCGCGCCGCCAACGACGCCGCCATCAGGGGGATCTGCCGCCTGTCCGGCATCTCGGTCGACGTGGGCGGCGGCGTCCGCTCCCTCGACCGCGTCGAGCAGCTGGCTGGCTGGGGCGCCAGGCGCGTGGCCATCGGCACGGCCCTGGTGCGCGACCCCGGCTTCGCCCGCCAGGCGGCCGAGCGCTTCGGCGACCTGCTCGTGGCCGATGTGGCGGCGCGGGCCGGTCAGGTGTCGGTGAGCGGCTGGCGCGAGGGCACGGGCCTGGCAGCCGAGGACTTCGTGGGCACCCTGTCCGGCCTGGGCTATCGCCACCTGGTCTTCACGGATGCTGAGCGGGACGGCATGCAGACCGGCATCGACGCGGCCATGTACGCCCGCATGGCCCGGGCGGCGGGATTCCCCGTCGTTGCCAGCGGCGGCATCGCCACCCTGGCGGACATCAGGGCCCTAGCGGCCCTGCCCCAGGGCACCCTCGAGGGCGTCATCTGCGGCCGCGCTCTCTACGAAGGGGCCTTCACCCTGGCCCAGGCCTTGGAGGCGGCCTGCGGGACAGGCCAGGCCCAGCTTGCAGCGGCAGACGCCCGGCCTGCTGGCCAAGAGACAGGAGACACCCCATGCTCGCCAAGCGCGTAATCCCCTGCATGGACGTCAAAGACGGCCGCGTCGTCAAGGGCGTCAACTTCGTCGACCTGCGCGACGCGGGCGACCCCGTCGAGCTGGCGGCCCACTACGACCGCGAGGGGGCTGACGAAGTCATCTTCCTCGACATCACGGCCACCAGCGATAACCGCGCCACCACGGTCGACATGGCCTCGCGCGCCTCGCGCCAGGTGAGCATCCCCTACACGGTGGGCGGGGGTTTTCGCGACGTGGCCGGCATGCGGCAGATGATTGCCGCAGGCGCGGACAAGTGCTCGCTCAACTCGGCCGCCGTCAGGGACCCCTCCCTCATCACCCGGGCCGCCGCGGCCTTCGGCAGCCAGGCGGTCATCTGCGCCATCGACGCCCGCCACGTGGAGGGCGCGGGCGACAAGTGGGAGGTCTACGTGGCCGGCGGCCGGACCCCCACCGGCCTGGACGCCGTTGGCTGGGCGGTCGAGGCTGCCCGTCGCGGCGCCGGCGAGATCCTGCTCACCAGCATGGACCGGGACGGGACCCAGGACGGCTTTGACCTGGCCCTCACGCGCGCCGTGGCCCGGGCGGTCCCCATCCCCGTCATCGCCTCGGGCGGCGTGGGCAGGCTGGAGCACTTCGCCGAGGGCGTCATCGAGGGCGAGGCCGACGCCGTGCTGGCCGCCTCCGTCTTCCACTTCGGCACCTACACCATCCGTCAGGTCAAGGAGTACATGGCATCCCAGGGCATCCCCGTCAGGCTCGATTTCTAAGGAGCGAACACAGCCATGTCCCAGCCGGAATCTGCATCTCGGAAGGCAGGGCGGCCGGCCCCCGTCCCCGTGCCTACTGCCTACGCGGGCGAGCCCGCCAATCCCGTGGCCTTTGAGGACGCCCCCATCGCCTACGACGCCCGCGGCCTGGTGCCCGTCGTCGTCCAGCAGGCGGGCACGGGCGAGGTCCTCATGGTGGCCTGGGCAAACGAGGAGGCCGTCCGCCTGACCTTCCAGACAGGGACCAGCTGGTTCTGGAGCCGGTCTCGTCAGGAGCTCTGGAACAAGGGGGCCACGAGCGGCAACGTCCAGCAGGTCCGCCGGGTCCTAGTCGACTGTGACGCCGACACCCTAATCTACGAGGTGGACTCGCCCGGCCCCGCCTGCCACACCGGCCACCGCAGCTGCTTTTACCGCGAGCTCGCCGCCCCGCGCGCATGAGGTCACCACATACCCGCCCCTAGCATTGGACGCGCCGCCCAAAGCTGGGCATACTAGGCACGCATGCGGCTATCTTGCCGGCCGCTGACCGGCGCGCGACCGCGATTCTGAGCAAAGGAGTCTGTTCCATGGCTATGGAGCGTGAGAAACTCGAGAGAATCATCGACAGCTACAAGGAGATAGAGGCGAAGCTCTCCGACCCGGCGGTCATCTCCGACCCCAAGGAGTTCGCCCGCATCGCCAAGGAGCACGCCAAGCAGGGCGGCCTGTCGGCCAAGGCCGAGGAGTACGTGGGCGTGCTCGACGACATCGACGCGGCCCGCGAGCTCATGCGCGAGGAGACCGACCCCGAGGCCCGTGACATGCTGCAGGAGGAAATCGAGGAGGGCCAGGCCAAGCTACCCCAGCTCGAGGACGAGATTAAGGTCATGCTCCTGCCCGGCGACCCCAACGACGAGAAGAACACCATCGTCGAGATTCGCGCCGGCGTGGGCGGCGACGAGGCTGGCATCTTCGCGGGCGACCTCTACAACATGTACACCCGCCTGGCCTCCCGCCACGGCTGGAAGATTGAGCCCATCTCGGCCAGCCCCTCAGACGCTGGCGGCTTCAAGACCATCGAGTTCAAGGTTACGGGCGACAAGGTCTACTCCATCATGAAGTACGAGAGCGGCGTCCACCGCGTCCAGCGCGTCCCCAAGACCGAGAGCCAGGGCCGCATCCAGACCTCCACGGCCACAGTAGCCGTCCTGCCCGAGGCCGACGACATTGACATCCAGATTGACCCTACCGACCTGCGCGTCGACACCTACTGCTCCTCCGGCCCCGGCGGCCAGGGCGTCAACACCACCTACTCGGCGGTCCGCATCACCCACCTGCCCACCGGCCTGGTCGTCCAGTCCCAAGAGCAGCGCTCGCAGATTCAGAACCGCGAGGTCTGCATGCAGGTCTTGCGCTCGCGTCTCTACGAGCTCGAGCTGCGCAGGCAGCAGGAGGAGGTCGGCGCCGCCCGCCTAGCCCAGATTGGCCACGGTGACCGTGCCGAGAAGGTCCGCACCTACAACCAGCCCCAGGACCGCGTGACCGACCACCGCATCGGCTTCAACTCCACCTACACCGACGTCCTGCTGGGCGACAAGCTCGAGAGCGTCATCGAGGCGCTGGCCACGGCCGACCGCGCAGAACAGCTCGCCGCCGCGGTCTAAACCCCCAAGCGGAAGGCAAGGCGCTATGTCTCGCATCGAATTTGCAGGTCACGGCCCTGCGTCTGGCATGAGCCCGGCTCAGCCCGGCGCGGGCGCCGCCACCTCTGGCGCATCTGCCGCGCCCGAGGTGTGGACCATCAAGGGCGTGCTGGACTGGACGCGCGACTTTCTCCAAAGGCACGGCGACGAGCACCCCCGCCGGTCGGCCGAATGGCTGCTCTGCGCGGCCACGGGCCTCTCCCGGGTCGAGCTCTATACCAATTTCGACAGGCCGCTGGAGGACCACGAGCGCGACGTTATGCGCGAGGGTGTCCGCCGCCGGGCAAAAGGGGAGCCCCTCCAGTACGTCACCGGGGAGATGCCCTTCCGCCACATCGTGCTTAAGTGTGCGCCCGGCGTCCTCATCCCCCGGCCTGAGACTGAGATTCTGGTGGACGAGGTCCTCCAATATATAGATGCCCTGCCCAAGGGTCCGGATGGCTCCGAGCCCGCAGCCCAGGTGCTCGAGGTGGGCACGGGAACCGGCTGCATCGCCCTGTCCATAGCGGGGGAGCGGCCGGATGCCCAGGTTGTGGCCACCGACATCGCACCCGAGGCCGTGGCCCTGGCCAAGCGCAACCGCGACGCCTTGGGGCTGACGGACCGGGTGAGGGTCGTGGGGTGCGACCTGGCCTCCGGCGTACCCGAGGCCTCCCAGCACGCCTTCGACGTCCTAGTGTCCAACCCGCCCTATATCCCCACGCCGGTCATGGCCACCCTGCCCCGCGAGGTGGGGGGCTACGAGCCCACCCTGGCCCTCGACGGCGGCAAGGACGGCCTGGACGTTTTCCGCCGCCTGGTGGAGCTGGGGACCCGGGCCCTCAAGCCGGGCGGCCTGCTTGCCTGCGAACTCTTCGAGGACAGCCTGGTCGTGGCCAGCGAGCTGCCTGGTGTGCGCGCCTCCTACGAGAACGTCCGCATCGTGCGGGACCTCACGGGTCGCAACCGCCACCTCCTGGCCACCCTCAAGGCCCCGTCCGGCACGGAGAGGGGCAAGGTAAAAGCCCCGTCCGGCACGGAAAAGAGCGAGTCCGGGGACGTCCCGCCTGAGGTTCGGGCCGAGAACCGCCCTCAGGCTCAACCTGAGGGTCAACCTAAGGCTCAACCTCAGGCTCAGCCCTCAAGCCCCCGGAACTACCTCCAGCTCGACTGGGACCGGCCCCAGCCCGCCGCCGTGGGCCGCGTGGCCGACGTCCTCTCCCTCGGCGGGGTCGCGGTCCTTCCCACCGACACGGTCTACGGGATTGCCCAGTCGGTCGCGGCCAACCCCCTGGGCGCTCGCCGGCTCTACGAGATTAAGCGCCGCGACCCCGGCAAGGCCATCGCCTGGCTGATCGGCGGCACGGACGCCCTGCTTGACTACGGGGCCGACGTCCCCGCCTACGCCATGAGGCTGGCCCACGCCTTCTGGCCGGGCGGCCTTACCCTGGTGGTCAAGGCGGCACCCTGCGTGCCTGCGGTCTTCCGCGGCCCCAACGACACAATCGCCCTGCGGGTGCCGGCGGCCCCCATCGTGCGGGCCGTGGCCCGGGAGCTGGGCTGCGCCCTGGTCGCGACGAGCGCCAACATCAGCGGCGAGCCCGCGCCGGCCTCCTACGCCCAGCTTGACCCACGGGTCCGCGATGCGGCCGACATCGTGCTCGACGATGGCCTAACCCACTCGCCCACGCCTTCGACCGTCGTGGTCTGCACGGGCCCCGCCCCCCTCGTGACGCGGGTGGGCATCATCCCGACGGCGGACGTCGTCCGGGTGGCGGCTCCGGGAGGCGCTTCCTAGCTAGGCGTTGTATTATGGCTCCGGACAGGGAGACGTCGGGCAGGCTCCGGGACGTCCGACACAAGCAGCTTTGACAGACGAGGAGAGGCAGCCATGCGCATCGCAATCGGGTCAGACCACGCCGGCTTCGAGCAAAAGGAAGAGCTCGCCGCCTTCTTACGCGAGCTCGGACACGAGGTGACCAACCACGGCACCGACAGCGCCGAGCGCTGCGACTACCCCGACCTTGCGGTCAAGGTCGCCCGGGCCGTCGCGGCAGGGGAGGCCGACCGCGGCGTGCTCATCTGCGGCACGGGCATCGGCATGGCCCTGGCGGCCGACAAGGTGGCCGGGGTCCGCGCCGCTGTCATCACCACGCCCGAGTTCGCCGACCTGGCCCGCCGCCACAACGACCTCAACGTCATTGCCCTGTCGGGACGGTTCACCCCCGTCGAGGCCAACAAGCGCATCCTCAAGGTCTTCCTCGCCAGCCAGTTTGAGGGCGGCCGCCACGCCCAGCGCGTCGCCAAGATTATGGCTCTTGACGTGGAGGGCAAGACCAAGGCCAAGACGGCCCCCAACGTGACGCCCATCCGCCGTAGCTCCCTGGCCGAGCAGATTGACGCCGCGCTGGACGAGAAGCTGGGACCCAAGGACGGGCCCCAGGCCTAGGAGGGCGCCTGTAGCCTGCGGCCGGCGCCGGGGCGGTCCTCCCCGCGCCCCCGCGGCCTGCGAGAGGCAGGCAAGGTCGGCCATATTTCAAGAAATGATTCTGTGTTAATTGTTGCCACCCACCGAGCAAGCGATTATTTCAGGGGGACGGCACAGTTCTAGGGGCTAGGATTCAAAGGTGCATTTTGTGCGTGGAGAGGACGAAGAGGCGACATGGGTAATATGCTGGCTGCAATCGTCGGCGTGGTGTGTGGCGCCATCGGTGCCAGCCCCTATCCCATCGTGCTGACCCGCCTCAAGCGCAAGGGTACGGTAAGTGTGCTGCCAGGTGTCGTTGCTGTGGGCGTCTCGCTCCTCGTCTCGATGGTCATGCTCCTCGTGGGCAAGCTCGTCGCAGGCGAGGGTTTTGTCGCGTACGGTATCGCCTTCCTGGTGCTTTACGTTATTGTGGTGGCAGTCGCAATAGCACTGTTCGCTCATGAGCCTCGGCATTAGTGTGAGGAGTGGCTGATGGAAGCATTGAATGGCCTGTCAGAGCAGATTGCGGAGATGGTCTCCGAGTTCACCGCTCCGGCAATGTACGGCAACGACATCGTTGGCTTCACCCAGTACATCTTCTGGATGCTGGTTGCCATCGCCATCCTGCTCATCGTCGTTTTCGCGGCGCGCAAACGCGAGGCCCTCGTCCCCCGCGGTCACTTCATCAATGCGATTGAGTTCATCGTCGAGTTCGTGCGTGACGACATTGTCTACGGCACCATCGGCCGCAAGACTGCTGCCAAGCACATGCCCTTCCTGATGTCGCTCTTCTTCTTCATCCTCTTCAACAACTGCCTGGGCATCATCCCCGGCACTCACCCCGGCACGGGCACCATCGGCGTGACCTTTGCCCTGGCCTGCTATTCCTTTGTGTACTTCATCGTCCTCTCCATCAAGAATATGGGCGTGCTGGGCTACATCAAGTCTTTTGCCCCCAAGGGTGTCGCGGCCCCCATCGCCGTGGTCGTCGCCCTCATCGAGGTCTTCTCCACAATCCTGCGCCTCATCACGCTGGCCATCCGACTTTTCGCCAACATGTTCGCCGGTCACATCGCCATGGGCGGATTCGCGCTCATGACCTCGATGACGATTACCTACGCCCTGTCCCTGGGCGCCGCCGGCATCGTCTCCGGCCTGCCGGCCATCGTCTGGATGCTCATCCTTGTCATCACCTACGCCATCGAGATGCTGGTCGCCGTCATCCAGGCCTACGTCTTCGTGGTCTTGTCCGCGGTCTACATCCAGCTGGCCGAGTCCGAGTAGGTCCCGGCCCCCGCACGGCCCTTGAGCCTCAGGCTCAGGGTGAAGGTTTGGTCATAGCGGCTCCAAAGCCGTTTGGCATAGTACGTCCAGTAAAGGTATTTGCTCGGCAAGGCGCCGGGCACCTGTTCTAAGGAGGAACAGTGAACGTTATCGGTTATGGTCTGGGTGTAATCGGCGCCGGCATCGGCATCGGCCTTGCTGCCTATGGTGCTACCACGGGTATGGCTCGTCAGCCCGAGGTCCAGGGTCGTCTGTTCACCGTCTTCATCCTTGGCGCAGCCTTCATCGAGGCCCTGGGCCTCATCGGCTTCGTTACCGCCCTTATCGTCTAGAAGCCCGTCCCTGACGAGAAGAGTCTTTCACGAGTCGATGGAGGTGATAGCTAGATGACAAGCAAGACCGTAGCCACGCTCGGCACCATGCCTTTCGCGGCTGCCATCGCTGCTGTGATCACCCCGTCGCTTGCCTTGGCAGAGGAGTCCGGCCCCGGTATCTCCCTCATCATCCCCAAGATGAGCGAGTTCATCCCGGCACTCATCGCCTTCGCGGTCATCTGGTTTGTCCTCGCCAAGTTCGCGTGGCCCTCGATTGTGGGCATGCTGGACAAGCGTGAGGCAAAGATTAAGGGTGACCTCGATGAAGCCGAGGCGGCCAAGATTGAGGCCCAGCAGTCCCTCGAGGAGTACAAGAAGCAGCTGGCTGACGCCCGTCGCGAGGCTGCTGCCATCCTCGACGAGGCTCGCCGCGCAGGCGAGCAGGTCAAGGCGGACATCACGGCCCAGGCCCAGTCCCAGGCCGACGAGATGATTGCCAAGGCCAAGAAGTCGATTGAGAAGGAGAAGGTCGCCGCCATCGCCGACCTCCAGACCTCGGTCGCCGACCTCTCGGTCAGCGTTGCCGGCCGTCTGATTGGCGAGGACCTTTCCGACGCCGACCAGCGCAAGCTGATCGAGAAGTATGTCGCGGAGGCGGGGAACCTCAATGCCAACTAATCGCATGCTGGACAAACAGAGCGTTGCAACCTACGTGAGCTGCCTGCTCGAAGCCGCCAAGAGCGAGGACCGCATCTTTGACGACCTCGAGGATTTGCGCAACGCATACAAGGTTGTGAACGGTTCTTCCCAGATGCGCGAGTTCCTGCAGAACGCCACGGTGCCTGCAGAGAACAAGGAGGCATTCGTGCGGGACGTGCTGGGCGATCTCTCCAGCGAGGTCGTCTCGTGCGTCTCGGTCATGGCCCAGCGCGGGCAGATTCGCCTGCTGAGCTGTGTCACGGAGAACTACGAGGCGGCAGCGGAGCAGGCGACCAAATCGGTCGTTGTCGACGTAACCACCGCCGTCCCGCTCGACGACCACCTGCGCGAGGTGATTTGCAAGAAGCTCGCCGCCGACCTTGGCAGCGAGGTTCGTCTGAACGAGTATGTTGACCGCTCTATCCTGGGCGGCATCATTATGAGCGCGCACGGTAAGCGCATGGACGCAAGCGTCAAGACGCAGCTCTCCCATGCCCGTGCGGTGCTCTCGACTGTACCTACCGGAGGTGACAAGTAAATGGCGGAGATTACTGCTGCCAACATCGAAGCGGCTCTGAAGAAGCAGCTCGACTCGCTGAACACCACGGTTGATACGCGCGAGGTCGGTACGGTCATCCAGGTCGGTGACGGCATCGCCCGCATCGAGGGCCTGCGCAACGCCATGGCTGGCGAGCTGCTCGAGTTTGTGAGCTCCAAGAGCGGCAAGAAGGTTGCAGGCCTTGCGCAGAACCTCGAGGAGGACGAGGTCGGCGCCGTTCTGCTTGGCGACGTTGACGCCATCGCCGAGGGCGACGAGGTCCATACCACGGGCCGCATCCTCGAGATTCCTGTCAGCCGTGCCATGCTCGGCCGCGTTGTCAACCCGCTCGGCCAGCCCATCGACGGCCTTGGCCCTATTGAGGCCGAGGGCGCCCGTCCAATCGAGTTCAAGGCCCCTGGCGTCATGGAGCGCACGCCCGTGTGCGAGCCTGTCCAGACCGGTCTCGTCGCCATCGACGCCATGATTCCGATTGGCCGCGGCCAGCGCGAGCTGATTATCGGTGACCGTAAGACGGGCAAGACCGCCATCGGCATCGACACGATTATCAACCAGAAGAACGAGAACATGATTTGCGTGTACGTCGCCATCGGCCAGAAGGCCTCTACGGTGGCGGCCATCCGTGAGACCTTCGAGCAGCATGGGGCTCTGGACTACACAATCATTGTCTCGGCCACGGCTTCTGACGCCGCCGCACTCCAGTACATCGCCCCTATGGCCGGCGCGGCCATCGGCGAGTACTTCATGTACAACGGCAAGGACGGCAAGCCCGCGTCCAAGGACAACCCCGGCGGCTCCGTCCTGTGCGTCTACGACGACCTGTCCAAGCAGGCTGTCGCCTACCGTCAGATGTCCCTGACGCTCGACCGCCCGCCCGGACGCGAAGCCTACCCCGGCGACATCTTCTACCTGCACTCGCGTCTGCTGGAGCGCGCCGTCAAGCTCAACGAGGCCAATGGCTCCGGCTCGCTGACGGCCCTGCCCATCATCGAGACGCAGGCCGGCGACGTGTCCGCCTACATTCCGACCAACGTGATTTCCATCACGGACGGCCAGATTTACCTGCAGACCGACCTCTTCTTCCAGGGCCAGCGCCCCGCAGTCGACGTGGGCATCTCGGTGTCGCGCGTCGGTGGCTCCGCGCAGATTAAGGCCATGAAGCAGGTGGCCGGCTCCCTGCGCCTCGACCTCGCTGCCTATCGCGAGCTCAAGGCCTTCACCCAGTTCGGCAGCGACCTCGACAAGTCCACGCAGGATCAGCTGACCCGCGGCGCCCGTATGACCGAGCTGCTCAAGCAGGGCCGCTACGCCTCCATGGACGCAGGCGACCAGGTCATCGCGATTTTCGCCGGCGCCAACGGCTTCCTGGACGACCTCGCGGTCGAGCAGGTCGTGCCGTTCCGCAAGGGCCTGATCGAGTACGTGCATGCCACCGCCCCGGAGGCTCCTGCCAAGGTCAAGAAGGGCAAGATTTCTGACGATCAGGCTGCCGAGCTCAAGAAGGTCATCAGCGCCTATCACGAGCAGTTCGTCGCCGAGAGCCAGGTGTAAGTCATGGCCAACCTCCGCGACATCAAAAAGCGTATAACGTCGGTCACCAGCACGAAGCAGATTACGCGCACCATGGAAATGGTCGCCACTGCAAAGATTCGTCGTGCGACCGATCGTGTCGTGGCGGCGACCCCGTACTCCGAGGCCATGCAGAAGATGCTCAACAACCTCGCCGGCGGCGCCGGCGGGGACGCGCATCCCCTCTTGGCCGAGCACCCGGAGAAGAAGCACGTTCTGTTCGTCGTAGTGACCTCCGACCGCGGCCTTGCTGGCGCGTTCAACGCGAACGTCCTGCATCCCGCGGAGAAGGAGGCCGCCCAGCGCACCGCCCAGGGTGTCGGCGTCGACTTCATCCTGTGCGGCAAGAAGGCCATCGGCTACTTCTCGTATCGCGGCGTCAACCCGATTATGAAGTTCGCCGGTGTGTCTGCTGACCCCACCATCGACGAGGCGCATCGCATCGCCTCCTACGTGCGCGAGGGCTATGCTAAGGGCGACTACGACGAGGTCGTCATCTTCTACAACCACGCTCGCAATGTTGCCGAGCAGGACATCCGTGCCGAGCAGCTCCTGCCCGTCGTGGTTGCAGAGACGAAGGACGGGGAGCAGGCAGGCGGCCCCGAGGCCACGTTCGACTTCGAGCCGGACGAGGCAGCGGTCCTGAACAGGCTCCTGCCTGCCTACGTCGAGACGATGGTGTATCACGCCCTGGTTGACTCTGCTGCAGCTGAGCAGGGCGCCCGCCGCAAGGCGATGAAGTCGGCTACGGACAACGCCACCGACATCATCAGCACCCTCCAGCGGCAGTACAACCGAGCTCGCCAGGGCGCGATTACGACCGAGATCTCCGAGATTGTCGGCGGCGCTGCGGCCCTCAAGAAGGAAGAGTAAAAGATGGCAGAAGATACGAACACCAAGAACGTCGGGCGTATCGTCCGCATCATCGGCCCTGTCGTCGACGTCGAGTTTGACGAGGGCCAGATGCCGGCGATTTACAACGCCCTGACCGTCGAGGCCGACTCACCCGTCGGCCACCTCTCGACGGTGCTCGAGGTTGAGCAGCACCGTCCCGGCGGCGTCGTTCGTGCCGTTGCTATGTCGTCTACGGACGGCCTGCAGCGCGGCGATCAGGCCGTCGACACGGGCGCGCCCATGAAGATGCCGGTCGGCCCCAACATCCTCGGCCGCGTCTGGAACGTCATGGGTCAGCCCATCGACAAACAGCCCATGCCCGAGGTGGAGGGCTTCTACCCAATCCACCATCCGGCGCCTGCCTTTGAGCAGCTCTCGACCTCCACGGAGATTTTCGAGACCGGCATCAAGGCAATCGACCTGCTCGAGCCCTACATTCGTGGCGGCAAGACGGGCCTGTTCGGCGGCGCCGGCGTCGGCAAGACCGTTCTGATTCAGGAGCTCATCAACAATCTGGCTCTTGGTCACGGCGGCACCTCCGTGTTCACTGGCGTCGGCGAGCGCACCCGTGAGGGCACCGACCTCTATCTGGAGATGAGCGAGTCCGGCGTCATCAAGAAGACCTGCATGATTTACGGTCAGATGAACGAGCCCCCGGGAGCCCGTCTGCGCGTCGGTCTGGCCGGCCTGACCACCGCCGAGTACTTCCGCGACCAGGGCCAGGACGTTCTGCTCTTCATCGACAACATCTTCCGCTTCTCCCAGGCGGGCTCCGAGGTCTCGGCCCTGCTCGGCCGTATGCCCTCGGCAGTCGGTTACCAGCCTACGCTGGCCACCGAGATGGGCGACCTGCAGGAGCGCATCACCTCGACCAAGAGCGGCTCCATCACCTCGGTCCAGGCCGTCTACGTCCCCGCAGACGACCTGACGGACCCGGCGCCTGCCACGACGTTCATCCACCTGGACGCCACGACGACGCTGTCCCGCTCCATCGCCGAGCTCGGCCTGTACCCGGCCATCGACCCGCTGGCCTCCTCCTCCAACGCCCTGGACCCCATGGTAGTCGGCGAGGAGCACTACCGCGTGGC
>CAZEAF010000005.1:44839-48008 GCA_964510125.1 uncultured Coriobacteriaceae bacterium
ACCATCGAGGACGTGCGCGAGCGCGTCGAGAAGATGGCCAACAAGGAAGCGTAAGTCGCAGGTTCGTTGATGGAAGAGGAGCGAGCGAATGGCTGAGAATCTGAACTGCACGGTCGTTACGCCAGTTCAGACGATTTTCTCCGATGAGGCCGAGTACGTGGGCCTCCCCGGAGAGGTCGGCGGCTTCGGCGTGATGAAGGGCCACGAGCCGCTCGTCTCCACCTTGGGCCCCGGCGTGGTGAAGATTACCGCGTCGAAGTCCGGCAAGGATACGACGAAGTATGTCATCTCGGGCGGCTATGCCGAGATTCGTGACAACGGCGTCATCGTCCTCGCTGACAAGGCTGTTGCCCTGGCCGACATTGACCTCAATGCGGTCAAGGGAGAGCTTGCCAAGGCGGAGGAGAGCCTGAAGGGCCTTCCCGAAGGGGATGCCTCCCGGGCCTATTACAAGGATCAGTGTGACTGGCTTAACCTCCAGATTGCGTCGGTTTCGGCCGATCGATAAGGTAGGGAGCTGGACATGGATGTCATCAAGGTCGAGGGCGGGCACGCCTTACGCGGCACTGTCAGCGTAGAAGGAGCGAAGAACTCGGCCTTGAAACTTATGGCAGCCACGATTATGGCGCCGGGCGTCTACCACCTGACCCGTATCCCGGACATCTCGGATGTTCGGCTTATGGTCAAGGTGCTGGAGACGCTCGGCGCCTCTGTCATATCCGGCGACCACGAGCTGACCATCGACACGACCGGCGTGGTCAACTGGGTCACGCCCTACGAGCTGGTCTCGCAGATGCGCGCCTCCATCTCGGTGCTGGGCCCTTTGCTCGTGCGCTTCGGCAAGGCAGTCGTCGCCATGCCCGGCGGCTGCAACATCGGCGCCCGGTCCATCGACCAGCACCTGGCTGGCCTTGAGGCCATCGGCGTCAAAATCGAGAACGACCACGGCGACATCATGGCCACGGTGGACCATGAGATGGTCGGAACCATTGTCCCCCTTGATTTTCCCAGCGTGGGTGCCACGGAAAACGTCATGATGGCCTCCGTGGTGGCCAAGGAGCGCACCACCATCGAGAACGCCGCCCGCGAGCCCGAGATTGTGGACCTGGCCAACATGCTCTGTGAGATGGGTGCCGACATCCGGGGCGCGGGAACTCCCATCATCGAGGTCTACGGGGTCGACCGCGACCAGCTCCATCCCTGCGACCACGAGACGGTGGGTGACCGTATCGAGGCGGGGACCTTCCTGGTCGCCGGCGCCCTGGCGTCCGACGAGGGCCTGACGGTCGAGGGCTTCGACCCCAGGCACCTGGACATCCCCTTGCGCAAGCTGGAGATTATGGGCGTGCCGATTGAGCGGGGCGAGCGGTCGGTCACCGTCCGCAAGGCCCCGAAGCTTCTGCGGGCGACGGACATCCAGACCCTGCCGTACCCCGGCTTCCCCACGGACATGCAGGCCCAGTTCATGGTCCTCGCCACCCAGGCCAAGGGAACCACCTTCATCACCGAGAATGTCTTCGAGAACCGCTTCATGCTGGCGGCCGAGCTGGCCCGCATGGGTGGCCAGACCCGCATAGAGGAGCGCCATGCGCTGGTCAAGGGCCCGGCCCCGCTGACCGGTGCCCGGGTCAAGTCGCCCGACCTGCGCGGTGGGGCAGCCCTGGTGCTGGCGGGCCTGGTGGCCGATGGGACCACCTTCGTCTCGCGCACACATCACATCGCCCGCGGCTACGAGCGCTTTACTGACAAGCTTTGCAGCTTGGGCGCCGTGTGCGAGCATGTCGACATGCCCGACAGCGACGACGAGTAAGCCCGCGGTCAGTAAGCCCGCGGGCATCCAAACGACAACCCGATAGGTCCCGCGTGGCGGACGGCTCCTCGAGGTGCCCGGCTGGGCTCTGGGCGAGCGGCTCGGTGCGGTCGGGCAGATGGGATGCCCTTGCCGATAGAGCCCGACCGCGTCCTAGGCGACCGGCTTGGCGTAGATGCCGACCAGCTCCTGCAGGACGTCGACCATGGCCTCCACTTGGTCGACCACGGCGTACTCGCGCACGCTGTGATGGTTGTCGGAGCCGGTGGACAGGTTGGGGCAGGGAAGGCCGCGGAAGGTCAGCTGGGCGCCGTCAGTGCCGCCGCGGATGGGCTCCACCCGAGCGGATAGCCCCACAGCCTCAAAGGCGGCCAGGGCATTGTCCACCAGGTGCATGCAGCCGCCAAGGCCCTCGGCCATGTTGTGGTACTGGTCGCGGGTCTCCAAGGTCACCCGTGAGGGGCCGTACTTGCGGTTGAGCAGGTCGGCGGCTTCACGCATGAGCAGCTTGCGGTTTTCGAAGCTAGCCCGGTCGTGGTCGCGGACGATGTAGCGGGCCGTGGCGTGCGAGACGGTGCCCGAGATGCCGTGCAGATGGTAGAAGCCCTCGTAGCCACTGGTGTGCTCGGGCCGCTCCCAGGAGGGCAGCATGGCATCGAACTCCTCCAGGACGTGAAGGGCGTTGACCATGACGTCCTTGGCGGTGCCGGGGTGAATCTCGACCCCCTGCACCGAGACCGTGACGTCGGCGGCGTTGAAGCACTCGTACTGGACCGAGGGCCCGCGCCCGCCGTCGACGGTGTAACCCCAGCTGGCACCCCACGAATCCAGGTCGAGCAGGCTGCAGCCGTGGCCAATCTCCTCGTCGGGGCAAAAGCAGATGGCAAGGCGGGGGTGGGGGATGGCGGGGTCGGCGGCTAGGCGGGCCACCAGAGCCATGATCTCGGCCACGCCGGCCTTGTCGTCGGCGCCCAGCAGGCTTGTCCCGTCGGTCACCAGGAGCTGATGGCCGGCCAGGGAGGAAAGGCCGGGCGTGTTGGCCTCGGTCAGGGCCACGGGAGTGCCGTCCTTCGTCTCGCCGATGACCAGGTCGCCGCCCTGGTAGGTCAGGACCTGGGGGTGGACGTCGAGAGCGGGCGCGTCGGGTGAGGTGTCGATATGGGAGCAAAAGCCCAGGCAGGGCAGGTCTTCGGCGCCGGCTGAGGCAGGGATGTGGGCGGTGACGTAGGCATGCCCGTCGACGCGGGCGTCCGCGTAGCCTAGGGCCAGGAGCTCGCCTTGCAGGAGCTCGGCTAGCTCGAACTCGCGGGGGCTGGAGGGCACCTGGGCCTCATTGTCGGGATTGGAGGGGGTTCCCAC
>CAZEAF010000006.1:0-37414 GCA_964510125.1 uncultured Coriobacteriaceae bacterium
CTTCGCTCCATCCAGCTGTACGAGCAACGCCAGAAAGACATAAAAAAGCCCAGGGAATGGCGCTGTACAAACTCTCGCGAGCCCTGCGTTGCTCAATCGAACAGCTATTGGAGCGCTAGGGGTTAAAATACTGCAGTTATGAGCGTGAAAGCGGTTGTGCGTTACCTAGTTTTGCGCTTCATTTCTAATAACCATCATGTTTGATGCTAAGGTTAAGACTCGCCTGAAGAGTGCTATTTGCGAGGGGTGAGCATTGCCCTGTGCAGCTCGGCAGGAACGAACGCCTCCGCTTGCTCTGCCAATCTTTTGCGCTGCTCCAGAGAGAGCACGCGATGGAGCATGGGCGTCTCTACGACCTGCTCGTTTTTTTCGAGGAAGTATTCGTCCTGATAGACAGCATCGACAAGTGCAACAAGTGTGTGTGGATATGCCCCAATCTGGAAGCGAAGGGTGTCGGTAATCACAATGTCCCGATTCCATTCCAGCTCGCTGAGGATTTGCATCGAGATAAGTCTCGCACAGCTTCCTCGGAAAAACTTGCTCTTCTCCGAGTTGGCCGCGCTTAGTGCCAGCGGCCCCACATTGGAAGGTAGGTCTCGAAGAATTCCCTCTAATGCCTCTGTCCAGTTCTTAGAGCAGCCAATCTGCAAGAGATGAGTGTTAACAATTCCCGATTCAAGCCAGATAATCAAATCATATTTGTCTTTGAAATAATTGTAGAACGTTTGGCGAGAGATATGCGCCTCTTTGCAGATGCGGCCAACGGTAAGCTTCGAAAAGGGAATCTCTTCGATAAGATCGCAAGCAGCTTCTATGATATTCAGGCGCATGCGGATGTCATCACCGACAAATGCGGTACCGATGAAATCGATTCGCATAGTCCTCCTCCGTTCTCCGGCAATTCGCATCCGCTCCATGAAAACAAATCTGACTATGATTATTTGACAAAACACTTAAATTGTCAATATAGCTGTTACAGTTTTCGCTAAAACAGGAAAGTGAAGAACGGCTAGCCTCCATAAAATCAGTAAGGGGACTTTCCCCCGCAAGAAGCATTGAGAGAACTGAAGGAGGATTATTATGGGCGAAGAATTGAGTCGCAAATCGTTCCTGAAAGGAGCGGGCTTGCTGGGCGCAGCTGCTGCGTCGGTCGGTGTAACGGGCTGCAGTAGCCAAGAGGCGGTGAGCAGCGTGCAGAGCGACGGCGTGGATGCGCCTGCCGCCGAACTCGCTGAAACGGCTGGCGATGACTGCACCGTCATAAAGTACACCTGGGAAATTAAGCCCGAGGAACCAACGGAGTTCATTGATGAAATCGATTGCGATATTGTTGTAGTTGGTGGTGGAATCGCCGGTTGTTGCGGCGCTCTTGCGGCAGCAACCCATGGGGCCAATGTTCATGTTCTGGAGAAGTCGAATGAAGTGGGCCTCTCTCGCGAGCTCACTTACTCGTTCAACAGTCAGCTGCAGCAGAAGGCTGGCATAGTATTTCCCCAGGAGATGCGTGACGCTCTGTTTGCGGGGTATTACCAGTCGACCAACACCATGACCTGCTGCGCAGGTGTAGTGCAGGACAACCAGTGGCAGACCGCTCGGTTCCTCGATACAGCCGGCCCTTGGATGGATTGGCTCGCCCCGCTTCTCATCGAGCAGGGTATCGATGTCCACGTTGCCTGCACACCACAGGAATATCCTAACATCCCCTTTGCCATGTCTTACGGCGTAGGCGGAAACCCTCCTGATGATTGGCAAGGTGCTATGTGGAAGGCGGGCGAAAAGGCCGGCGCGGTCTATGATTTTGAAACCGCTGGTTATATGTTGACCCAGAACGAGAATGGTGACGTGACAGGCATCATTGCCAAGAATCCTGATGGCTATGTGAAATACAATACCTCAAAAGGCGTACTGCTATCTGCGGGTGGCATTTCCCGCGACGAAGACATGATGAAGGCTATGTTCTGGGGCAATGATCGAATCACAAAGAATTTTGCCTATCCGAGTCATACTGGTGATGCCCATAAAATGGCGTTATGGGCGGGGGCAGCGATAGACGAGATTTTCTGGGGCGACCCCTTTACCACTTCAATTGTCGACCAACGTCCCAGTCGCGTAGGTTCAACGACCGATTACGCTGGATTTGATGACACCTGGCCCAGCTGTCCTGGAGTAGGTCAGTTAGGCATGCTGTGGCTTGATATAGCCGGACGTCGCTTCTGTAACGAGAATGGTGATTTGATTGAGGGTACGACGGCCATATTGAATCAGGAAAAGGGCCAGTGCTGGACGCTTTGGGACAGCGCTTGGGAGTCGAAGGTTGGTAATCTTATTCCTGAAGGCGATGTGGCCTGTTGGGGGCGTATGGTTACGTGGTTTGCCATGAATACCCAAGAGCAGATCGACCAGGATGTCATTGACGGCATCACCATCAAGTGCGACACGCTTGAAGAGGTGGCCGAGAAGACGGGCATGGATTACGACATCATGATGGAGAACATCGAATACTACAACAAGTGTTGTGCCAAAGGCCGTGACCCTGACCATGGCAAGGACGCTGCATGGATGACTCCTGTCGATACGCCTCCATACTATGTTGCCGGTATGGGTATGGCCCAATGCATCACGCGTGGTGGCGTACACGTGGACCGTGAGCAGCGCGCCATCAATAAGGAAACGGGTCGTACTATTAAGGGCCTATGGGCTGCTGGTACATGCGCCGGAGGATGCTTCGGGTTCCAGCGCATGCTTGGTTCAGTACCGATAGGCCAAAACAGCGCTTGGCGTGCCGTACTTGATATGCTGGGAGAGGAAGTCCCCGAGACTTGGTGGCCCACCATCGACGAGATTGCAGCACAAGATCCCGCCGCTGCTGAGGCTCTAGTTACGCAGCTGCAGGCAGCGGGCATGATGTAGTTGGTGTGCTATGAGGAAGAAAGCAATACTCTCCGCAGCGCTGGCAATTGCATGTTTGGGGTTAGCCTCATTGATAGGATGCAGTGCCCCATCAACTACTGAAGAGTGGTCTATGTCGTCGGATTGTGGAAGTTGTCATAGCGCGCAAATTGCCACGATGGAAGACGGTGCCTGCGAGGCCTCTTCCCATACAGGTTTCGAGTGCACAGCCTGCCACGCTGACAGTGACACGTTGGCCGTTGTCCACGAGGCGGCATCGGCTGATAGGGTGAGTCAGGCAACGTCAGAGGTCGCAAAGGAGACCGTTGACTGCAAAAGTTGCCACGACCGCAAAGAAATAGCGGACAAGACCGAAGGCAGATTGGTGAAATCTGACGGAAAGAGCGATGCGAATCCGCACAGCAACCATGCCTTCATTGAACTTGCCTGTACCGATTGCCACAAGTCCCATGAGGCAAGTGTCGTCATCTGCAACGAGTGTCATGATTTCTCGTTGCCTGATGGCTGGGAGGATTACGAGGCGAGCCAATCATAGCGTAATTTGCACTTGGCAAAGGTTTGGCAGTGTGCAGCAAGGTCGATACTTCGAAGACGTGTGGTGAATCCGCTCGTCACGGCAGAGCCAGCCACCATCTCATCGCCTTACTCCTCCTTGAACGAAGCGCTGGTGCTTTGGTCGTTTGGCAAGAAGGGGCTGCAGCGTAGAATTGCAGCCCCTTCTTTGCGTCGTGCCTAAGCTGATAATTGTCATCACGGATAAACCACTGGCGACTATTCCCACTCAATCGTCGCCGGCGGCTTGGACGTGATGTCGTAGGCCACGCGGTTGACGCCGGGGACCTCGGCGACGATGCGGCTGGAAATGGCCTGGAGCACCTCGTAGGGCAGCTTGGCCCAGTCGGCCGTCATGGCGTCGGTGGACTCCACGGCGCGCACGATGACCGGACGGGCGTAGGTGCGCTCGTCGCCCATGACGCCCACCGAGCGGATGTCGGGCAGGACGGCAAAGTACTGCCAGCAGGAATGGGCGGAGTTGCGCTCCCCCGTCTGTTCGAAGAGCCTGGCGTTGTAGGCGTCCAGCTCCTCGCGCACGATGGCGTCGGCGTCCTTGAGGATCTCCAGCTTCTCGGGCGTCACCTCGCCGATGATGCGGATGGCAAGGCCGGGGCCCGGGAAGGGCTGGCGGTAGACGATTTCGTCTGGCAGGCCCAGGGCCGTGCCCAGGGCGCGGACCTCGTCCTTGAAGAAGTGGTCGAGCGGCTCGATGAGGTCGAAGTGCACCCCCTCGGGGAAGGGGATGAGGTTGTGGTGGCTCTTGATGGTGCTGGCCTTGCCGCCCGTCTTGCGCGCGCCGGACTCGATGATGTCGGGGTAGATGGTGCCCTGAGCCAGGTACTTAATCCCGTCCAGCCTCTGGGCGACGTCGAAGAACTCCTTCCAGAACTGGGTGCCGATACGGCGGCGCTTTTGCTCGGGGTCGGTGGTGCCGGCCAGGAGCTGGGCATAGCGGTCCTCGGCGTGCACGTGGATGAGCGGGATGCCGAACTGCTGGGTGAAGACCCGCTCGACGCTCTCGGGCTCGCCCTTGCGCAGCATGCCGTGGTTGATGAAGACGCAGGTCAGCTGGTCCCCGATGGCCTTGTGGACCAGGGCTGCCGTCACCGCGGAGTCAACGCCGCCGGATAGGGCAAGTATGACCTTCTCGCCGCCCACCTGCCCGCGAATCTGGGCGACCTTCTCGTCCACGATGCTGTCCATGGTCCAGGTGGGCGTGAGGCCGCAGATATTGAAGAGGAAGTTGGACAGAATCTGCTTGCCGTAGGGGGTGTGGCGAACCTCGGGGTGGAACTGGGTGGCGTAGAGGTTGCGCGCGGCGCACTCCATGGAGGCCACGGGGCAGACCTCGGTGGTGGAGGTGACGGTGAAGCCCTCGGGCACCTCGCTCACAGCGTCGCGGTGGCTCATCCACACGGTCTGCTGGACAGGCGTGCCGTCGAGCAGGCGCGACTCGCCCTGGCGCTGAAGCTCGGCGCCGCCGTACTCGCCCACCTCGGTGTGGCCGACCTTGCCGCCCAGCTTGACGGCCATGATCTGCTGGCCGTAGCAAAAGCCCAGGACCGGCACGCCCAGCTCGAACACGCCGGCGTCCAGGTCGGGCGCGTCGTCGGCATAGACGCTGGCCGGGCCGCCGGACAGGATGATGGCGCTGGGACGGTGGGCTGCAATCTCGGCCGCAGGCGTGTCACAGGGCAGGATTTCCGAGTAAACATGCAGGTCGCGCACGCGGCGGGCGATGAGCTGGCCATACTGGGCGCCAAAGTCGAGGACGATGACGAGCTGGTCAGAGGTTGCCATAGGCGAAGGGCTCCTTTGTCACGATGGCGCGAGCACCGGACGTCTGTGCTTGCAAGGCCCGATGCCCGCGGTTTGCATTCGTTATCCGTATGGTAGACCAGATGGGCCCCGTTTGGGGACCTGAGCCGCGACTACTCACTACCCCAAGATGAGCGGGGCGGGCAGGCTGCGGGTGCGCGGGAGACAGAGGCGTCCGCCCCAAGGCCAATCCCGCATAGGGGGCGGGCGAGGGCAAAAGGGGTGCCCGCCGCGAAAGGCCGGAGCCCGCATGCCCCCGCCCATATGCCTGCTAGACCCCCTCCGCCCCCTCCGTGGCCGAGCCCCTGATATCGCGCGCGTGGTTCCACGACCCCTTGTAGGCGTAGACAAGGGATGCCGCCACGATGGCGACCCAGGTGACCGGGTAGCTCAGGTAGATGGTGACCGGCGAGGGAAAGGCCAGGCCAGCCGTGTATATCCAGACGATGCGGGCCACGCACATGATGAGCAGGGACAGGACCATGGGGACCCTGGTGGAGCCCACCCCGTCGAAGAGGCCCCCGAGCGCGCAGTAGGCCGCATAGAGGAAATAGAGGGGGACGATGGTCGCCAAGGCCTGCACGCCCGCCTCGACCACGGCCGGGTCGCTGGAAAAGAGGCCGATTACCGGGTAGCGGAAGAGGTAGACAATCGCGCAGAGGGCCGCCATGACCAGAACGTTGAGGACCAGGCCCCGGCGCACGGCGTGGCGGGCGCGGGCGTACCTGCGGGCGCCCAGGTTCTGGCCCACAAAGGTCATGATGCCCGCCTGGACGGCCTCAGCCGGCAGGTAGAACCAGCCATCAATCTTGGAGTAGGCGCCAAAGCCGCCCATGACCTCGAGGCCGAAGGTGTTTATCCGGGCGGAGATGAAGATGGAGGAGGCGCACAGGACGCTCACCTGGACCCCGCTGGGAAGGCCGATGGAGAGCATCCACCTGAGCAGGCGGCGGTCCAGGGAGGGCCTCGTCGCCTCGATGCAGCAGACCCGGCGGCGGCGCCAGACGAGCAGGCAGGTGAGAACGCCTGCGATAAGTTGGGCAAAGACGGCGCCCAGAGCTGCCCCGAACACGCCCCAGCCCCAGGCCACCACAAAGAGCAGGGCAAGGCCCACGTTGGCCAAGGACGAGACGGCCAGTATGGCCATGGGGGTGCGGGAGTCGCCAAAGGACCTGAAGACCGCGCAGCCCATGTTGTAGACCGTCATGGGCAGGCTTGAGAAGGCGTAGACCACCATGTAGAGGACGGCCTGGTCGAGCACCTCGCCCGACAGGTTCATGAGGGAGAGGCAGGGTCGGGCTAGGACGATGCTCGCCACCGTGAGGACGAGGCCCGAGGCCAGGGCCAAAAAGCCCGCGGCCCAGACCGCCCGGCCAAAGCGGTCGTGGTCACGGGCCCCAAAGAGCTGGGCCAGCACGACCCCCGCCCCCACCGACACGCCGTTGAAGAAGCAGACGATGGTCGCCGTAAGGTAGCCGCAGTTGCTGACCGCCGCCAGGGCCACGTTGCCCACAAAGCGGCCCAGAATCATGCCGTCGATGGTGACGTAGAGCTGCTGGAAGAGGAAGGTGACCAGGATGGGCAGGGAGAAGAGGGCGATGGCCGGCAGGATGGGCCCGCTCGTCATGTCGACGGTCGAGGCCCTCCCCCGCTTTTGCCCATCACCCTCCCGTGCCATGGATGTCAGACCCGGCTGTCCTAGACGTTGAAGCGGAAGTGCATGACGTCGCCGTCCTGCACGATGTAGTCCTTGCCCTCCATGCGGAGCTTGCCGGCCGCCCGGGCCCCAGCCTCGCCGCCCAGGGTCACGTAGTCGTCATAGGAGATAGTCTCGGCCTTGATGAAGCCGCGCTCGAAGTCGGAGTGGATGACGCCGGCCGCCTGAGGTGCCGTGGCGCCAATCCTGACCGTCCAGGCCTTGACCTCCATCTCGCCTGCTGTGAAGAAGGACTGCAGGCCCAGCAGGCGGTAGGCCGCGCGGGCCAGCTGGGCCAGGCCGGGCTCCTCCAGGCCCAGGGACTCCAGGTACTCCCTGGCGTCCTCCTCGGGCAGCTCCGCCAGCTCGGCCTCGGTCTCGGCGCAGATTGGGATGGGCTTGACCCCGTCGATGGGGGCGTAGTCCCTGCCCAGGCCGTCCTCGTCCACGTTGGCCACGTAGAGGATGGGCTTCATGGTGAGCAGGAAGAGGTCGCGGATGCTGGCCGCCTCGTCCTCGTTCATCTCCATGGAGCGGGCGCTCTTGCCCTCGTTGAGCCAGGCCTGCAGGCGCTGCATGGTGGCCAGCTTGGTCTGGGTTGGCTTGTCGCCGCGGTGGGACTCCTTCACCACCTTGGGCAAGGCCTTCTCGATGGTGCCCAGATCGGCCAGGACCAGCTCGGTGGCGATGGTGTCCACGTCGCTTACGGGGTCGACCTTGCCGCTGACGTGCACGACGTCGGGGTCCTTGAAGAAGCGGACAACCTCGCAGATGGCATCGGCCTCGCGGATGTTGGCCAGGAACTGGTTGCCCAGGCCCTCGCCCTCGCTGGCGCCCTTGACCAGGCCGGCGATGTCCACGAACTCGACGGCGGCGGGCACGATGCGGCCGGGATGGACGATGTCGGCCAGCTTCTGCAGGCGGGCGTCGGGCACGTCGACGATGCCCACGTTGGGGTCGATGGTCGCAAAGGGGTAGTTGGCCGCGAGGCCGCCCTGCTTGGTAAGGGCCGTGAATAGGGTCGACTTGCCAACGTTGGGCAGGCCGACGATGCCAATTGAAAGAGACATGCTCTCCTCTATCCGTCAGTCACCTGGTGGGCTTGAATCCTTAGCGCGGCCTGCGTCCCGGTGGCGTCCCCGTGGCCTTCGCCGCCCTGTCGGGACGTCGGGACCGGGGCACGGGTCCACGAGCGGACCGCGCATAACTCATCGATTGTAGCGCGTATCACCTGGCCGTGGGCGGGAACTCCCCCATACAAAAAAGGAGGGACCGCCTTGCGGCAGCCCCTCCTCATCTGAGAGCCTTTATGTGCCGGACGACGCTTACTCGGCAGCCTGGCTCAGGCAGTCCTCGACGGCCGAGAAGATGGCCTTGGAGGTAATCGTGGCGCCGGAGTAGGCGTCCACACCGGCGGTGCCGTTGGCCTCGACAATCAGGGCCGGCAGCTGCTCGATGGCCTGGCCGCCCAGAGCCGGGGTCTCGCCGTTGTCGCCGACCTCGACGGAGGAAATCTTGCCGTCGGCGATGGTAACGGTCACAGGCACGTCGCCGCCGATGCCCTTGCCAGAGGCGGTGTAGGTGCCGTCCTTGTAGGTGGCATCGGAAGCCGCGGCGGCGGTGTCGGACTCGGCAGCCTCGTCGGTCTCGGCAGCCTCTTCATCAGCGGCAGCCTCGGTTTCCTCGTCGGAGGCGGAGGTGCCCATCATCGGCATGTCGATGGTGGACTCGGGCGTGGTCCAGCCGTCGGGCACCAGGTCGGCGTAGTCGGTGGCGTGGCACTCGGAGCACTTGAAGGAGTTGAGCTGGCCGTCGGTGCCATGGCAGTCGACGCAGCCAATCATGCCGCCGTCAGCACCGGCGGTCTGGTGGAAGACCGTCTCGGTGAACAGGGACGAGCTAATCAGGGTGTGCGGGTCGTAGGCACCCATGCTAGCGGTGGCGGCCGTCTTCATGTCGGTGTCGACCGTGGTGTCCGGCACCGTCCAGCCCTCGGGAATCAGGCCGTCGTAGTTGCTGGCGTGGCACTCGGAGCAGATGAAGGTGTTGGCCGTGTCGGCATCGGTGCTGTGGCAGTCGGTGCAGGTGATGAGCCCACCGTCAGCGCCGGCAGTCTGGTGGAAGGCCACATCCTGGAAGGCGTCGGTCTCGATGATGCTGTGCATGTCGTAGGGACCGAACGTCGTGGCGACCTCGGCCTTCTTGTCGGTGGTCGGCAGCTGCCAGCCATCGGGCACGGTCTCCTCGTTGAAGACGTCGCTGTGGCACTCGGCGCAGGCGAGCGTGGAGCCCTTGTGGATGGTGTGGCAGTCACCGCAGGTGATGGCCCCACCCTCATAGCCGGCGGTCAGGTGCGATGCGACGTCGTCAGGGATGTTGTGCGGGTCGTAGTCGCCCCACACGCCCTCGGTCGCGCTCTCCTTGGTGGGAGCCGTGACGCCGTCGTGGCAGCGGCCGCAGAACTCGTCGCTCACAAGGGCAGCCGAGTCGCCCTCGGCATACTGGCGGGCAGGCAGCGGGTCGGTGTAGTCGTCGGTGACCGTGAGGATGACCTCATGG
The DNA here is from genome assembly GCA_964510125.1 of uncultured Coriobacteriaceae bacterium. GTDB lineage: Bacteria > Actinomycetota > Coriobacteriia > Coriobacteriales > UMGS124 > CAIFEU01. Next base: position 9,539 of record CAZEAF010000006.1, read on the forward strand.
ACCAGGTCGAGCATCTTGGCCTGCGGGTAGTGGCAGCTCAGGCAGGTGACGCCGCTCTCGGCGTGTGCCGTGACCTCAAGCGACTGGTCGGTGCTGTAGTACCCCTGCACGTACTTGTCCATCGGGCTATGGCACATGGTGCTACAGAACGTAGGCTCCTCATGCCAGTGCAGGAAGGCCACAAAGAACACCGCGACGAAGACTGCCAGGACGGAGACGACGACTGGCCACCTGCGTGGCTTGCGCCCCTCCGTGACAGCGTCCGTTGCAGGTGAAGGTACGGCCTTCTCCTCTTCAGACATCTCTCACTCCTCCTCTTCCATTGCACGTCCTAAGCACTCTGCCAGGAGTCGGGACCCTGTCAAAACTGTCTGGTACCCAACAACCGAACGAGAACGCTCATACATGACAGATAGTAGCAGGATGACGGCAGGCACAAGGGCTGAATCGTCCCTGTTTTTTGGAATCTATCAAAGAACGCAGGTCGGTCACCTGACGGCCTTACTCGGCGGACTTGGAGGCGGGCTTGGACGCAGCTTTCTTGGCTGCGGCCTCCTCGGCGTCGGCCCGGTCGGCCTCGCCCTCCAAAAAGTCCAGGGCCTTCTTGCCGAACTCCTTGCTCTTCTCGCGGGCCTTCTCGCGGTCCTCGGCGGCCTTCTTGTCAGCCTCAATCTTCTTCTGGGCCTCGGGGTCGTCCACGATAAGGCGCTGGCCGCTTATCTCCACGAACTCCACGGCATCCACCGGGCAGACGTCGGCGCAGAGGCTGCAGGTGACGCAGTGGGTGGAAACGACCTGGGGGCGCCCACCCACAATGTCGATGGCGCTGGTGGGGCACATCTCGGCGCAGCGCTCGCAGCCGGTGCAGGTGTTCGTGAAGCTAGGCAGGTCGAAGAGGATGTTGGGCGCTGTGTCGGGGTGGTTGGACAGGGCAACCAGGAGGAGCTGGCGCGTGCCAGTGAGGATGCGCTTCTTCTGGGTGGTTGCCTTGCTGCCGGTCATGGCGTCGAGGGTCTTTTGCAGCTGGGCAATCTGCTTGCTGTGCTGGGACAGCTTCTCGGCGGCGCGGGCCAGCTTGGCAGTGATGGGGTTAACCTTGGAGGCTGTCATGCCCAGGGACTTCATGGAGCTGGACACGAACTCCTTGCGCTCCACCTGATGGTCAATCTCCAAGACCAGGTCGCGCTCGCGCTCCACCAGGTCAACCGTGTCGCCGGACCAGGACTCCCCCACGCTAATCTGCTCGGTGTAGAACTCCTCGCCGCCGGTGGTACGGCACTTCTCGCAGATGCCACGGGGCAGGTAGACGCCCACGTTGCCGTACTCGCAGAGAATAGCGTACCAGGTGTCAGCCGAGATGCAGCCCACGCAGGGCAGGACGACCTCAGCATCCGCGGGGGCATGGCCCAAAGCGCGGGTGCAGGTGACGTAGACCATCTCGTGGGCCTCGGCAATCTTGCAGATCTTGTCGTAGATAACGCGAGGGTTGTAGAGAGAGGACATGAGGGCGTCCGTGGGGCAAGCGGCGACACACAGGCCGCACTTGCGGCAGTCTCCCGTAATCTCCAGGTCGCCGTCGTCGGTGAAGCGCAGGGCTTGCGTGGGGCAGACCTGCTCGCAGAGGTCGCAGCTGGCGTCCTCCTGCTTGCAGCGCACGCACATGCCGGCGTCCACCTTGGGGACCACCTTGTAGTCGCTGGGGCTCCAGACCGGGGCGGGCTTGCCCTCGGAGGTCGTGGCCCCGCGCATGACGGCCGTCTCGTCGCTGAGCTCGTTGCCGATCTCGGTGAACTCCTTTTTGATGCTAATCAGTTCGTCGAGAAAGTCTGCCATCGCTGGGTCTCCACTCTCCTCGTGGGGCGGTTCTAAATCGGGCGGCCCGCCAGGTGCCAGGCAGACCGCCCCATCATCCTACCTCTTCCCCTGCCTCTTCCCCCGGTCACGCCGGCTTGCGACCGCGCGTCCCCTGGGACCCCGCTACTCGAGGGCCTCCGGGCGCATGTGCGGGAAGAGCAGGACGTCGCGGATGGATGCCTGGTCGGTGAGGAGCATGACCAGGCGGTCGACGCCTATGCCGATGCCGCCGGCCGGGGGCATGCCGTACTCAAGGGCGCGCACGTAGTCGTGGTCAATCTCCATGGCCTCGTCGTCGCCCTGGGTCTTGGCGCTCATCTGGTCCTCGAAGCGGGCCTGCTGGTCGACCGGGTCGTTGAGCTCGGTGAAGGCGTTGGCGTACTCGCAGCCGTCGATGACCAGCTCGAAGCGCTCGGTCAGGCGCGGGTCGTCCGGGCGCTTCTTGGCCAGGGGGCTGACCTCCACCGGGTAGTCCACGACGAAGGTTGGGTGGACGATGGTCTTCTCCACCAGCTCGTCGTAGAGCTCGAAGACCAGCTTGCCGGCGCCCCAGCCAGGCTGGGCCTCGACGCCGTTCTGCTGGCAGAGCTCGCGCAGGCGGCCGACGGGGGTGTCCAGGCTCACGGCCTCGCCCACGACCTCGCTCACCAGCTCGGTCATGGGACGGCTGGGCCAGGTGCCGCCCAGGTTGATCTCATGGCCTTGGTAATTGATGACCTCGCTGTCGTTGACCTGTGAGTTCACATACTGAATCAGGCTCTGGGCCAGCTCCTTCATGCCATCCAGGTTGGTGTAGGCCTGGTAGGCCTCGATGGAGGTGAACTCGGGGTTGTGCTTGTAGTCCATACCCTCGTTGCGGAAGATGCGGCCCACCTCGTAGACGCGCTCGAAGCCGCCCACCAGCAGGCGCTTGAGGTGGAGCTCCGTGGCGATGCGCAGGTAGCAATCCTGGTCGAGCGCGTTGAAGTGGGTGACGAAGGGCTTGGCTGTGGCGCCGCCCTGGATGGTCTGCAGGATGGGGGTCTCGGCCTCGACGAAGCCGCGGCCCTCCATGAAGTGGCGGATGGCGGACACAATGGCGAAGCGCTTGCGGAAGACGGCCTTGGCCTCGGGATTCATGGTGAGGTCGACATAGCGCTGGCGGTAGCGCTCCTCCTTGTCCGTGAGGCCGTGGAACTTCTCAGGCAGGGGGCGGACGCTCTTGGTGAGCAGCTCGATGGAAGTGGGCATGACCGAGAGCTCGCCGCGGCGGGTGCGGGAGACGGTGCCGCGCACACCGATGATGTCGCCCAGGTCCAGGTCCTTGACCAGGTCCCAGGTGGCCTCGTCAACGCCGTTCACCCGGGCGAAGACCTGGATGTCGCCGGAGCCGTCACGCAGGACGAGAAAGCAGATCTTGCCCTGGTCGCGCTTGGCCATGACGCGGCCGGCCACCGCCACCTGGTCCTGGGTGTTCTCGCCGTCGGCCAGGCCGGCATAGCGCTTGGCGAGGTCGGCTGCGTGGTCGGTCTGGTCGAAGAAGCGCTTGTAGGGCTCCTTGCCTGCGTCAATCAGCGCCTGGCGTTTCCCAAGGCGCATGGTGCGCTCGTCGACGGGTGGCGTCTGCGTCGCCTGCGATGCCAGATCCTCGGCCATGTTGCGTTGTTCCTTCCTTGCCCAGCGACGTTGCCTTTTCCAAGGACGCCCCCGGGTGGCGGGCGCCCCTCGCGCAAGCCTACTTGGACTCGATGTTGTTGATGGTGTAGTGCAGGGTCTTGCCCGAGGGCGAGATGAACTGCACGGTCTCCCCCTTGCGGTGGCCGAACAGGGCCTTTCCCAGGGGCGACTCGTTGGAAATCTTGCCCTGCTTGGGGTCGGCCTCGGCGGTGCCCACCAAGATGAAGGAGCGCTCGCGGCCGCTGTCGTCCACCACGGTCACCGTGTGGCCGAAGGTGATGCTGTTGGAGCGGCGGGGCGCCTCGACCACGACTGCGTTGGCCAGCTGCTGCTTGATGGCCGCGATACGAGCCTCGTTGGCGGCCTGGTCGTCCTTGGCGTCGTCGTACTCGGAGTTCTCGGACAGGTCGCCGAAGCCGCGGGCCACACGGATAGCCTCGGTAATGCGGTCGCGCTCCTCGCCCTCACGCCACTTGAGCTCGTCCTCGAGCTTCTGCTTGCCCTCGGCGGTGAGGATGACCTCTTTGCCATCCAGTGCCATTTTCCTACCTCTTTCATCGTTTTATTCACTTATTCATTTAAATAAGTGAATAGGCCGAGGCTATTACACCTCTGCCCTTTATCATACTGACGGCGCGTATCCAGGCTGGTGGATACGCGCCGCAGCATAGGTACTGTGTCAGGCGAGCCGGTGATAGCTGGGGTTGCGCTTACTCGGCGTCGGAATCCTCGTCGTCGGTCGTCTTGGCCTTGCGGGTGGTCGTAGTGCGCTTTTTGGCAGGAGCGGCCTTCTTGGCAGGCTTCTCCTCCTCGTCGGCGTCCTCGTCGTCAATCTCCTTGGCCTCGGCGACGTCCGCGTCGTCCTCGTCGACGACCTCGACCTCTTCCTTCTTGTCCTTCTTGGTGTCGTCATCCTCCATGCCCTTGCGGATGCTCTTGACCGTCTTGCCAAGGGAGGCACCGAGCTTGGGAAGGTTCTTGGGCCCGAAAATCAGGAGAACGACCACGAGGATGATAAGAAGCTCAGGAACGCCGATGCCACCGATGATACCCATGTGAAATCCTCCAATACCGTCGGCGGACAAGGGACTTCCCTTGTATGCGCTACCCGCCGCTTTACGGGACGGTAGTATAGTACCCCGTCCTCCCTTTCCCAAACACTCGCCATGAAGAAATAACGTGGTGTCGCGGTGACGCACACCCCACACGGCACGCGAGCTGCACCGAGTGTCAAAAGCGGATACAAAAGATGGGCAAGCGCGTGACGCCAGCCCATCGTGAATCCGTGGTCGGGATGACTGGATTTGAACCAGCGGCCTCTGCGTCCCGAACGCAGCGCTCTACCAAGCTGAGCCACATCCCGATTGCGAGTAGTGATATTAACACAACTGCCTGGACGGCTGATACCCACTCAGAATGCGCACAAGTTGTGAACGGGCAGGGCGCTCACGCGAGGCGGGGCCGGCCCCAGGGCTCGGTCAGGGCGTGGGCCGTCGCGCCCCACCAGCCGGGCTCGCAGACCCCCTGCCTGACCCGGCCCGCCGCCTGGTCGTCCGGCACCAGAAGGGCGCAGCAGGAGCCGGACCCGCACAGAAGGGCCGGGCCCGCGCCGGGGATTCGGGAGGCAGCCTGGCCCAGGGTCTCCAGCGTCAGGGCGACCAGGGGTTGGACCACGCAGGCCGCAGGCTCCAGGTTGTTGGACAGGTGTGCCCGGGTGGCCGCGACGTCCCCGGCCCGCAGGGCGTCCAGGAGGGGCCCGAGCGGGGCCACAGGGGTCGCCAGCTGGTCAAAAACCTGGTAAGCCTTGGCCGTGGACACCCCTTCGGGCGGGCGGGCCAGGGCAAAGGTCAAGGGCATGGCCCCAAAGGTCTCGAGCGCCACGTCCCCTCCCCCGCCCAAAAGGCAGGGCCGGTCCTGAAGGAAGAAGGCGACGTCGGCGCCCAGGCCGCGCGCCACCCGGGCCAGCAGGTCGTCGTCATGCACGTCCCACAGGGCCGCCAGGCAGCGCAGGACCGCCGCCGCATCGGAAGAACCGCCGCCCAAGCCAGCTTGGGAGGGCACTCGTTTGCGCAGGTGAATGCGGATGGGCTCCGCCCGGTCGAGGGCCAGGGACAGGCCGTGAGCCGCCCGCCAGGCCAGGTTGTCCCGGGGGTCCTTGGTGGCCTGGGGCTCGCATGCCAGCTCAATCAGGCCGTCTGGCTCCCCACGCCTGCCCGCTCCTCCACCGCCGGCCTCCGGCAGCTCGACGGACACCTCGTCATACAAATCAAGCGCGCACATGAGCGAGTCCGCGCGGTGGTAGCCGCGGGAGTCACGCTCGGTGTGCACGCCCAGATACAGGTTGACCTTTGCTGGCGCGATCGTCTGTGCGAGCCGCCCCATGGCCCAGGCCTAGTTCTCCTCGATGTCGAACAGGACGCCGCCCGTCGCCGGGTCAGACAGCTGGACCGTGCCCGTGAGCACGTCCACGTACTGGTAGGACTGGCGGGCTTTGCGGCCCCGGCGCTCCTCGACTTCCACAACGAACAGGGAAGGGTGGGTCTGCACCACGGTGCCCTCGCGCTCAACCACGCGCGACCGGCCCAGGTTGGCACGGACCCGGATGCGCTCGCCGGTCATCGACTGGAGCTTGTCGTGAATCTCCGCCACATTCGTGAACGAGCCGGTATTCTCTTCTTCCATCAGGCCTGTTCCTTTCCCGCCGCGCACAGCTGGCACAGGGTCGGCCGCCGCGGGGTCATCTGTCGGTGAAAGAAAAGAGTATCAGTTCGTTGAGGATATGCCGTGAAGCGTGTTACTCCGTGGCGTCCGCGTATCCACGCGGGTTCATCTGCTGCCAGCGCCAGGAGTCCTCGCACATGCGGTCGAGGTCGTACTCGGCATGCCAGCCCATGAGCCTCTCGGCCTTGCTGGGGTCGGCGTAGTTCTCGGCGATGTCCCCGTCGCGGCGCGGCAGAATCTTATAGGGCAGCTCGCGGCCGCAGGCACGGCTGAAGGCATGGACGACGTCGAGCACGCTCGAGCCCTTGCCCGTGCCCAGGTTGAAGATGTGCACGCCCGTCTTGCCCTGCATGTACCCCAGGGCCTTGACGTGACCGCGGGCCAGGTCGACCACGTGGATGTAGTCGCGCACGCCGGTGCCATCGGGCGTGGGATAGTCGTCGCCGAAGACGCGCACGCAGTCCAGCTCGCCGATGGCCACCTTGGCCACGTAGGGCACCAGGTTATTGGGGATGCCCTTGGGGTCCTCGCCAATGAGGCCCGAGGGATGGGCGCCGATGGGGTTGAAGTAGCGCAGGAGCATGACGTTGAAGGCGGGGTACGCCGTGGCGATGTCGGTGAGGATGCGCTCGTTCATCGACTTGGTCCAGCCATAAGGCGAGGTGGCAGGCTTGAGCTGGGCATCCTCGGTGCAGGGCACGGAGTCGGGCTCACCGTAGACCGTGGCCGAGGAGGAGAAGACGATGCTGGTCACGCCGTGGTCGCGCATGGCGCGGGCGACGTTGAGGGTGCTGTCTAGGTTGTTGGTGTAGTACTCGATGGGCTTGTGGACCGATTCGCCCACGGCCTTGAAGGCGGCGAAGTGGATGACGCCCGCGATGGGCTGCTCGTCGAAGATGCGGTCCACGAGTCCGCGGTCGCAGGCATCGCCCTTGTAGAAGGCGGCGACCGGCTTGCCGGCAATCCTCTCGACCCGGCGGACGGCGACCTCGCTGGAGTTGGAGAGGTCGTCCAGGACGACGACGTCGTAGCCGTTCCCGAGCAGCTCGACGCAGGTGTGGCTGCCGATAAAGCCCGCGCCGCCCGTGACCAGAATGCAACCCTTGTCGCTCATGAGACTCCTCTCGCAGGCCCGCGGTGCGGGTGTGTGCATGCGCAGATGGTTCGCGTGCGGCCCAAACGCGCACGCCGGCCCGACGCCCGAACGGACGCCTGCCCTATCCTAACGCAGCCAGCCCCCGCGCGCGTCGGCGGCCGTAAAGCTTTGGGGGAATCACAGGAGGGGCTCTTCCAGCGCGAGCCGGACGGACTGGTAGGCGGCGATGAGGTCGTCGAGGCGCCAGGCCGCGTTGGCAGGGCTGGTCGAGGGAAGGCGCGTGGCGGCCAGGCGCGTGGCGGGCTCACAGAGCCGGTGGTAGTAGCGCCAGGCCGTGGCCCCGGTTGTGAAGATGTGGGCGATGCTGGTGCCCGCGACCAGGCCTGCTATGTCGTTGGGCCGGGGGTTGGCGATGGAGGCGTCGGACGCGCCGACGATGTCGCAAGAGGCCAGGACGTCCCAAAGGGCCAGGCGGTGGTCGAGGACCAGCTGGGTGCGCCCCTGTGCGGTGCCGGGGTCCTCCTGGCCCAAGACCGCGGCCAGCACAGGCCAGAAGCGGTTGCGGGGGTGGCCGTAGTAAAAGCAGGCCTCCCGGGAGGCCGGCGAGGGCATGGTCCCCAGGATGAGAACCCGGGCGTCGGCCGCGACGATGGGGGCGAGAGGGTGGACAACATGGGCGGGGCCGGCGGCGGCGCGACGCGTGGCCAAAGAGGACGCGGGCGGGGCGGGCTGGGACATGGGACGGGCCCCGCCTAATTGCTGAGGGCGGCGAGCAGGGAGTCGGGGTCCATGCCGCCCAGCAGGGCCCGGCGCAGGTCCGTGGTGTCCTGGGCAATCCAGGCCCCGTCGACCAGGGCGTATTCCACGCTGGCGGAGGTGGTCACCATGCCGAGCGAGGTGTCACCCAGGGCCGCGGCGAGCAGCTGGGCCATGCGGACCAGGTAGGCGGACCGGTCCGCGGCGGCGCCGCCGGAGGACACGGCGATGCCCGCCTGACCCTCGGCGTTGAGGGACTCGGACTCGGCCATCAGGTCCTCGGTCAGCGTGGCCGTGTAATTCTCAAGCGCGGCCGTGAGGTCCTTGTTGGTGATTGTGACGCGGGCGGTGGCCTGGGTGTTGCCGCTGGCCACATCGACCCCCTCGACCTCCCAGGTCATGCTGGAGAAGAGTGGAGCGTAGACGGTGGCGGGGTCCACGCCTGCGGCGACGAGCTGGTCGGTGAAGTCGGAGGGAAAGAGGTCGGCCGCCGTACCCGAGTCGATGGCCGCAAGCGAGGCCATGTCCTTATCGATGCCCTCGGTGATGGCGCGCTGGGCGTCGGCCTGGGCGGTGGATCCGCAGCCGGTCAGGATGGACGCCGTCGGTGCGGCACAGGCGCATGCCATGAGCGCGATGAAGCCGCGCCGGCTGCAACCGCTCTGGGGACGGCCCTGCGTGCGAGAGTTGGCGATGGTGCTCATGGGGCTCCTTTCGACCTGTGGCGCGGGACATGCGCAGGCATGCTTCAGGCCAGGGCCTGCTCCAGGTCGTCCACAATGTCAAGCGCTTCCTCCAGACCCACTTGTATGAGCATACCACCTGGCCAGGGCAGGGAGCAAAGGAGGGTCGCGTCACAGCGAGCGCAGGTCAGGGGCTTCGCCGGGGAAGCGGGCTCCAGGCAGCGCAGGCTTTGCGCGCGCGAGAGGACCTCCTGGGCCTTCGGGCTGCCGGCCACCAGGCCAAAGGTCACCAGGGGGCCGAAGCCGTGGTCGAGGGCACGGCGGGCGGCGTCGTTGGCGGGGTCGTCGGCCAGACCCGGGTAGGAGACCCAGGCCACGGCCGGATGGGCCTTCAGATAGCTGGCGACGGCCAGAGCCCCATCGCTGCGGCGCTGGGTCCTAAGGGCCGCCAGGGGGAGCTGGCGTAGGGCCTCGCGGCAGGCTTCCTCCGGGAGGGACGGCCCGTCCTCGGCAATCCCCAGCTCATCCAAGGCCGCCGCCAGCAGGGCATCCGTGCGCGCTATGACCGCCTGCCCCCCGACGCCCACCCAGCTGGACAGGTCCTCCAGGACGGCGTCGGCCCCTGCCTCGATTGGCCGGGCTAGCCAGGGCCCCACCTGGGCGTTGTCGACCAGGACCAGCCCCGCCCCCTCGTGGGCCTGGCCCGCCTGCTCGGCGCACCAGGCGCGCAGGGGGGTCGCCTTTAGGCGGCCGGTCCCGTCTATTTCGAGCGTTGTCGCCAGGACGCTCGGACTGCCGGCCGCGAGCCTGGGCCTTTCCTGACCAGGCGCCGCCCACAGCCGACAGGCCTTGCCGCCTGAGAGCTCGGCCAGGGCCGCCGCCAGCCGGTCGCGCGCCGAGGGCCCCTTTCCCGCTGGCTCGGCAGGTCGGCAGGCCATGGACATAAAGTGGGCGTCAGGGCGCCAGGTGTGGGCGGTCACGTTTAACAGCTCCTTTTTACGGCGTGCACAGACAGGGACCCTCTGCGGTGTATAGTCATTAAATTGCGAGAAACGGGAGAGGGGGCACCGTGGGCATCGTTGAGATTCTACTGCTCGGCGTGGCACTGAGCATGGACGCCTTTGCCGTCACCATCTCCAACGCCGTCGCCTTCCCCCGCGAGTCGCGCGGCCGCATGATGCTCATGCCCGTCATGTTCGGCGCCTTTCAGGCCATCATGCCCATCATCGGCTACTACCTGAGCTCCCTGGCCGCCAGCCTCATCGAGCAGTTCGCCGGCATCGTGACCTTTGTCATCCTTGGTTTCATCGGCGGCAATATGATTCGCGAGGGCGTCAAGGCCATGCGTGCCTCCAAAGCGGGGGACGGTGGGGAGGGTCCCGAGAACACCGGCCCCGAGCAGCGGACTCTTACCTTGGCCGCCATCATCTCGCAGGCGGTGGCCACCTCCATCGACGCGCTTGCCGTGGGCGTGAGCCTGCTGGCCTCCGGGACCAGCATCTCCCTGGCCGCCACGGTCATCGGGGTCACGACCTTTGCCCTGTGCCTGGTGGCCCTGGCTATCGGCCGCCGCTTTGGCGACCTGCTGGGCGACCGGGCCGAAGTCGCCGGCGGCGTCGTGCTGGTCCTCATCGGCCTCAAGGCCTTGTTCTTCTGATTGTTCGTCCTGGCAGGCTGGCTTGCGGGCTGCCGACTTGGCGGACAGGCGAGGGCGGGTTGGCAGGCTGGCAGGCGACCTGCCGCGCGCCCGGGCCGGGACGGGAAGCACGTAACGCATCTCCGTCCCCTGTTACGCGAAAACGCCCCGCAGGCAGTGAGTTGCGTGCGGGGCGTTCGTGATGGGCGCTTGGCCGGGGCTGGCGGTGAGGCCTAGTCCAGGTCGTCCACCGTGGAGGTGTCGACGCTGGCGCCAAAGGGCGTGGCGGACGGGTTGCCCAAGGAGGAAAGCGGGATGGAGGTGCCCGCCACAGCCTGGGAGCCAGAAGGCGTGGAGGAGAGCATGGCCGAGGGGAAGTTGGCCTGGGCGGCGTCCTGGAACTTCTGCAGGAGCCTCATGTACTCGGCGCGGAACTCCTCGCGGGACTTCTTGAGGCGCTCAATCTCGTCCAGCTCGGTCTGCTTCTCGTCCAGGGCCTGACGGATGACCTTGCGAGCCTGGGTGTCAGCCTCGGTCTTGATGCGCTCAGCGTTGGCCTTTGCCTCCTCGGTGATGCGCTCGGCGGTCTGCTGGGCGGCGATGAGGGCCTTGGAGAGCTGCTCCTCAGTGGCGACGTAGGCGCTGGACTTGACGGCGGGGCTGGGCGTATTGGTCAGGGAGACGGCCTGCTGGGCGGCTTGGGCTGCCTGCTGCTGGGCCTTGGCCACGGCGGCCTTGGCAACCTCGAGCTGGTTTGCCAGGTCGGTGTTCTTGTTCTCGGCGGTGTTCAGGCGGGTCTTGAGGTCGGCAATCTTGCGGAGCATGGCCTCGACCTCGCTCGAAATCTGCTCGAGGAACTCGTCTACGGCCTGGGTGTCGTAGCCCTGACGGGCGCGGGCAAAGGTCTTCTGCTGAATGTCTGCAATCGAGATGGGCATATGGATTACCTTCCTTACGAGCGTGAGCCGCGCGAACAGTCGCTGAGGCTGCAACAGGATGCAGTTATTAGAAGAGTATACGCCACAAGAGCCACTCCACGACCTGAAGCGCAAGAATCGCGACAATCGGCGAAAAGTCAATCATGGCGATGGGCGGGATGAATCTGCGGAAGAGGCCGAGGTAGGGTTCGCACAGCATTGCCAGCACGTCGCGAATCTTCTCGACTAAGTTGAAGGCGCCCCGGGGAATCCAGCTCATCAGCACATAGATGAGAATGAGCGTCGTATAGATATTAAAGAGAGACTGAATTATTCTCCAGAGTGTGAACATCAACTAATACCTTAACCTCTCAGGATTCCCTGACGGACGAGGGAGGCCCGCTCGCGATCGCCGATGGTCGTGCCGGAGGGCATGGCGCAGAAGACCTTGTCCTCCAGCTGGATGAGCTTGGCGTTGCAGCCGCAGCAGAGGCCGAAAGCGAAGTCGAGCACGCGGGCGGACACATCCGGGGTGGTGCCGCGCATGAAGAGGACCGCGGGCTGGTGCTTGTTCACAAGAGCCTCAGCGATGTGGGACACGTCCTCGTAGGACCGCACGCGCAGGACGACAGGCTTGGTGGGCAGGGCCGGCATCTCCAGGGGCGGCACAGCGGAGCGGGCGGCCTGGGAGGAGGGGCCAGCGGCTGCCTGGACACGGGCGCCGGCCGCGCGGGCCTCAACCCGGGCGCGGGCCGCGGCGACCTCATCATCGCTGGCCCGCAGGCGCTGCTGGTTGCGCTCCCGGCGCTCGTTGCGGGCGGCCTCGTTGGCCTGACGGCGGCGGGCTAGCTCGCGCTCCAGCTCGTCGTCGCGCACATCGACGTTGGCGGTGCGCAGGCGCGGGGCGGCGCCGATTACGTCGGGGCCGTTGGGGCGGGAGGGCTCAGGCGGCTCCTGGTCGTAGTCATAGGAGGAGTCGGCGGCCCGCTGACGAGCCTCATCCTCAGCTTTAGCTTGAGCCTCTGCGACCCGGTCCTGAAGGCGGTCGGCAAAGGACTTAGCGCGGGGCTTGGGCGCGGGACGGGAGCCCTGGTGGTCGCCGCGCTCCACGACCCGCACGGCCCTGTCGTCATCGTAGTCATAGGGGTCGGGGGCCGCGAGCTGGCCCGTGCGGTCGAGGCCGGCCGCCACCGGGGGAAAGCTTGCGGACTCCTCCAGGTCGGTGTCCTCGACAATGGGCGCGAAGGGAGCCGACTCGCCGGGGGCCAGGGGGCCGGAGGTGGAGGGGTCGCCCAGGTCCTGCAGCTGCTGGGCCCGACGCACCTCTTCGGCCGAGAAGTAGTTGCCTGTGTTGCTCAGGGGCTCGAAGTCGTCCACACCCTCGGGGTAGCGGCCCTCGCGGAAGGCGCGGGCAAACTCCTCCTCGTCCTCTTTTCTGTTGTCCCCCCGCAGGTGGTCTTTGAGAGAGTCTAGGATGCTCATATGCTCACCGTTTCTCCGCCGCATGCGGGCGGTGCTAGTCGAGCGGGAAGCTCGGGTCGAAGGCGACGCGGCCAAGACGGACGATGGTGGAGCCTTGCCGGACCGCTTCGGCAAAGTCCTCGCTCATACCCATGGATAGCTCGGTCAGCCTGTCCGCCGCCTTTGCCGGGAGAAAGGACTGGAGCTCGTCGAGCAGGGCGCGCAGGCCGCTGAAGGTCTCGCGGGCTACGACCGGGTCGGCCTTGGGGGCCATGGTCATGAGGCCGCGCACCTCGATGCCGGGCAGGGCGCAGAGGTCGGCCGCTGACTGGCGGACCTCGTCGGGCGTCATGCCCGACTTGCTCTGCTCGCCCGAGACATTGACCTCAAGCAGGACCGGCTGCACCATGCCCCGCTGCTTGGCCCGCCAGGACACGGCTTGGGCAAGCACGGGCGAGGCGATGGAGTGGATGAGGACCGGCTTGCAGGGCAGGACGTGGTTAATCTTGTTCAGCTGCAGGTTGCCAATCATATGGAAGGGCAGGTTGGCAAGGCCAGGGTCCTGGGACAGGGCCTCCAGCTTGGCCTCCAGCTCCTGGGGGCGGTTCTCGCCAAAGCAGGTGTAGCCGGCGGCATGGGCGGCGGCCACTTCGCCGACGCCGACGGTCTTGCTCACCGCCATGACCGTGACCTCAGAAGGGTCACGACCTACCTGGCGGGCGGCCTGCTCGATGATGGCGCAGATATGCGCCCTGCGCTCCTCGAGCGCCTGCCTGTATAAGGTGTCGAAAGCGAAGCTATGCACTGCCGTGCTCAACCCCTTTCGCGGACTCGAGCATGAAGGCGAGGGCCCCATGCCTGCCCGTCCTGCCGTTCTCGGCTCGGTGCGAGAAAAAGCGGTCGACGTTCTCATAGGTGCTCTGCCCGCAGGAGACGACCCGGTCGGGGTCCACGCCTGCCTCGGTCAGGGCAAGGGCGACGGCCCGGCCCAGGTCGAGGTGGCGCGCCATGGGCACGGCCGCGGGGCCGAACTCTGCGGCGAAGCGGTCGGCTAGGTCGGCGGACACCTCGTAGGCCTCAGCCCCGATGTGGGGGCCGATATAGGCGCTCACCTGGCCAATCCCGCAGCCGGCCGCCTGGGCCAGCATACGGGCCCCCTTGCCGGCTATACGGGCGACGGTCCCGCGCCAGCCCGAGTGGATCACCGCGTAGCCGCCCGGCGCCACAAGCACCACGGGCACGCAGTCGGCAAAGGCCAGCAGGGTGGCCACGCCGGGCGCTGTGCAGACAATCCCGTCGCAGCCGGACGAGACCTCGGGGGGAAGAGGGGCCCTTGCGTCCGAGATGACCGCAACGGTGTCCCCGTGGACCTGGCGGGGCACCACGAGCCCCTCGGCCAGCTGGGGCGCGCCCAGGGCCTCCAGGAGAATCTGCCGGTTGCGAGCCACGTTGGCCGGGTCGTCCTCGGTATGGCCTCCCAGGTTGAGCGAGGCCCAGGGCTCGGGCGAGACCCCGCCCGTCCTCTCGCTAAAGCAGAACGTGACCCCGGTTCCCGCCGCATGCCGGTCGGTTTCCAGGGCCACGCCGTGAAGGACGAGCCGCTGAGGTGTCGTAGGGTAGTCCGCTGACACGAGCGCTCCCCTTCCTTACGTCCGGCGCGGCCGCTCGCACGTCGCGCCGGAACGAATCGTGCGGTTAGTAGCGGTTGCGCTTGAGGAAGTCCGGGATGCCGAACTGGTCGGCCGCCTCGGCAACAGGGGCAGGCTGGGGCTCGGGACGGGACGCGACAGGCGCGGACTTGCGGCCTGCGGGCGCGGACTGGCGGGACTGGGTGGCGCCCAGGTCGAGCGTCCCCTGGGTGGGCTGGCCGCCGAAGCCGGTGGCAATGACGGTGATGCGCACCATGTCGCCCAGGTTCTCGTCCACGACGGTGCCGAAGATGAGGTTGACGTCGGGGGACACGGCGTTGGAGACGATGTTCGCCGCGTCGGACACCTCGTGCAGGCCCAGGTCGCGGCCGCCGGCGATGGAGAGCAGGACCCGGTCAGCGCCGTCGATAGTGTGCTCGAGCAGGGGGCTGGAGATGGCCGCGTTGGCAGCGTCCACGGCGCGGTTGTCGCCCGTGCCCTCGCCGATGCCCATCATGGCCGTGCCCGCGTGGCTCATGATGGTGCGCACGTCGGCAAAGTCGAGGTTGATGAGGCCGGGCGTGGTGATGAGGTCGGTGATGCCCTGGATGCCCTGGCGCAGGACCTCGTCAGCCATGGTGAAGGCGTCCAAGAGGGAGACCTTCTTGTCGGCGACGTCCAGCAGGCGGTCGTTGGGGATGGTGATGAGGGTGTCCACGTTCTGCTTGAGCTTGTCGATGCCCGACAGGGCGTTGCGCTTGCGGACCGCGCCCTCGAAGATGAAGGGCTTGGTGACGACGCCCACGGTGAGGGCGCCCACATCGTTCATGGCGATGTCGGCCACGACCGGAGCGGCGCCCGTGCCGGTGCCGCCACCCTCGCCCGCGGTGATGAAGACCATGTCGGCCCCGTCAAGGGCGGCCTTAATCTGGTCGCGGGACTCCTCGGCGGCGGACTCGCCAATCTCGGGGTCGGCGCCGGCGCCCAGGCCCTTGGTGAGGTCGGTGCCAATGTGAACCTTGGTGTCGGCGCTCGAGACGAGCAGCGCCTGCGCGTCGGTGTTGATGGTGACGAATTCGACGCCCTGGACGCCCGACTCGATCATACGGTTGACCGCGTTAGAGCCACCGCCGCCCACGCCCACGACCTTGATTACTGCCATGTAGTTGGCGGAATCGTTGCCACGCCCTTGCGCGTCGTACATGTTGATACCTCCAAAAAGTTGTGCATGCCCGGCCCGTAAGCGCCCCCATTGACCGGCGATGGGGGCACCAAAACCTTTACCCTAAACTGGAGCTTTAACATTAAACGTATACATACCATGGTTGCATCTTAGGGTGAGGGTTGTCAATATTCGCGCAGGTATCCACGGGAACGCACGACAATCCGCACACCTTGCCCATCCCACCGTTCAGGTTTAGAAACCCACCTCCACCCAGTTGCCGTCCGCGTCGGTGTAGGCCGCCACGTACTCCCCTGCGGCGTTGTAGTAGGTGGTGAGCTCGGTGCCGTACTCGCTGATGTAGGTGCCGATGTAGTGGCCGCCTTCGTCGGTGTAGCCCTCCCCCACCTCGGTCTGGTAGGTGGCGACCATGGTCGCTATGTCGGTGTCTTGCACCTCTTCCTCGACAGGGGCCTCCTCCTCGGGCTGGTCCTCGCCTTCCTGATTCTCGCCTTCTTGGCCCTCGCCGTCGACGTCTTCGCCTTCCGTTGAGGTGTCGGTCCCCTGCTGGTCGCCCGTCTCAGCGTCCGTGATTGAGGCGGCCTGGGTGCCCTCGGCGCTGGTGGCCCGCCACGTGGCGGAGTCGGGCGTGCGCACGTTCACGTAGGTGGCGAGCCCCGCGTTCTCCTCCAGGATCTTGAGGGCCACCTCGCCCTTCCAGTTGGCCTGGTTGGCCGGGTTGCCCAGGGCGACCTCCACCCCGTTGGTCAGGATGGCCGAGATGCCCGCCACGCTGGGGGCCTTGAAGGAGGCAATCTGCTCGGTCAGGGCCGCGGGCAGGTCGGTCAGGTAGGTGAGCACGCCCAGGATGGCGTTGTCGGCGCAGGCAGACCCGCCTGAGGGAGCCACAGAGGCAGCCACGTCGGTCACCATGACGACCCCGTCGGCCTCAGCGGCGGCAGCTGCCTGACTGGAGGGGGTGGCAGCGTCGGTTCCGCTCTGCATGACGACCGCCTCGACCCAGTAGCCGTCGTCGGACAGGCGCCAGGCCTCGGTGCCGTTGGCCAGCATGACGATGGCAGCCTCGGTCCGCTCCTGCACGGCGATGTTGAGCTGGTTGGGCAGGGTCCGGGTGATGGACACGCTCTTCACCCAGGTGTTCTCCTTGATGCGGCTCTCAATGGCCCGCTCGTCCACGTTGTAGAGGGTCGACCCCTCGGGGATGGCCGCCAGCTGGGTGATGGCCTCCTGGGTGATGTGGGTCGTGGGCGTAGACACGACGCTCTTGATAGCGAAAAGGGGCGAGCGGGTCACGACCAGATAGGCCACCAGGGCCAGGACCACGGTCGTGACGGTCAGCAGGAGGATGCGCACGCGCCGGTTGTAGCTGGCCCTTCGGGGGTCCGAGCCGCCCAAGATGCTGCGGTGGCCCCCACGACCCGTGGTCGAGGGGCGCGCCTCGATATGAACCTGTTCGTAAGGGCTCGAGGCCGCCTCACGAAGGGAAGCCGAGGAACTTGACCTGCGGCCGGAGTTCGATGCCATAGTGGTGCCTTACCTCAGAGAGTGTCCTGATCATGATGCCTGTGACGTCTGCGGCGGTGGCTCCGCCGAGGTTGACGATGAAGTTGGGGTCAGTGGCGCAGATCTGGGCCCGGCCCCTCGTGTAGCCCGACAGACCGCAGGCCGCGATAGCCCGCGAGGCCGTGGGCGCGTCCTCCTCCACCGGGTCGGCAAAGATGGCGTCGCAGGTGGCCCGGCGCAGGGGCTGGCTGGCGTTGCGCCTGGTGAGGGCCGCCCCCATCTGCTGGCTTATCTTGGCCGGGTCTCCCGGTCCCAGCGCCAGCGTGACCTCCAGGATGATCTCGCGCGCAGGGATGTCGGACATACGGCGGTACCAGGAGATGTCCCGCCCGCTGTACTTGACCAGACCCTCGCCCGGCCGGAAGGCGACGATGCCCTCCACCAGGTCGCCCATGCAGGCAGGCGGGGCCCAGGCGTTGGTGGAGACGGCTCCGCCCACCGTGCCCGGCAGGCCCGCGAAGGGCTCCAGACCCGTCAGGTCCAGGGCCAGCGCCTCCTGGACGATGCGCTGCATGCTGGTGCCGGCCCCCACGTGCAGGCGGAAGTCGGCGTCCAGGTAGAAATGGGAAAAGTCCCTGCCCAGGGCTATGACCGCCCCCGGGTAGCCCTGGTCGCTCACGATGACGCCGCAACCACGCCCCATGACGACCCAGGGGACACCATGGGCGGCCAGCACGTCGTTCACCTCGCGCAGGGCCGAGTAGGAGTCGCAGGTCACATAGAGGCCTGCCTGCCCGCCGACCCGAAGGGACGTGTGGCGCGCCATGCGCTCGCCCTGGACGACCTTTACATCTATGGCGTCCGCAAGCTGCCCTGCGGCCTCATCGGCGCCCATCAGCAGTCCGAACGGGCCCGCAGCGCATCAAGGTAGCTGGGGCCGACCATCGTGACGTCGCCTGCGCCCATGGTTATGACCAAGTCGCCTGGCTGGACGGTCCTCAGCAGGTGCTCGATGAGCTGGTGGCGGTCGGGGATGAAGGACACGTCCTTGCCGGGGTTGGCGGCCAGGACGGAGTTGGCCACGGTCTTGCCCGAGATGCCCGGGATGGGAATCTCGCCGGCCGAGAAGACGTCCATGACCACGACCTCGTCGCAATCGTCGAAGGCGTGGCCGAACTGGCTGGCCAAGGCCTGGGTACGGGAGTAGCGGTGGGGCTGGAAGACCACGTGGACCTTGGGGAGACCGAGGCCCTTGGCCGCAGCCAGGGTGGCCGCAATCTCAGTGGGATGGTGGCCGTAGTCGTCGACGACCCTGATGCCGTCCACCTCGCCCACGGTCTCGAAGCGGCGGTGGACGCCGACGAAGGACGACACGGCCTCGGCGACTTCCTCGGCGTCAAAGCCCAGCACGACCGAGCCCAGGGCGATGACGGCCGCGGCGTTGAGGGCGTTGTGGGCGCCGGGGTTGTGGTCCAGGTGGGCGTGGACAGTCGTCCCGCCGGGCAGGGCCACAGCAAAGCGGTTGAGGCCGCCCTCCTCGCGTGTCACGACAACGTCGTTCTCAGGCCCAAAGCCATAGGTGACGACCCGGCGGCCGCAGGAGCGCGCCAGCTCGGGCAGGTGGGGGTCCTCGCCGCAGATGATGATGGCTCCGTCCTCGGGAACCAGGCTCATGAGCTCGCAGAAGGCCTTCTCGATGTTCTCGAGCGTGCCGTAGTGGTCCAGGTGGTCGGCCTCGATGTTGGTCACGATGACGTAGTTGGGGTCCAGGAAGAGGAAGGACCCGTCGCTCTCGTCGGCCTCGGCCACGAAGTAGGGGCCGCTGCCGTTGTGGCCGTTGGTCTCGTAGCCGTCCACGACGCCGCCGATGAGGAAGGTGGGCGCCTGGCCCAGGTGGTCGAGCATGGTGGCGGCCAACGACGAGGTGGTCGTCTTGCCGTGGGTGCCGGCCACAGCCACCGTGATGGCGCCGCGGGACAGATAGGACAGCATCTTGGCGCGGGGCCAGACGTCGATGCCCAGCTCGCGGGCCCGGACCAGCTCCGGGTTGGTCTCGGGGATGGCGCTGGAGATGACGACGACCTGGGGACGGACCCGGTCGATGGTGTCGGCCTGCTGGCCGATGGAGACGTCAATCCCGGCGCGGACCAGCGGGCGCGTGTAGCGGGAGGACTTGAGGTCGCTTCCGCTCACCTCGTAGCCGCGCTCGTGGAGGACCAGGGCGATGCCGCTCATGCCGGCGCCGCCGATACCGATGAAGTGCACGCGGGTGAGGTCTTGGGCGGTGGGCTCTTGTCCGGTGGGCATGTGTCTCCCCTTCTGAGTGATTTGGTGGGTCTGGTTCTTCATAGTAGGACGCCTGCGGCCTAAGCGGGTGTGGAGGTGGTGGCTGCCGCCTCCTCCACAGCATCTGCCAGACGGCCCGCCGCCCCCGCGGATCCCAGGCCCTCCAGGTTGGCCCGCATCTGGGCCAGCTTGGCCGGGTCGTCGAGCAGGCCCTCGAGCGTGGAGGGGAAGACAGGGTCGTCCAGCTGGGCGTCTTCCAGCATGAGGGCGCCCCGGGCGTCCACGAGGAAGCGGGCGTTGACCGCCTGGTGGTTGGCCGTGGCATAGGGGTAGGGCACGAGCAAGGAGGGCACGCAGCGGGCCGCAATCTCGGCGATGGAGGACGCGCCGGCGCGCGAGAGGACCAGGTCGCAGGCCGCAAGGGCACTGCCCATGTCATTGATGTAGGGCGTGAGGCGCCAGCGGGAGGCCTCCTCCTCGGTCAGGGCCAGCCTATCCCTCATGGCCTCGAAGTCGCGCTCGCCCGTGCCGTGCAGGACGACCAGGCCGGGCCGGCCCAGGAGCTCGTCCTTGAGGGCCACGACGGCCTCGTTGAGGTGGGTGGCCCCCTTGCTGCCGCCGAAGATTAGAAGCATCGTGGCCTCGGGCGCGATGCCCAGCTTGACGCGGGAGTCCTCGCGGGTGGGAGCCAGGACCATGCGGCGCACGGGGTTGCCGGTCTCGACGACCTTGGTGCGGGTACCCACATGGCCCTCAAAGGCCGGGCGGGCCGCCGGGGTGGCCAGGCAGACGGCGGCAGCTTGGGCGGCCAGCCTCTTGTTGGCCAGGCCGGGTACGCAGTTCTGCTCGTGGATGACCAGCGGGATGCCCAGCTTCTCGGCCGCAGTGCCCAGGGGCAGCTCGACGTAGGCACCAAAGCCCACCGCCACGTCGGGGCGGCCGCCCTCGGCGAACTCCTTGAGCAGGCGGCGCTCGCTCCTGCTGATGCGAATCAGGGCCGAGACCAGGGTCCAGGGCCGCGACCGGTCGAAGCCCGTGGCGGGCAGGGCCTCAAAGGGGTAGCCCTGCTCGGGGACCAGGCGGGCCTCCAGGCCCTGCGGGGTGCCGTAGAACCTGACGGTGTGGCCGCGGTCGGCCAGCTCCTCGGCTAGGGCCAGGGCGGGGTTGATGTGGCCGGCAGTTCCTCCGGCGGCGATTGCGACGATGCTCATGGACGGTTCGCGCTCCCTCTTGTGCTCCCAAGGCCCCGGGTTTGCTCGGGACGGGACCCCTGCCTGCGGGTCTGGCTGACGGCTCCCTGGCTGGGCGCAGCGTTCACGCTGGCCGCGGGCGCCATGGTGCCCGGAAGGCCACCCTCGATGACATTGAGGCGCCGGCGGGACCGGGCGCGCCGCTCGGCGAGGCGCTCACGCTCTTCCTGCTGTCTGTCCCTGCGGTTTTGCCGGTCGATTGCAAGCAGGATGCCCACGATGGCCAGCGAGGCCACCAAAGACGAGCCGCCTGAGGAGATGAAGGGCAGGGTGCGCCCGGTCTCGGGGATGAGCTTGATGGCCCCGCCGATGTTGATGAAGGCCTGGATAACTATGCAGGCAGTAAGGCCCGCGGCCAGCAGGTAGTCCCCCTGCCTCCCCTTGGCCTGCTTGGCAATCTGCAGGCCCGCCCAGCCAAAGAGGCCAAAGGACAGGATGACCGGAAGGGTCCCGCGGACAAAGCCCAGCTCCTCGCCTAGGATGCAGAAGATAAAGTCGCTCTCGGACTGGGTGAGATAGCCGTACTTGAGACGGGAGGACCCCAGGCCCAGGCCCCAGTAGCCGCCCGAGCCCAGGGCGTAGAGGCCCTGCTTGAGCTGGTAGCCGTCGTCACTGGACAAAGACTCGTCGTTGAAGACGTCGCCCATCCACGCTGCCACGCGGCCCATGCGGTAGGACTGGGTACTGATGAACACGATGCCCAGGACTAGGCCGACCACGATTACGCCAATCAGCCATTTTCGCGGCATCCTGCCGAGCAGGCAGACACACCAGATGGTGGCGAAGACGATAATCAGGGTGCCCAGGTCGCGCTCAATCATAATCGTCAGGGCCAGGATGACTACGCCGCCGACGGCGATGATGAAGGGTATGCTCGGCGCGTGCCAGTCGTCGCTCATCAGGGCGCAGGCGTAGGCGGCCAGGGCAATCATGACAATCTTGACGAACTCCGAGGGCTGCACGCGGAAGGAGCCGATGGGGAGCCAGCGGGTGGCGCCATTGGTGCTCGAGCCGGCCACAAGGGTGATGGCCAGCACGGCAAACGACAGGGCAGTGACGACGACGAGCACCACGGGATGGGTGAAGAAACGCGGGGAGACATGGCTCACGCCTAGGGCGATTACCAGGCCGGCCGCGAGGTAGACGAGCTCGGTCAGGAGGGGCCTCATGACCGTGGCCAGGATTTCGGGCACCGTGGTGGCCGAAGAGCTGGACTCAGTGACCGACTGCACGGAGTAGGTCATGATTACGCCGTAGGCCAGAAGGATGGCCGTGGCCAGCAGAAGCAGGGAGCGCGGGCTCAGCAGCTCCTCCAAGGTCCGGCTCTTCTCTTTTCCCTCCCAGCGCTTTGCGCGCGCAGCCTGGCTCAACGGGCTCCTTCCTGGGCGAGGAGGTCAGCCACCCAGCCCTTGAAGACCCGGCCGCGCTCCTCGTAGCCCGAGAACTCGTCGTAGGAGGAGCAGGCCGGCGAGAGGAGCACGGTCTCGCCAGGGCGGGCGGCCTCAACAGCCGCGTCGAAGGCCTCGCGCATGTGGGGGGCCCGCACCACCTGGCAGCCGGCGGCGTCCAGGGCCTGGGCGAGGCGGGTGCCCGCCTCTCCGTATGCTATGACCAGCCGGCAGGCCTGGGCGCAGCGGGTAGCCAGAGAGGTCAGGTCGGTGCCCTTGTCGTGCCCGCCTGCCAGCAAGACTACCGAGCCCGGGGCAAAGGCGCCCAGGGCCTTCTCGGTGGCGTCGGTGTTGGTGCCCTTGGAGTCGTCGGAGAAAAAGACCCCCGCCCGGCTCCTTCCGCAGGGCTCGATGCGGTGCTCGAGGGGCTCGAAGGCCAGGAGTCCCCGAATCACATCCTCGTCATCCGCCCCCATCTCCAGGGCGCAGGCGGCGGCGGCCAGGGAGTTTTGGATGTTGTGGGCGCCCTTGAGGCACATGTCAGCAAAGGGGGCCAGCACGTGGTCGCGACCGTCCAGGCGCACGACCAGCCTGCCCTGCCCGTCCAGCCAGCCGGCGTCGGCGGCACAGGCTGCGGGGGCGGGCGCCCCCTGGGCCAGCAGGCGGCAGACACGCAGGCCACGGCCCTCGAGCTCGGCGGCTGTGCGGGCACAGGCTCCATCGTCGCCCAGCACGGCCAGGTCGCGGCCACCCATGCGAGCGAATATGCGCTGCTTGGCCTGGGCGTAGGCCTCCAGGCTCCCGTGCCACTCCACGTGGTCGGGCGTGACGTTGAGCAGGACCCCCACCCGGGGCTCGAAGAGCTTGGTCGAGGCCAGCTGGAAGGAGGAGAGCTCGGCCACAAAGACCTCGCGCTCGCGGCGGTCGGCCACACAGGCGATGGGCGGCAGACCGATGTTGCCCACGGGACGGGCTGGGATGCCGGCGGCCTCCAGCAGGCGGGCGGTCAGGGTCGTGGTGGTCGTCTTGCCGTTGGTGCCGGTGATGCCCACCCAGTCGCGCGGGCTCTCCTGCCAGGCCAGCTCGGGTTCGCTGACCAGCTCGTCGCAGGCGGCGGCGGCTGACCGGTAGAGGTCTCCCGTCTGGGGGATGCCAGGGCTGACCACGCCCAGGTCGAAGTGGCCGCCCACGGCAGCCTCACCTGTGACCAGGCGCGCCCCCCTGTCGACCAGCCCCTGGGCCTGGGCCAGGACCTTGTCGCCCGCGTTGCCCGCAAAGAGGGTCAGGCTGGACAGACTGCCCTCGGGCAGCCCCTGAAGGTAGGCACCAGCCGCCAGCGTGGAGGAGCCCACACCGACGAGCAGCACGTCGCCAAAACCCCTGTGACCAGCCATTTTCTCGCTCATCCGGTCCATGTCCCCCTCGCCTGTCACACCGTCTGGAAGTACAGGGCAAAACCGATGACGGCAAGAGTCGCCGCGATAATCCAGAACCTCACGACCACGGTCGTCTCCGCCCAGCCCTTGCGCTCGAAGTGGTGGTGGAGGGGGGCCATAAGGAAGACGCGCCGGCCAAAGAAGTGGAAGCTGATGACCTGGATGATGACTGAGAGGACCTCGACGATGAAGATGCCGCCGATAATCAGCGAGACCATCTCGGTCTTGGTCAGCACGGCCAGGGCCGAGAGGGCGGTGCCCAGGGCCAGGGACCCCGTGTCGCCCATGAAGATCTTGGCCGGGTAGCAGTTGAACCAGAGGAAGCCCACGCAGGCGCCTACGCAGGCGCAGGCAAAGACGGCCAGGGGCAGCTTGCCGGCCGAGAAGGCAACCATACCCATGGCGCTCAGCGTGACCGCCGAGCAGCCGCCGCACAGGCCGTCCAAGCCGTCGTTGAGGTTGACGGCGTTGGACATGCCCGCCATGAGCAGATAGACAAAGACCAGGTAGAGCCAGGGGATGTCAAACCCGTCGCCCAAGGGGAGGGTGGTCGTGAGCACGCCCAGGTCGATGTCCCAGGGACCCAGGGTTACGACGGGCGACAGGCCAATCCAGTTGACCGCCGCCAGGCAGAAGGCCACGCTGATGACCGCTTGGCCGATGAGCTTGGCATGGGGCGTGAGGCCCAGGGACCGGTGGTTGGCCACGCTCTCGAAGTCGTCGAAGAAGCCCAGGGCGGCCGTGAGAACGGTGGCCAGCAGGCACAGGGTCAGGTCGGGCGAGAAGGTCGAGAAGACCAGGCAGGTCACGACGATGGCGATGAGGAGGACGACGCCGCCCATGGTGGGCGTGCCCTGCTTCTTGAGGTGGCGCTGGGGGCCGTCGGCGCGGATCTGCTGACCGATGTGGCGGTAGTGGAGCAGGCGAATCCAGCCAGGCATGAGAATCAGGACGACCACCATGGAGACGAAGATCGACAGCAGGACCGTGTATGACGGGTAGAGCGAGAGCACGTGCAGCATTACCTCACCTCTTGGCCTTCGATGATGCCGGCGACGGTGCGCTCCAGGCCCGTGCAGTGGCTGGCGATGACGAGGACGGCGTCACCCTCACCTAGGCGGCCGCGCAGGTTGGCGGCGGCTTCCTCAGGCGTGTCGACGCAGGTCACGCCAGCCCGGGGCACGCCCATAAGGTTGGCCGCCTCGGCCGTGTTGCGGGAAAGCGGGCCCACGCAGACCAGCTCGTCCACCCCCTTGCCCGCAGCGTAGCCGCCGATGGCCGCGTGCTGGAGCCCCTCGGTGGGGCCCAGGCCCCCCATGTCGCCCAGGCAGGCGATGTGGCGGCGGGCCCCCACGGTCATGAGCTGGTCGATGGCCCGGCGCATGGAGTCGGGGTTGGCGTTGTAGGAGTCGTCGATGAGGGTGAAGCCAGCCTCGGCGTGCAAGACCTGCTGGTGCATCTTGAAGGGGCGGGCGGCCGCCAGGCCCTGGGCGATGTGCTCGGGCGAGATGCCCAGGGCGTCGCCCACCGCAGCTGCCGCCAGGGCGTCAATGAGGTTGTGCTCGCCGACAAAGGCCAGCTCGACGCGGGTGGTGCGGCCACCGGGCAGGTGGACGGTGGCGCGGGGCTGGCCCTCTTGGTCGAACACGACGTCGCTGGCGTAGACGCCGTCCGTGTCCTTGCCGCCGAAGAAGGTCACCGGGATGCCCCGGGGGGCCGCCACCTGGTCGCGCATCCAGACGGCGTAGTCGTCCTCGCCGTGCAGGATGGCGCGCGGGGCGACACGACGACCGTCGGTGGGCGCGTGCATGCCCTCGATAATCTCGGACTTGGCGCGGGCAATGTTGTCGCGGCTGCCCAAATCGCCGATATGGGCCACGCCAACGTTGGTCACGACGGCGACGTCGGGCTGGGCCACGCGGGTCAGGGCCGCGATTTGGCCGAAGCCGTCCATGCCCATCTCGACCACGATGGCCTGGGCGTCGGCCGGGCAGTCGAGCACGGTGAGGGGGGCGCCGATGAGGTTGTTGTGGTTGCCCTTGGCCGTGTGGGTCCTGAGCTCGCTCGAAAGGACGGCGGTAATCATGTTGCGGGTCGTGGTCTTGCCCGAGCTGCCGGTCACGCCCACCACGACCGCGTCCAGCTGGGCCAGCCACCAGGCGGCCAGCCTCTGGAGGAAAGCCTCGCCGTCGTCGCCATCCGCGCGCAGAAGGGCGCATCCCGTCTCGGCGGCGGCCCCCAGCTCAGCCGGCGTGGCCTGCCTGGTCATGACCACCGCCGCAGCGCCGGCGCGGGCGGCCTTGTCGGTGAAGTCGTTGCCGTCCACCTGCTCACCCACAAAGGCGACGAAGGCGATGCCCGGGCCCGCCTCGCGAGAGTCAATCGCAACACCCTCAATGACGGTCTCGGCAGAGCCCGCCACCAGCGCAGCTTGCGTCGCCTCGCAGACCTCGCGCACCAAAGCCCTCATATCGCCCTGCCCTTCTCGTCGATCCTTCATGACACCTGCAAGCCGGTCAGTCTGCCTTAGCTGGAAGGCGGGACGCCCAGCTTGGTCAGGGCCGATTTCATGATGGTAGACCAAGCGCCGCCGACGGTCAGCCCCTCGTGCGCGTAGTCGACGTCGTCAACCAGCACGTACACGACCACTTGCGGGTCCTCGGTGGGTGCAAAGCCGATGAAGGACACCATGAAGCGGTCGTTGGAGTAAGTGCCGGTATCGGGGTCGTAGCGCTCGGCCGTGCCTGTTTTGGCCGACACATTGTAGCCCTCGATGGCGCCCGTGTAGGCATAGCCGTTCACGACGACGCTGTTCATCATCCAGTCCAGCTCGGTGGCCGCCGCCTCCGAGATTACCCGCTTGCCCGGCTGGTATTCCACATCCTCGCCGTCAACCGACAGCAGGAAGTGGGGCCCCTCGAGGACGCCCTTGTTGGCCAGCACTCCGATGGACCGGGTCATCTCCAGGGGGCTCAGCATGATGGCCTGGCCGAACGCCATGGCCTCCCAGGCCCCGTCGAACTCGTCGTAGGTCTTGACGTGGGGCACATTCTCGTAGGGATAGTCGATGCCCGTTTTGTGGCCGATTTCGTATTTCTCCAGGTAATCGGAGTAGTTTTTAGCCCCGATGTCCTGGGCGACCAGGACTGTGCCCACGTTGGACGACCGCTCCAGCATGTTGGTGGTCGTCATGTCGGTCTCATAGGTGCGGTTGTCAGGGTCGCTGACCCAGTCGTCGCCCACCTGGATCTCGACCGGGGCCCAGTAGGAGGAGGAGCCCGTGATAATTCCCAGGTCGACGCCCATGGACATGGTGATGGGCTTGATGACCGAGCCAGGCTCGTAGGCGCTGGTGATGGCCTTGCAGTTGAGGTCCCCCGAGTCCCACAGGGTGGACAGGTCATTGGGGTCGAAGACGGGTGTGGAGGCGCAGGCCAGAATCTCGCCGGTGTCGGCCTTCATGACCACGCAGCTGGCGTCGCCGCTCTGCCAGTCGGCCACCGTGGAGTTCAGGGTGTCCTGGACGACCCGTTGGATGTCGACGTCTATGGATATGCGAACGTCCTTGCCGGGGATGGGCTCCGTGTACTCGTAGTCGCCGCCCACGATTACCCCGCCCGAGATGCCGCGCTCCTGCAGCACCGAGCCGTCGGTGCCGGTGAGAAGGCCGTCGTACTGGGACTCCAGGCCGCCTGCGGGGTCGCCGTCGTCGTGCAGGCAGCCCACGATGTTGCAGCAGATTTCCTTGAGGGGGTAGACCCGCTTGTAGACCGTGGAGAAGTAAAGCCCCGGATAGCCCTTTTCCTCGAGCTTGGCCGCCGCCTCGTTGTCGGCCGCCTCGGCGATGGTGACGCCGCGCGCCCCGGGCTTGGTGAGCATCGCCCGGTAGTCCTCCATCGTGCCGCCCAGGCCCAGGTTCTGGTAGATGTAGCGGGCAATCTCGTTGACCTGGCTCTGCTGGACGATGGTGGGGTCGCAGGTAATCCTGGTCTTGTCGATGCTCTGGGCCAGGGCGACCCCATTGCGGTCATAGATGGCCCCGCGACGGGCCGGCAGGGTCTGCTGGTTGGTACGCTCCGTCTTGGCGGCGGCCGTCAGGTCGCCCGAGCGCACGGTCTGCCACCAGGCTGTGCGCAGAGCAGCCGCGCCCAGCAGGCCTCCCAGGCCTATCTCGAGGAACTCGAGGCGGGTCCGGTTGCGGATGGGCGCGGGCAGCCAAGAAGGGAGGGGCTTTTCCCCTTTGCTCTTGCGGCCGGACCCGGTGCGGCGGGCGCGGCTGGAGCGGGTCGTGCGGCCCTCGCGACCTGCGCGGTCCTCGCTGGATTCGCGGCCTGCGCGGTCCTCGCGGGTCCCGTCGCGGCGCGCGTCATCCTGCAGGGCGTCGCGCCCGCGATCATCGGAGGTCCCGCGACCGCGCCTCCC
>CAZEAF010000006.1:37514-40872 GCA_964510125.1 uncultured Coriobacteriaceae bacterium
ATCATCGGAGGTCCCGCGACCGCGCCTCCCCGTTTGCCGGGCCATGATTACTCGACGATCTGGCCGGCACCGGCGTCACCGACGTCGATGGTCTGAACTTCCTGGGCGGGGACCATGCCATAGAGCTCGGCGGTCGAGATAATCCGGCTAGCGTCGGCGCGGGCCGCAATCTCGACCTCGTACTGTTTGGTCTTGGCCTGGGCCTGGCTAATCTGGGTGGCGAGGGCGTTGTTCTGCTCGAGCACGATGCGGGTCACGCCCATGAGCGTCAAAGCTATCAGGCACAGGGCCACGGCATAGATGGCCACGACCTTGACCGCTTGGATGGCGGATAGGACGAGCGGCGACAGGAGGGTCTGGGGGCTCTGGGCCTGGCGTTGACTCTGCTCCGCACCCTCGATGACGCCGAACTGAGGGACTTCGCGCTGCGGGGCGACACGCTGAGGCAGCGCGGTCCCCTCGGTGCCCGTACCCAGCTGCTCGGCCAGGTTGCCGCGTACATATGCCATGTCGCCCACCTCCTTTTACGCCGCTTTCGCGTCCGTGAGTCTCTTGGTGGCGGTGCGGAGCTTGGCGCTGCGCGACCGCGGGTTGTTCTCAATCTCAGCGTCGCTGGGAGCGAGCGGCTTGCGCTGCCCCAGGTCAACGACCGGCTTGTTTCCACACACGCACACCGGCAGGTCAGGCGGGCAGGTGCACCCCTGCGAGTACTTCTTGAAGACCTGCTTGACGATGCGGTCCTCCAGCGAGTGGTAGCTGATGACGGCTATGCGGCCGCCCGGGTTAAGCCAGCGCATGGCGGACTCCAGGGCCACCTCGAGGGCGTCGAGCTCGTGATTGACCTCAATGCGCAGGGCCTGGAAGGTGCGGCGGGCGGGATGGTGGCCGCCCTGGCGGCGCTGGGAGGCAGGGATGGCGTCCTTGATGACCTCGACCAGTTGGGACGTGGTCTCGATGGGCGTGTAGGCGCGGCGCCTAACGATGAACTGCGCGATACGCGGCGCCCACTTCTCCTCCCCATAGGCGCGGAGGATCCGGGTGAGGTCAGCTTCGGTATAGGTGTTCACGACCTCGGATGCGGTTAGGGTTTGTGTCCCCGGATCCATGCGCATGTCGAGTGGGGCCTCCTCGTGGTACGAAAAGCCCCGCTGGGGAATATCGAGTTGCGGCGAGCTGACGCCCAGGTCAAACAAGAAGCAGTCGACCCCGGGCACCTCCGCCTTTTGCAGAAGCTCATCGAGCTGGGAGAAATTTCCCTTGAGCTGGAGAGACGCGACTTCGGGTATGGTTGCCCGAATCCGCTCGCCGGCCGTCCTCAGGGCCAGGTCGTCCTGGTCGATGCCGATGAGCAGTCCGGACGGGCTGCAGCGTCTCCCAAGCTCAAGGGAATGCCCGGCGCCACCAAGCGTGCAATCGCACACGATGTCGCCGTCGCGGGGGTCCAGGGCCTCCACGACCTCCTCGAGCATCACAGGAATGTGCCGGTACTCGGTTGTCAGCCCGCTCTGGTTTGTCTCGGCCATAGGCGCGCCCCCTAGAGTCTCTCGGCGATGTCGTCGTCGAGGGAGGCGTACTTGTCCGGGCTCATGATTTCGAGGTGGTCGAACACACCCACGATTTTCACGGCCTTTGAGAGGCCCGCGCTTGCGCACAGGGCTGGGCTGATGCTGATGCGGCCGGCCGAGTCAATCTCGGCGTCCTCAACGTGCATCGTCAACGAGAGCATGGTCTTCCTGTCCTCGGCGGAGCGGGGGTCGCGCTTGCCGTTCTCGAAGTGCTCCATCACCCAAGTCTGGTAGTCCTCCACAGTGAAGACCTGGATGGTCCCGTCGCGGGGAACCAGCTTGAGCGACACCGGAAGGGACTTACGGAACTTGGCAGGCAGGGATACGCGTCCCTTGGAATCCAGCGTGTGGTCGTACGTGCCGCTGAAGAAGCGTATCGACAGGCCGTCGGTGTCCATGTGTCCCCTCCCTTCGCTTCGACCGTGCTCGCTAGACACCTCTCCCGAGGTTGTTTCAATCCTATCACTTTTCCCACTTTATGCCGAGCGGTTACGTCCACATGGGTTTTTGCTACACAACATCCCCTGGGATGGTGTGGAGCATCCCCTCTTGGCTCTGTCGGAGGCCGGGGGGACACAAGATATAGACGCCAGGATGGGAGCAGGACCCAAAAACAGGGAGATGGGGCGAGGAAGAGGCGGCGAGGGCGCCGGAAGAGGGACAGGCGAAGGCCCCGTCAGACGGCGAGAACCTCGGGCGGGTAGCAGGAAACTTGGCAGTTTCTCCACAAAAAACGGCAAGCGGGGGCGCGCGGCGGGACAGGGTGGGGTGGGGTGGGGCCCGGCCTGGCGCGGAAGCGGCTGCCGGGGCCGCGGAATCAGCCCTGCTTGGCGCGGGCGGCGGCGTGGGCCCGTGGGTGGGCCAAGGTGTACTCCTCGCGGATGTGCTCGCGGTCCACATGGGTGTAAATCTGGGTGGTGGAGATGTCAGCATGGCCCAGGATTTCCTGGACGACGCGCAGGTCGGCCCCGCCGGACAGCATGTGGGTAGCAAAGGAGTGGCGCAGGGTGTGGGGGTGCAGGCCGGCAATGCCCACGGCCGCCCCGTAGTGCTCGACGATTCGGTAGACGCTCTGCCGAGAGATTCGCCCGCCCCGCTCGTTAGGAAAAACAGCGTCAGCCGCATCGGGGCTTGGCCGTTTGGCTGCGGAGACGAGCTCCAGCCGGGCGCCGGACAGGTAGGCGGAAAGGCACTTTCTCGCCGTGCCCACCAAGGGGACCAGCCGCTCCTTGTCCCCCTTGCCGATGACCCGCACAAAGCCCTCGTCCAGGTAGACCCGGGCCTGGTCCAGGTTGCAGAGCTCGCTCACGCGCAGGCCGCAGCCGTAGAGGACCTCCAGCATGCAGTGGTCACGCTCGCCGGCGGGCGTCTCGGGGAAGGGCTGGTCGAGCAGGTCCTGGGCCTGTTCGATGGAGATGACGTCGGGCAGGCGGTCGGGCTTCTTGGGCAGGCGAACGTCGGAGGTGGGCAGGCTGGCCGAGATTCCCTCGGAGAAGAGGAAGCGGTGCAGACCCTTGATGGCGCTGACGGCCCGCTCAACGCTGGAGGGGGCGCGGCCGTCCAGCTTGAGCCAGGCGGCGTGGTCCTCCACATCCTGCCGGGACACATCGCGCAGGCTGGCCACGTGGCGGTCGCGCACCAGCCAGGTACACCAACGCCGCAGGTCACGGCCGTAGGCAGCTATGGTGTTCTCCGAGGAGCCCCGCTCAACGCGCAGGTAGGATAGGTAGGAGTCCAGGTCGCGCAAAAGGGGCGCGAGCGCCGCCGCCTCCCGGTCTGGGGAAGACGGGGCG
>CAZEAF010000006.1:40972-42677 GCA_964510125.1 uncultured Coriobacteriaceae bacterium
GGGTGCGCCTAGCGGGCGTCGCCCGACTCGGCCTGGCGCTTGGCGGCGGCTACAAAGTCGCGGAAGAGGGGGTGGGGCTTGCCGGGACGGCTCTTGAACTCAGGGTGGAACTGGCCGGCCACGAACCAGGGGTTGACGTCGCGCGGCAGCTCCACAATCTCGACCAGGTTCTCGTCGGGCGAGGTGCCGGAGACGACCAGGCCGGCCTCTTGAAGCTCCTTACGGAAAGTGTTGTTGAACTCGAAGCGGTGGCGATGGCGCTCGCTCACCAGGTCGGTTCCGTAGGCCTCGGCTGCCAGGGTGCCGGGAACCAGCTTGCAAGGGTAGGCGCCCAGACGCATGGTGCCGCCCTTGTCGTGGATATGGACCTGGTCGGGCATGAGGTCGATAACCGGGTGGGAGCTGGCCTCGTCGAACTCGGTGGAGTTGGCGTCGGCCCAGCCCAGGACGTCACGGGCGAACTCGCACACGGCGGTCTGCATGCCCAGGCAGATGCCCAGGTAAGGCAGGCTGTGCTCGCGGGCGTAGCGGGCGGCCAGCATCTTGCCCTCCAGGCCGCGCACGCCGAACCCGCCGGGTACCAGGATGCCGTCGGCCTCGCCCAGGACCTGGTCGGCGTTGCCCTCCGTGAGCTTGGACCCGTCCACCAGCTCGATGTCCACGTGGGACTTGTTGGCCACGCCCGCGTGGTGCAGGGACTCGATAATCGACAGGTAGGCGTCGGGCAGGGCGGTGTACTTGCCCACGACCTTAATCTTGACCTCGCCCGTGCAGGCGTCCATATCGGCCAGGAACCTGTGCCAGGCGCTCATGTCGCTCGTGCGAGGGTCAAGGCCCAGGCGCTCGCAGACCTTGAGGTCAAAGCCCTGCTCGGCCAAGACCGGCGGCACCTGGTAGATGGAGGGGAAGTTGGTGTTCACAAACACGGCGTCGGGGTCCACGTCGCAGAAGGAGGCAACCTTGTGGCAGATGCTCTCCTCCACGTCGCGGTCGGTGCGCAGGACGATGATGTCGGGCGAGATGCCCAGGCTGCGCAGCTCCTTGACCGAGTGCTGGGTGGGCTTGGTCTTGAGTTCGTGCGAGGCCGAGATGTAGGGCAGCAGGGACACGTGGATGTAGCAGACGTTCTCGGGGCCGGCCTCCTTGCGGAACTGGCGGATGGCCTCGATGAAGGGCTGGGACTCGATATCGCCGATGGTGCCGCCAATCTCGGTGATGATGACATCGGCCTGGGTCTGGTCGGCCAGACGGTGGATGCGGGCCTTAATCTCGTCGGTCACATGGGGGATGACCTGCACCGTTCCGCCCAAAAAGTCGCCGTGGCGCTCGCGGTTGATGAGGGTCTGGTAGACGGAGCCCTGGGTGACGTTGGAGTCGCGGCGCAGGCTCTCGTCGATGAAGCGCTCGTAGTGGCCCAGGTCGAGGTCGCTCTCATAGCCGTCGTCGGTGACGAAGACCTCGCCGTGCTGGAAGGGGCTCATGGTGCCGGGGTCGACGTTGAGGTAGGGGTCCATCTTCTGCATGGTGACCTTGTAGCCGCGCGACTTGAGAAGACGCCCGAGCGAGGCTGCCGTGATGCCCTTGCCCAGAGACGACACAACGCCGCCGGTCACAAACACATGCTTTGTCATAAAGGAGCCCCGTCTTTCTCGCGACGTTTTGCGGATTAACGGGATTTCATGATACACCCAAGCGCTGGCCACCT
>CAZEAF010000006.1:42777-44350 GCA_964510125.1 uncultured Coriobacteriaceae bacterium
TGCTTGACGTGGGCCTTGACCGTGTTGCGGGAGACCCCGAGGACCCCCTCGACCCGCTCGCGGTCGCGCCCGCGGGCCAGCATCTCAAAAACCTCCTGCTCGCGGCGGGTGAGACCGTAACGCGTCCCCAGCTCGGAGCACACGACCGAGAAGTCCTCGCCCGCGGTGATGGCCGGCGGGATTCCCTCCACGGGTAGGGGCTCCACACCCCTGATGGTTGCGCGGAAGCTGTAGCCGTGCAGGGCGAAAATCTGGTAGGCCATGATGGCCAGGCAGACAGCCCCCGCCAGATAGGAGACGGCGTCTTGCCGGCCGGCTTCCAGCCAAGCGTTGCCCACGGAACCCGCTAGGGCGCCGATGGTCGTGCCCGCGGACGACATGACGCTGCCCCAGCACATGATGGGCAGGGCGGCCACGGGGTTGCGCACTGCCAGCCGCACCAGGGTGTAGTTGATTAGCAGGCCGCACAGGGCGCTGACCACCATCAGCAGGGTGTTCGCCTTCCAGGCCGCCTGGGCCACCTGGGCCACGACCAGCAAAAAGCCCGCCAGGAGCAAAAGGACGCACAGGCTGTAGAGGCCGTCGAGGGGCATGTCGCCCCCGCGCGCCAGACTGACGGCCAGAAGGGCCACCACGGCCGCCCCGACCAACAGGACCCCGAAGGCGGGGCTCCCCTCCTGCTCGCCAAAGCGCAGGGCGAAGCCAAAGGCCAGGTACATGACGAACTGGAAGGTGTAGACGTGGTCGGTGAGGGGCAGGAAGGAGGCGGGCCGGGTCACCGACAGGTCGACGATGGGGGCCGAGGCCGCCGTCTGGTCGATTGCCCGGCGGGCGGCGGGCGCGCACAGGGCCATCATGGCCAGGGGCAGAAGGGCGATGCCGAGCACAGCGCCCAAGGCCGGGGGCATCGGGACCGACTGCAGGGCGTAGCCGATTGCGCCGCCTGACAAAAGGCAGACGGATATGCTGGCAACCGGGAGCCTGGTGGCCGCCAGCAGGACCTCCACAGACGACCAGCCGCGAGCCGTCACCGCCAGGCAGGCCCCCACCACGAGGGGCACGGGCGCCCCCAGAGCAAGACCCGCCGCCATAAGGGCGCCGCCTGCGACGATGAGGACAAGGGTCAAGCTGTCGAAGAGCAGGGGCCGGGCCAGGCGCGGAAAGGAGAGGCCGATGACGACCAGGCCGCTCATGACGGCAGCCTCAAAGAGGATGGATATGTCGCGGGTGTAGGTGAGCACTCCGTCGAACATGGGGAAAAGGGCGCTGTTCATGAGGTAGATGCTG
This sequence comes from uncultured Coriobacteriaceae bacterium, assembly GCA_964510125.1. Classification (GTDB taxonomy): domain Bacteria; phylum Actinomycetota; class Coriobacteriia; order Coriobacteriales; family UMGS124; genus CAIFEU01. Next base: position 44,065 of record CAZEAF010000006.1, read on the forward strand.
TAGTAGGAAAGGGCAACGCCAACGATGACCTGCCAGGATGCCCGCGAGGTCAGGGTCTGGGACAGCAGGGCGCTCGTACTTGGCCTGCCGCCGGCCCCCACCGAGCCCCCTTCGTCTCCCATGACCATGGCCTCCTCTTCCCGCCCATGCGAAAGGTGCCGTGCAGGCGCATATGTCGCCCACACGGCACCAGCATACTTGAACGACTGGAAGGTCTCGGCCCTCAGGGTTCGGAAAGCGCCGACTCGACGATGTTTCTAAACACGCCCGAGCCGCCTCTCGCGAC
>CAZEAF010000006.1:44450-46326 GCA_964510125.1 uncultured Coriobacteriaceae bacterium
GCGCCTACTCGGCCAGCTGCTGACCCACCAGGTAGCCCTCGGTCGTGGTGCGGCCGCATGCCAGGCCCGTGAAGAGGTTGGGGTAGCTGACGCAGAAGAAGCCGCCCGAGCAATCGCCGATGGCGTAGAGGCCCTCAATCGGCTTGTTGTCCTGGTCAAGGACGCGCATGTTGGTGTCGATTAGCAAGCCGTCGAAGGTGGCCAGGTGCCAGCAGCCGGTACGCACGCCGTAGTAGGGCGGGGTGTCCAGCTTGGTCAGGCGGTAGGGCTCCTTCCAGTAGTCGGGGTCCTCGCCGGCGTCGCAGTAGCCGTTGTACTTTTCGACAGTCGCCGCCAGGTTGTCAGCCGGGATGTTGAGCTTCTCGGCCAGCTCCTCGATGGTGTCGGCGACCTGGATGTAGCCGTCGTCGATGAGGCCCTGGTTCATCCTGTCCCACACCACGTCAAAGGCGATGTTGTTCTGGGCGCCGTTGTCGAAGGGGAACAGGCGGCAGCAACCGACCTCGTTCATGGCCTCGGCCTTCTCCTTGGCGGCGTCGTCCCAGATGTCCACGTAGGTGTGCTGGGGCTGCAGCCAGGCGCTGTGCACCATGTAGTCGTAGGGGCCGGACTCGTTGCAGAAGCGCTCGCCGTTGAGGTTGACCTTGAGGAAGGGCTGCTCGCCGAACCAGAACCAGCGGCCCACCACGTTGTTGCCGGCGACCTCGTCGGGCATGACGCAGCAGCGGTTGAAGACGATGGAGGTGCCAATCGGGTCCTTGCGGGCGCCCAGCCACATGCCGGCTTTGATGCCCGAGCCGTCGTCGGTGGAGCCGCTGGTGGTCAGGATACGGGAGTCCATAACCTCGGGCTGCAGGGCCTGCATCATGGCTGTGTTGGTGAGGTAGCCGCCGGTGGCCAAGACGACGCCCTTGGAGGCGTTGATGCGGACGTAGTGGCCGTCGGAGCTGTCCTGGGCGATGGCGCCGGTCACGCGGCCGGACTCGTCCTGCTCGAGCTTGACCAGCGGGGTCTGGTAGCGGACCTCGGCGCCGGCCTCGACAGCCAGGCCACGCAGGATGCTGGAGTAGGACTCGTCCTCGCCGGCCTGGTCGGTCAGGTGCGGGCTGTGGCCCGTGGCGAAGGCGCGATAGGTGCTCTCGGGGTCGCCGACGCCGCCCTCAAACTCGAAGGCAATCTTGCCGGTGGCCTCGGTGTTCTTCTGGACCCAGTCGATGACCTCGCCCGACTTCTCGGCCCATATCTTGATCAGGTCGTAGTTGGCGTAGCCGTTGGCGTAGCGGACGATTTCCTCGACGGCGTCCTTCTCGTCGATCTCGAACTCGGGGAAGTCTTTGAAGGACTCCTTCTGCAGGGTGGAGTTGATGGAGCCGAGGTCCTCGCGGATCTGCTGGATCATGTCCTGGGCGTCGCGCTCGATGACCAGGGTCTTGTTGCCGGCCTGGGCGCTGGAGAGGGCGCAGGGGGTGCCGCCGGTGCCGAAGCCGGCGATGAGGACCTCGGTCTCGACGGTCTCGGTGATATCGGACTCGGCAATCTCGGGGGCGGTACCCAGCCAGTCGGGGGTCTCGGCGGTCAGGAAGTCCTGGGCCTGGGCCTCGGAGGTGCCGGCCAGGGTGCTGGCTGCGGCGGCGGTGGCGGCGACCGCGCCGGCGGCAGCGATGAACGAACGACGGGAGATACGAGCGTCCATGTGATTCCTTTCCTCGGTTGGCGTTGGGACGCGCGAGTGCGCGCCCCTTGCGCTTACGTGTCGCATCTTGGGGCTGGTGGCGGGTTTGGGCAATTGCCCCCGCGGGGTACTTTTTGGGCTTTCCCGCGCCAAATGGCGCGGGACGATTGCGGGACGGCGTCTCACACAGCTGGGGTAATAGAC
>CAZEAF010000007.1:0-30048 GCA_964510125.1 uncultured Coriobacteriaceae bacterium
CAGACCTCAATTCCAATTAAACTAAAAGACTTCTGCGATAAAGAAAGGCGTATATTACCGTTCCTCCTTTATCTCAGTATGTTGGATAGACCCTACTCTCATTATAACAAGGGCATTGCAGCCCAGCAACGGCAGCCGCGCCCTGACGGTAGACCTGGGGCAGAGGACCTGGCCGGACAATAGATAGACAGACCGAGGCGGGTCGCCCTGCTCAAGAGGGCGGCCCGCCTCGGTCTCGCACGTGCCTGGAAACGCCCGCCCGGCCCTAGAGGACAGCCTCGATGGCGGCCAGAAGCCGGGGGTAGTCCTCCACAGCTTGGATGTCGGGGTTGGCCTGCCTGATTGCCTGGGGGGCGTGGATGAGAAAGCCCGCCTTGCTGGCCCGAATCATGTCTAGGTCGTTGTGGCTGTCACCCGCGGCTATGGTCTGGTAGCCGATGGACTGAAAGGCCCGGACCGTGTCCAGCTTGGGCGCCCGCATGTGCCAGCCGCAGACCATACCCCTCCCGTCGCAGTCGAACCTGCCGCACAGGATGGTGGGGCTGCCCAGCTTGGGCAGGAGGGGCTCGGCAAACTGCTCGAAGGTGTCGCTCACGATGATGGCCTGGGTCTTCCGGCGCAGCCGGTCCAGGAAGTCACGGGCGCCTGGCAGGGGCTCGACCCGGGCGATGATGCCCTGGAGCTTGGGCAGGGACAGGCCGTGCTCGCGCATGGCGGACATGCGCAGGTCCATGAGCTTGGCGAAGTCGGGCTCGTCGCGGGTCGTGAGCTCCAGCTCCCTGATACCGGTAGCCTGGGCAATTTCAATCCACAGCTCGGGGGCCAGGGTGCCCTCGAGGTCGAGGCAGACGATTTCCATGCCGCCCTACTCCTTGTCGATGGTGCGGACGCGGTACATGCCTTCGATGGCGGCTATGCGCTGATAGACCTCTTCGGAGATGGGCTGGTCCAAGTCTACGACGGTCACCGCGTTCTCACCTGCGGCGTCGTTGGCCATGCGGGAGATGTTGTTGTTCTCGCCGGCCAGGATTGACGTGATTTGGCCAATCATGTTGGGGATGTTGGCGTGCAGGGCCACGATGCGCTGGGCGGTGCGCAGGACGCCCATGTTGACGGGAGGGTAGTTGACCGAGTTGGTGATGTTGCCGTTCTCAAGATAGTCCTTGAGCTGGCTCAGGGCCATCTCGGCGCAGTTGCGCTCGGCCTCGCCCGTGCCGGCGCCCGTGTGGGGGGTCACGATGGTGTTGGGCATCTTAAGCACGCCGGGGGTGGCGAAGTCGGTTAGGAACTCGCGCAGCTTGCCCGAGCGCAGGGCGGCGTCGACGGCTGGCTCGTCGATGATGGTCTCGCGCGAGTAGTTGAAGAGGACCGCGCCGTCGGGCAGCTCCTCCAGCTGCTTGGCCCCAATCATGTGGATGGTGTCCTCCTTGGAGGGCACGTGCAGGGTCAGGTACTCGCTCTTGCGGCAGAGGTCGTCCAGGTCGTTGACGCGATGGACGTCTCGCGAGAGTTGCCAGGCGTCCTTGACGGCGATGTAGGGGTCGTAGCCGTAGACCGTCATGCCCAGGTCGACCAGGGAGTTCGCCACCTTGGAGCCCACGTTGCCCAGGCCCACGATGCCCACCGTGCGCCCCTTAATCTCCTGGCCCACAAAGGCCTTCTTGGCCTTCTCGGCGTTGCGGTACACGTCGGGGTCGTCCTCGTGCTCACGGCACCACTCGATGCCGCCCAAGACGCCGCGCGAGGCCAGAATGAAGAGGCAGACCATGAGCTCCTTGACGGCGTTGGAGTTGGCGCCGGGGGTGTTGAAGACGACGATGCCCTCCTTGGCGAAGCGCTCGACCGGGATGTTGTTGAAGCCGGCGCCGGCACGGGCCACCGCGCGGATGTTGCGGGGCAGGTGCATCTCGTGCATGCTCGAGCTGCGGATGATCAGGCCGTCGGCCTCGTCGATGTCGGCGGTGTAGCGGAAGCCCTCGCCGAACTCGGTGAAGCCGTCCTTGGTGATGTTGTCGATGGTGGTGATGGCGCGCATGGTTTGCCTCCGTGATACCTGATTGGCTGTCATTGGGCGGGAAGCTTGGGTGTGCCGACGCTCGGGCGATTGGTGACGGCGTGCGCAGCCCCGCGAGGCCCGGCACGTCCGTCCGTGCGCCGGCTAGATAGACGACGCGGAAGACGAGGAGGAGCTGGACGAGCTGCGCCAAGCGGACTCGAAGCGGTCCATGCACCCGACCAGGGTCTGGACGGCCTCCAGCGAGACGGCGTTGTAAATCGAGGCCCGCATGCCACCCTGGCTGCGGTGACCCTTGATGCCCACGAGGCCGGCCTCTTTGGTGGCGGCGATGAAGGCGGCATCGGTGTCGGCGTCGCCCGTGGTGAAGGTCACGTTCATGATGGACCGGCTGTCCTTGCGGGCATAGCCGCGGAAGAGCTGGCTGGCGTCGAGATAGTCGTAGAGGGCAGCGGCCTTGGCCCGGTTGCGACGGCCGACCTCCTCGAGGCCCCCCTGCTCCCGCAGCCAGTCGAAGACCAGGCCGCAGATGTAGATGTTCCAGCAGGCGGGGGTGTTGTAGAGCGACTTCTTCTTGGCCGTGGTCGCATAGTCCAGCACCAGGGGGGTCTGGGCAAAGGCGGGGGCGTCGGCCACCAGGTCGTCGCGGATGATGACGATGGTGACGCCGGCAGGGCCCACGTTCTTCTGCACGCCGCCATAGATGAGGCCGTAAGCGGCCACGTCCATGGGTTCGGACAGGAAGCAGGAGGACACGTCGGCCACCAGGGGAGTGCCGTGGGTGTCGGGCACACTGGTGTAGCGGGTGCCGTTCACGGTCTCATTAGCGCAGATATAGACGTAGTCGGCCTCGGGGTCGACCGCCAAATTGGAGCAGTCGGGCGTGTAAGAGAAGCCGTCGGCCTCGGAGGAGGCGATGACGCGGGCGTCGCCGTATTTGGCGGCCTCGCGCTGGGCCAGCATGGACCAACGGCCGCTCACCAGGTAGTCGGCCACGCCATGGTGCATGAGGTTCATGGCCACAGCTGCGAACTGGCCGGTGCCGCCGCCCTGCATGAAGAGGACACGGTAGTTCTCGGGGATGCCCAGCAGCTGGCGGATGCCGGCCTCGGCCCCCTCGATGATCTGCGTGAACTCGGGGCTGCGGTGGCTCATCTCCATGACGGACATGCCGCAGCCGTGCCAGTCGAGCATCTCGGCCGCCGCGGTCCTGAGCACCGCCTCGGGCAGGGCGGCAGGTCCTGCGTTGAAGTTGTACGCGCGCATCCGACGCCCTCCTTCTCGTCTCGGTGCCGGGCTGGTCGTGGTTTTGCCGGTCACTCTAGCAGAGCCGATAGACCACACTTGGCGAGAATGCGCGGACGGGCGCCATTCTTCACACACAAAGACGCAAAAAGACGCCCCGGGGGCTGCGGATGGGCTCCGGGGCGTCCTGTGGCCGTCCTCGTGCGGGCCGCCTTCCCTCTACGCGCGGTCGCGGTCCTTGACCTGGCTGGGGTGTTTCTCGAAGAAGTCGTAATGGGGCGGCAGCTCGACCACGGCGTGGCTGCCCGCCTCCTCACCGGCGGCCTGGGTCAGCTCGTCGAGGGTTAGCCCGGCCTTGTCCCAGGAGAAGAAGAGGTCCTCGGGGAAGGCGAAGTGCTCGCGGATGCGCTCGCAGCCCCGGGGCACGGCGGGATGCATGAGGAGGGCGGCGCACCTGAGCTCGTGGAAGGCGTCGCGCAGGGCTGCCACGTAGGCCTGGTCGTCACCGGCGTTTTTAGCCGCCTTGCTGGCATCGCTCCAGCGCTTGTTGGCACCGCGGATAAGGTCCTCGGCCACGCGCAGAGCCGCCGGGAACTCAGTGGCGTACATATGGAGCTCGTATTCGCCCAGAGCCGCGGCGCACTCGTCGACGACTTCGGCCGAGGGGGCCCCGGCGGGAATCCTGCCCCCGCAGGAGTTGGCCGCCCCGTAGAAGCAGGACCGGGCCAGGCGGTTGAAGACGTTGGTGAGCAGGGCCGACTCCTTGAGGACGGGGTCGACAGCGGCAGGGTTGTCCTTGGCCTTGGGGTCCAAGGGCTTGGGCGAGAAGCTCACCGGCTTGCTGCCCAGGTCCAGGGCCAGCCAGTGGGCGCGCAGCTGCTCGGGCGTGTACCACTGGAGCAGGTCACGGGCCATGGGCGGCTTGACCGCGCCGGAGCTGGAGGCCTTTTTGCCCATGAAGAGGATGTGGTAGTTTGCGATGGCCACGCTCTGGTCCAGGCCCCATCCCAGGGCCTCCCACATGGCTGGCTGGGCCACGCAGTAGAAGTAGATGTTGTCCTGGCCGATGAATTGGTACTGGACGGCGTCTTCGGAGCACCACCAGTCGCGCCAGTCGTCGGAGGAGAAGCGGGGCCGGCCGCTCTTGGCGTCCTCCTCCAGCAGGGCCTGCGTGATGGCGATGGGCGCCCAGAGGGACTCGGGCCAGCACCAGGTCGTGAGGCCCTCCTGGCCCTCGATGACGGGAGCAGGCACGCCCCAGTCGATGTTGCCGGTGATGCGGAAGGGCAGGAGGGTCTTGCCGGTGCGCACGCGCACGCCCGCGTCGGCTAGGACCTCATGGGCCCTGTCGCGGTCCTCCCAGGTCTGGAAGGTCAGGGCGAAGGAGGGTTTGGACAGGACTTCGGACACCTCGTGGGCGGGCAGCCGGCCGGCCACAGCCTCGTAGTCCTGACGCAGGGTGTTCTGGATGTAGATGACGGGCGGCATGAGCCATTCGGCCACCGTGGAGGGGACGATGGGACGCAGGCGGCCGTCGGCTTTCTCCCGCTCTACCTCGCCGGCGATGAAGTCGCGGAAGGCAGGCAGGTCGAAGTACCAGTTGCTCACAGGGCGCAGTTCGGGCGTGCAGCCGGTGAGCTGGGAAACGGGGCGGATGAGGTCCTCAGGCTCGAACTGGTGGCCCAGGTCGCACTCGTCGGCGTAGGCCTTCTCGGACTTGCAGCCGTCGACCGGGCAGAAGCCCTGGACCTGACGGCCGTTCAGGTAGGTCTGGGCCTGGGGGTCGTAGAACTGCTTGGTCTGGCGGAGCTTGAGGAAGCCGCGCTCGTAGAGGCGGTTGATGACCTGGGCCGTGAGGGCGTCGTGGCAGTGGCGCTCGGGCTCAAGGGCGCTGCCGGCAAAGATGTCGAGCGAAATGTCGTAGGAGGCCAAGGCGTCAGCCTGCTTTTCGTGGTTGGCCTGGACGTAGTCCTCGATGGTGCCCGCGTAGCCCCCCTGCTCCACCAATTTGCGGTGGCCCTCCATGATGGGCGAGCCGTAGCAGTCGGTGGCGGAGATGAAGGCCACGTTGGCGGCGCCGATGCGGTCGCGCAGGAAGCGGGCGTAGAAGTCGGCCGGGACGAACACGCCGCTGATATGGCCGAAGTGCAGGTCCTTGTTGCCGTAGGGCATGCCGCCAGTCACGATGGCGCGCTTTGGCCAGACGGGGGTGCCGGTCGGGGATGCAGGCATGGCGTCAGACATCTGAGCTCCTTGGTGTAGTCTTTGAGGTGCGAGGATGCTGTTTGGCGAACATTATCGCACGCAGTGAGGGGAAAGCGTGTGGATTCGAAGGGGGCACCGCACATGCGCGTGGTCGCCAAGGTGGATGTGTTGGGAGACGAGGGCCAGCAACGGGGCATCGCCCGCCTGTCCCTAGCCCTGCTGGGGGCTTGCCTCGCGGCGGCGGTCGCCCTGGCCGCCTTGGTCCCGGCAGCCAGGCCTCGGGTCGTCTGGGCCTTTGTGCTGGCCTTGGTCCTCGGCTACCTGGTCAGCCTGCCCGTCCACGAGCTGGTCCACGGGGCGGCCTTCAAGCTGCTGGGTGGCGCAGGGACCCATGTGGTCTTTGGTGCGGCTCAGGGCATGCTCTACGCCAGCTGCCCGGGCGTGCGCTTTGGCCGCAGGTCCTTCTATGCCATCCTCCTCGCGCCCTTCGTGGTGCTCTCCTCGGCCTACCTGGCCATCGGCCTAGCAGCGGGGGCGCCCCTTTTGGCCTGGTGCCTCTTCGGCCTGCATGCCTCGGGCTGCGCGGGCGACTTCTGGCTGGCTCGGGCTATAGTCGCCAACCCCAGGGCCGATTTGTGCGAGGACACCAAGACTGGGATTCTCCTGCTTGCCAGCGAGGGCGCCGCTCGGTGAGGAGGCCGCCCGGGCGGGAGCCGGGGACCCCAGCCCGCCTTCGGCTGTCCCGGGAGGTCGCGCCGGGTTGCCCCGCGCCACCCTAGCGGACCGTGCCCACCTGGTCGGCCCAGCCGTGGGCGGTGATGATGGAGTTGAGCTGGGAGGCCAGCTGGGCGTGGGTGTAGGAGCCTGAGGGGAGGAGGTCGACCACCTCGCGGGTCATATCGTCGGCGTCGTGGATGTCGGCCTGGCCGATCAGGTCAAGGTTACTGACGTGCCTGGCCTGGGCAAAGGCGGCGTCCACAAGGGATTGGAGCTCGGTCGGGCTTCCGTCGTCCTGAGCGGGCTCCCAGGCGGGGCAGGACTCGGGGGACGTGCGTGCCATGGGTCACCGGCCTTTCTGCGGTCGCGCGCCGGGCGTTGCCGCATCCGGTGAACGCGAACATTCGATGAGGACACTCTACGCCCTGGCATTGCCGGTGCCCAGGGGGAGGTGGGGACGCGCATAATAAACGCCTAGGCGCGCCAGCCAGAGGTGCCGTGCTTGGCACGTAACTCCCAGGCGCGCCAGCAAAAGGCGCCGCGCTTAACACGTCCGACGAAAGGTATGCGATGTCCTACCTCGCAAAGCTCGATGACCGAGCGCTCTCCCAAGAAATTACCCAGCTCGAAGACGAGGTGCGCGAGGTCCGCGCCAAGGGACTCTCGCTCAACATGGCCCGCGGCAAGCCCTGCCCCGAGCAGCTCGACCTCTCCATGCCCCTGCTCGACACCCTCGACTCCAAGTCAGACCTGATTGCCGAAGACGGCACCGACTGCCGCAACTACGGCCAGCTCATGGGCATTCCCGAGGCCCGCCGGCTCTTCGGCCAGGTCCTCGGCGTCCCGGCCGACCGGGTCTTTGTGGGCGGGGAGAGCAGCCTCAATCTCATGTTCGACGCGGTGTCCCATGCCATGTCCCTGGGCGTGTGCGGCAACGAGCCCATGCTCCTCCAGCAGGCCCACCACCCGGCCGAGCCTCTCAAGTGGATTTGCCCCGTGCCTGGCTATGACCGCCACTTCGCCATCACCGAGACCTTCGGCTTCGAGCTGATTACGGTGCCGATGGAGGGGGACGGCCCCGACATGGACGCCGTCGAGGGGCTGGTGGCCGACCCCACGGTCAAGGGTATCTGGTGCGTCCCCATGTACTCCAACCCCACGGGCATCGTCTTTTCCGACGAGGTCGTGCGCCGTATGGCCCGCCTCAGGCCTGCCGCCCCCGACTTTCGCGTCTTCTGGGACAACGCCTACTGCGAGCACCATCTCTATGACGACCACCCCGTCCTGCTCAACATCTTCGACGAGTGCGACAAAGCCGGAAACCCCGACCTGGTCTACGAGTTCTGCTCCACCTCCAAGATAACCTTCGCCGGAGCCGGCATCTCGGCCATGGCCGCATCTCCTGCCAACCTGGAGGACCTTAAGCGGACCCTCACCGTGCAGACGATTGGCCACGACAAGGTCAACCAGCTCCGCCACGTGCGCTTCCTCGGCGACATTGAGGGCCTGCACGCTCACATGAGACTCCAGGCCCAGATTCTGCGCCCCCGCTTCGAGCTGGTGCAGCGGCGCCTGTCCGAGGGCCTGGGCGGCCTAGGCGTGGGCACCTGGACCAACCCCCGTGGCGGCTACTTCGTCTCCTTCGACGGTCTGCCCGGCACGGCCAAGGAGACCGTCCGACTGGCCAAGGAGTGCGGCGTCACGCTGACCGATGCCGGTGCCACCTGGCCCTACCACGACGACGTGAACGACACCAACATCCGCATCGCCCCCTCCTACCCCAACCTGGAGGAGCTCGACCAGGCCTTGGGGGTCTTCGTGACCTGCGTCAAACTGGCCGCCGCCCGCGCCGAGCGCAAGGCCCGGGAGGGGCGCTAAGTGGCGGCCGACAAGGACGGTTACCGGCAGGGCGGGGGCGGAGACGCCATTGAGGCCGACGCCGACAAGGCCGCCAGGGTCAACGACATATTCCGCCAGATAGCCCGCCGCTACGAGACCTTCAACGCCTTGTCCAGCCTGGGCATCTACCGGGCTTGGCTGCGCCGTGTGGCCAAGACAGCCGCCTGCAAGCCCACCGACGCCGTCATCGACGTGGCTGGCGGCACAGGCGACGTGTCCTTCGAGCTGGTCCGAGTCTGCCCGCCCGCCTCAATCGAGCTCACCGACTTCACCAAGGAGATGCTCGACGTGGCCGACGAGCATATAGCCGCCGGCGCCGCCCGGGGGGTGCCCGTGCGCACCAGGGTGGCCGATGCCCTGGACCTGCCCTACCCGGACGCTTCCTTCGACGTCTACACAGTGGCGTACGGCCTACGCAACTTTACCGACCGACAGCTGTCCATGCGGGAGGCCCGCCGGGTCCTGCGCAAGGGCGGCACCTACGTGGCCCTTGAATTCTCCACACCCAAAAACCCTGCTTGGCGCACTATCTATAATGTGTACCTGGGACACGTCATCCCCTTTGTGGGCGGCGCCCTTACCCACGACCGGCCCGGCTTCGACTACCTGGTGAGCTCCATCCGTGAGTTCCCCCCGCAGTCCGTGGTCGTCGGCGAACTTGAGGCCGCGGGCTTCGGCGACGTTTCCTATGATTTGTGCTCGGGTGGCATCGCAACAATCTACCGGGCAAAGGCTGTCTAGGCCGTAAGGCCCATCATCCGCTAGGAGGCTCACATGCTGCTGACCGCTCGCTACGTTATCACCGGCGTGACCGACGAGCATATCGAGGACGGTGCCGTGCTGGTGCGCGACGGGCGCATCGCCGACGTGGGCTATGCCTGCGAGCTGCGCCGTTCCTATCCCGACGAGGAAGTCCGCGACTTCGGCCTGGCCGCCCTCATGCCCGGCTTCGTCGACTGCCACACCCGCCTGGAGTACGCCGTCATGCGCGGCATCACCAACGACGCCCCCTATGTGTCCTGGCGATCCTTCATCCTGGGCAAGGCGGCCCAGCTGGACCTCAAGGACTGGGAGAACGCCGCCGTCCTGGGCGCCTACGAGGCCGTGAGCTCGGGCATTACCACCGTCGCCGACGTGACCCACACCGGCGCCTCCATCGAGGCCATCCGCAACTTTGGCCTGCGGTCCATCGTCTACCGTGAGGTGGGCGCCCGCACCCGCGACGAAATCGAACCCGAGCTCGAGCGCGCCGTGAACGACATCGCCTCCTGGAAGGCCGACGCCGCCCTGACCCAGCTCCACCACTTCGGTATCGCCACCCGCGGCCTGTATCTCAACCACCCCGAGATGCTGGGAGCCGTGGCGGGCTACGCCGCCGAGACGGGCATCCCGGTCTGCGTGGACATGGCCGGCACCCAGGAGGAGTACAACTTCATCCGCTACGGCTACACGCCCTTCTCGCCCGGCGAGGACGACGCCGCCCTGCAGAGGCTCCAGTCGCCGGCCCTCATGCCCACGGGCGTCTCGCCGGTGAGATACGCCTTGAACTGGAACATCCTCGACTGCCCCAACGTCTTGGCCATCCAGTGCGTCAAGGTCGACGACGCCGACATCGAGGCCCTGGCCGAGCGCGACGTGCGCGTCTGCGTCTGCCCGCGTGAGAATGCCAAGCTGGGCATGGGCGTGGCCCCCATCATCAAGATGCAGCAAGAGGGCGTCATCGTCGGCCTGGGCACCGGTTCCTCGGCCGCCTGCGACTCAATCGACCCCATCCAGGAGATGCGCTTCGCCATGCTGGTCCAGCGTGCCACCAACGGCAGGGGCGGCTTCATCACCGGCCCGGCCATGGTCCGCATGGCAACCATCGACAGCGCCCGCGCCCTGCGCATGGACGACGTCGTCGGCACCCTGGAGCCGGACAAGTACGCCGACATCGTGGCCGTTGACCTGTCCCAGTCCCGCCAGGTGCCCACGCTCTACCCCAACTCGGCCGTCATCCACACCTCCGACCGCGACAACGTCCTTATGACCATGATTGGCGGTAAGGTGGTCTACGACGCCCAGGACCCCTTCTCGGTGGTGCCCGGCTATGACGCCCGCGAGATTAAGCGCGCCATGCAGGGCGTGGAGCGCGCCCGCGCCAAGCTGCGCGAGGAAGACTAACCGGCAGACTGAGAGGCAAGGCCCATGGCTTCGAGCTCAGACCAGTTCTTTGAGGAGGAGGGCGCACAGCCCCAGCGCCAGGAAAACCCGCAGGCCCCTGTGCCCAGCCAGCGCGAGCCCAAGAGGGACGGGCGCGAGGGCAAGGCGCCCGGCCAGCCCCAGCGGCGCCCGGCCAAGACGCCGGCCCCGACCAAGGGGGGTGCCTCGGCCGGCAGGCGGCCCCCTTCCTTCAAACTGGTAGTCGGCATCGTGGTCGTGGCCGTCGCCCTCGGCTTCTGCCTAGGCTACGTGGCGGCCCTGGGCGTGGTGAGCAACCGCATCACCCAGCTCTACACCGAGTACGAGCAGATGGGGGAGTCCGCCCAGGACGAGGCCGCGTCCTCCGCCGCCACGGACACAGGCCAGGCCGACCTCAACGAGGAGATAGGCCTGCCCAGCGGCCATCCCGACCTCAGCCAGTTCACCAACGCCGACGGCTCAATCAACAGCGCCGCAATCGACGCCTACATCGCGGCCAACGAGCAAGCCCTGCAGGACTAGTCTGAAGAGGGGCGCACGCAGCACACAATCGCCGCGCGCGTCCCTCGGCTCATGTGGTACTTTTAAAAATCGCACCGAACATCACGCGTCAACAGGCTGCCGGCCGCGGCCTACCAGCATCGAAGGGACCAGCCCGGACATGGACAAAGACAACCTCCCCTTTGGGATGAAAGTGGTCATCGTCATCTTCGCGGTGATTCTCGTCGCCGGCCTCATGCTGCCATTCTTCAGCAGCTGCGGCACCACGACCAGCCAGGACCAGGACACGGACCAGCAGGACGCCGAGACCTCCAGCCTGAGCACCGCTGCGGACGTCGACGCCACCTACCAGGCCAAGGTCGACTCCTACCTGGCCGACCTCGCAGCCGACTCGCAGAGCCTGCTTGCCACCGCCAACCTGGGCAATACCTACCTGGAGTGGGCGCAGATGCTCGAGGACATCCAAATCTCCGAGGCCTCGTCCAAGCTGGCGGCCTCCTCCAGCTCTGCCGAGGAGGACGGCGTCACCCGGGGCAGCCTGGCCGCCGACTCCTCCTCCGACTCCGACTCCGATTCCGACTCCGACGCCGCAGACGAACACATCCGCCAGACCTACGCCGCTGCCATCCCTTACTACCAAGCCTACCTGGCCCAGAACGCGTCCAAGGCCGTGACGGTCGACCTGGCCATCGCCACCTACTACTCGGGCGACGAGCAGGCGGCCATCGAGCTGCTCGAGGAGTTCGTGGCCGGCAACGACGCCTTCTCGCCCGCCTGGTACAACTTGGGTGTCTTCTACGAGGACCAGGGCCGCTACCAGGAGGCTGTGACGGCTTTTGAGAATGCCGTGACGGCGGACCAGCTGGACCCCTACAATTTGGCCATCTATGCTTACTATCAGGCATACTCGTTGAGCGCCTACCTCGACGCCTCCTCCTCGACTGCCGACGGGTCGGCCGCTTCCGACGGGTCGGCTTCTGCCGATGGCGAGGTTGGGGGAGCGGCGTCGTCGCAGGTGGCAACCACCGACGAGGCAGATAGCGCCGCCGGCTCTCACGACTAGGGAATCAATCCCGGGACAGACCGAGGAAGGGGACGACATATATGGAACTCGATGTGCAAAGCTCGGTTGAGGCCAGCCGGGGCACGGTGACGGTCAAGGGCGAGGTGGACGTGAGCAACGCCGCTCAGGTTCGCGACGCCCTCGACGCCCTTCTGTCCGACAGCGCCATCACCCTGATTACCGTCGACCTGAAGGACGTGCCCTATATCGACTCCACGGGTATCGGCGTGCTCGTGGGCGGCGCGGGCAGGGCCAAGGAGGCCGGCAAGACCCTGTCGGCCACCAACGTCTCCCCCAACGTGGCGCGCATCTTGGGCATGCTGGGCGTCGAGGACATCATTGGGGCCTAGCCCTCTCGCAGTGCTTTTTCAGGGGCGTCGATAGGCAAACGCCCCTCTTGGGTAAGAGAACAACTCGTATACGACAAAATGCTGTGTACCTGTTGGACAGTTAGCTCGTATGGAATGTTGGAGGGCCCCGCCGTGCTAGGAATCAGCGGAACAGAGCTCGTAATCATCTTGGTGTTCGGGTTCCTTATCTTCGGCCCCGACCGTCTGCCCGCCATGGGCCGCACCATCGGCCGCGCCCTGCGCCAGTTTAAGCAGGCACAGGACCAGATGAACAAGATGGTCAAGACCGAGATTTACGACCCCATCAACGAGGCGGTCAAGGAGCCTGCCAAAAAGGAGGGGCCCAAGAAGAAGGTCACCGGCTCCACGGCCACCAAGCCCGAGACCTTCGCTGAGAAGAAAGCCCGCCTTGCCGCCGAGGCCCAGGCCAAGGCCGCCGGCACCAACACTGCCACCGAGGCCGCTAAGGCCGCTGTCCCCGAGAAACCCGTGGGCAGGTCCGAGACCTTTGCCGAGAAGAAGGCCCGTCTGGAGGCCGAGAAGCACGCCGCCGAGGTCGCTAAGGCCGCGGCCGACGCCCCTGCTCAGCCCGCCCCCGACGCGCCCCGCGTCCGCACGGCTGCCAACTCCAAGAAGAAGGCGGGCACCTCGTCCCGCTCCGCCAAGCTCTACGAGCTCACTCCTGTCACGGTGACACCCGGCGACGCTCCTGCGGCGTCCGATCAGTCTGGAAAGGGGGACCAGGCCGACGCCTAAGGCGCTCGCCTGAACGACCACATGCCTATCGGACCCGCACGCATGCCCCTGATGGACCACCTCGGCGAGCTTCGCCGCAGGCTGACCATCATCCTCGCTTCGCTCTTCGCCACGGCCATCGTTCTGTACTTCGCCACGCCCACCCTCATCGAGTTCCTCACGGCCCCCGTACGCGACTTCATGCCCCAGTCGGTCCTGGCCGGCCTGGGCGACGACTCGTCGACCGGCATGGTCGTCACCACGCCCCTGGGAGGCTTTTCCATCAGGTTCCGCGTAGCCATCTTCGTGGCCCTGGCCGTCTGCTCGCCTTTGGTCCTATGGGAGCTGCTGGCCTTCTTCCTGCCGGCCCTCAAGCCCAACGAGCGCCGCTGGGTCGTCCCCACGCTGGCCGTCGGCGTCGTCCTCTTCATCTTCGGCATCATCTTCTGCTACACGATTATCCTGGGCGCGGCTTTCGGCTGGATGACCGGCGAGTCCAACGCCATCGGCACCGTCCTGCCCGACGCCGAGTACTACATCAAGGCCATCCTAGGCCTGCTCCTTGCCTTCGGCGTGGCCTTCGAGCTCCCGCTGGTCGTCTTCTACCTGGTCGTCTTCAACCTCGTGCCCTACAAGACCTTCCGCAAGAACTGGCGCACCATCTATGTGGTCCTGCTGGTCTTCTGCGCCATGGTCACGCCTGACGCGAGCCCCGTCACCATGGGCTTCATGTTCGCCGCCTTGGTCGGCATGTACGAGATCTCCCTCTTCGTCGCCCGCATCGCCCTGCGCCGCCGCATCGAGAAGCAGAAGGCTGAGGGCACCTACATCGAGGAGGACGAGGAGGAGGACGAGGACGCCGACGACGAGGACGAGGAAGAGTCCGAGAAGGACTAACCGGGTCCAGAAGGGAGCGCGCCGCCACCCATGCACGAGTTCTCGATCGCAGAGGGAGTCATGGACTCCATCATCCCCTTAGCCCGGCAGAACGGCGCCTCCCGGGTGACCCTGGTGCGCCTGCGCATCGGCGAGATGTCCGACATCGTCCCCGAGGCCCTGGACTTCGCCTGGGACGCCGTCTGCGAGGAGCGCGGCCCGATTGTCGCGGGCTGCAAGCTCGAGGTCGAGAGCGTGAGGCCCCGCTTTGCCTGCATGGAGTGCGGCAACGTATACGACGCCGACCGCCTTCACCCCCGCTGCCCTGAGTGCGGGAGCGGCAAGACCCTGCTGGAGCAGGGCCGCGAGCTGGAAATCGCCTCGTTCGACATCGAGGCGCCTGACGAGGACGTCAGCCCGAAGGCAGATATAAGGGCAGGTCAGCCCGCCAAGGAGTGAAAACGGACGCCGCGCGGGACAAAACTCGCGCGGCGGCGCCTTATGAAGGGAGCTTTTCAGCATATGGCACAGACCATCCAAGTGGGCACCCCAATCTTGGCCAAGAACGACCGGCTGGCCGACGGCCTGCGCGAGCGCTTCGCCCAGTCGGGCACCTATGTGATTAATCTCCTGTCAAGCCCCGGCTCGGGCAAGACCTCGGTCATCCTCGCCCTGCTCAAGGGCCTTTCGGATAGATACCGCATCGGTGTCGTCGAGGGCGACATCGCTTCCGACGTGGACGCGGTCAAGGTCAAGGACGCAGGGGCCCTGGCCGTGCAAATCAACACGGGCGGCCTGTGCCATCTGGAAAGCGC
This sequence comes from uncultured Coriobacteriaceae bacterium, assembly GCA_964510125.1. Classification (GTDB taxonomy): domain Bacteria; phylum Actinomycetota; class Coriobacteriia; order Coriobacteriales; family UMGS124; genus CAIFEU01. Next base: position 14,602 of record CAZEAF010000007.1, read on the forward strand.
CATGATTGAGCGGGCCGTGGACGCCATAGGCCTGGACAAGGTGGACATCCTCATCATCGAGAACGTGGGCAACCTGGTCTGCACGGTGGACTTCGACCTGGGCGAGACCCTGCGGGCCATGATTCTGTCCGTGCCCGAGGGTGACGACAAGCCCCTCAAGTACCCGGGCATCTTCCAGTCCTCCCAGGCCATCATCGTCAACAAGATTGACACCCTGCCGGTCTTCACCTTCGACGTGGGCGCCTTCGATAACACCATCGACCAGATCAACCCGCAGGCGCGCGTCTTCAAGGTGAGCGCGACCAGGGGTGATGGCATGGACGGGCTGTGCGGCTGGATTGCCGACCAGGTCGAGGCTACAAAGGCCCGTGCGGCCGAGGGGGAGTAAGACGTTTATGAGGCTGGTCGTCACCGAGAAGAACGACGCGGCCCAGCAGATCTCGTCGCTGCTGGGGGCGGGCAGGCCCAAGGCCGAGAAGGTCTACAACACGCCGGTCTACCGCTTTGACAAGGACGGGGAGGAGTGGGTCTGCATCGGTCTGCGCGGCCACATCCTCGCGGTCGACTTCCCCGAGGAGCTCCACTATAGCGCCAAAGGCGGCTGGTTCGCGGTGGGTGGGAACGGCGAGGCTATCCCCGCTGCCGTGCCGGACAGCCTGCCCCACCCGCCCTACGAGAAGGTGCGCAAGCCCTTCACGGCCGACGGTGTCGACATAAAGGGCTGGAAAGTCCCGTCCCTGCCCTATCTGGTGTGGTCCCCGGTTGAGAAGCTGCCGGCCGAGAAGGACATCATCCGGTCCCTCAAGAACCTGGCCAAGAAGGCCGACTCGGTCATCATCGCCACCGACTTCGACCGGGAGGGTGAGCTCATCGGCAGTGACGCTGTCTCCATGATTGAGGAGGCCAGGCCAGGCCTGCCCATCGCCCGCGCCCGTTACTCGGCCTTCACCCGGGGCGAGATTGAGCACGCCTTCGCCCCCGAGAACCTGGTCTCCCTGGACACCGACCTTGCGGCCGCCGGCGAGTCCCGCCAGCACATAGACCTCATCTGGGGCGCCGTCCTCACCCGCTACCTGACCATGGCTAAGTTCGGCGGCCTAGGAAACGTGCGCAGCGCCGGCCGCGTGCAGACCCCCACTCTGGCCCTGGTCGTGGCCCGCGAGCAGGAGCGACAGGCCTTTGTGCCCGAGGATTACTGGCAGGTCCGTGCCGACCTGGTCACCAAGGCGGGCGAGGAGGTTAAGGCCCAGCACACCACAGCCCGCTTCAAGGACGAGAGGGTGGCCAGGGCGGCCTACGAAGCCGCCAGCGCGGCCAAGTCCGCCCGGGTGAGCGCGGTTGACAGACAGACCCGCAAGTCCGCCCCGCCCGCCCCCTTCAATACGACCTCCCTGCAAGCGGCGGCTGCCGCCGAGGGCCTTTCGCCCGCCCGCACCATGCGCCTGGCTGAGTCCCTCTACATGGCCGGCCTTATCTCCTACCCCCGCGTGGACAACACCGTCTATCCCAAGACGCTGGACCTGGCCGAGACCGTGCGCGCCCTCGCCAAGGTGCCCCAGTACGAGCCCTACTGCCGCAAACTGCTGGCGGGAGGCCCCCTGCACGCCACGCGCGGCAAGCAGGAGACGACCGACCACCCGCCCATCTACCCCACGTCCCCCGCCGACCCCGACAAACTCCGCGCCGATGAGTGGAAGCTCTACAACCTCATTGCCCGCCGCTTTTTGGCCACTCTCTCGGAGGGGGCCATTATCGAGGGGACCCGCGTAACGCTCGACATCGGCGGAGAGCCCTTCGCGGCCTCGGGCAACGTGCTGGTCAAGGCCGGCTACCGGGCCATCTACCCCTACGGCCTCAAAAAGGACGAGGAGCTGCCAGCCCTGGCGGTGGGCGACGAGCTGGATGTTTCCGAGGTTACGATTGACCAGAAGCAGACCGAGCCCCCAGCCCGCTACAGCCAGGGCAAGCTGGTCCAGGAGATGGAGCGGCTGGGCCTGGGCACCAAGTCGACCCGCGCCTCCATCATCGAGCGCCTCTACGAGGTCAAGTACCTCAAGAACGACCCCATCGAGCCAAGCCAGCTGGGCATGGCCATCATCGGGGCCCTGCAGACCTACGCGGCCCACGTCACGACGCCCAACATGACCAGTCAGCTTGAGAGCGACATGACCCAGGTGGCCGACGGCAAGCTCACCGAGAGGTCGGTCGTCGACCACTCGCGCGAGCTGCTGGCCCGAGAGCTCACCAACCTCATCGACCACAAGGACGACCTGGGCGAGGCCATCTCCGACGCCGTCACAGCTGACGCAAAGGTGGGCGTCTGCCCCAAGTGCGGCCACGACCTGTTGGTCAAGACCTCGGCCAAGAACCACTCCCAGTTCGTGGGCTGCTCCGGCTGGCCCGACTGCGACGTGACTTACCCGCTGCCCAAGGGCAGAATCGAGCCCGTCGAGGACCGCTGCCCGGTCTGCGGGGGCTCGCAGATCAAGGTCCGCCCCTTCAGGTCCAAGCCCTACGTGGCCTGCCTGGACCCCGCCTGCGCCACCAACCGCGAGCCCGACCTGGACGTGGGGGAGTGCTCCGTCTGCAAGGCGGCCGGCAGGCAGGGGCGTCTTGTCGCCCATAAGAGCGAGCGCACCCTCAAGCGCTTCGTCCGCTGCAGCAACTACGAGGAGTGCGGCACCTCCTACCCGCTGCCCCAGCGCGGCAAGCTCCAAGCCACGGGCGAGGTCTGCCCAGACTGTGGAGCGCCTATGGTAATCGTAGACACGGCGCGCGGCCCCTGGAGGCTGTGCATCAATATGGATTGTCCGGCAAAGCAAAAAGCCGAGGCAGAGAAGGCTTCGCGCGGCACAAGGGCCAGAGGCGGGCGCAAGAGCTCGGCCAAGGGCACACCCAAGCGGGCCAAGGACGAGACGACGAAGAAGGAAGTATCCGCACCCAAGGGGTGAGGCGTGCCACCAGCACATGACAGGAGGGAACAGCGTGGAGCGAGACAATGACAGCATAGCCGGCGGAGGCCTTTCCCGCAGGGCATTTGTAGGCATGACGGCTGGTCTTGTCATTGCCGGCAGCGGCCTGTGCGGCCGGGCTTTGCGCGCGACGGCGCAGGCTGCCGAGGACAACACCCTGCGCATGGCCATCGCCGTCGACCCCGACGGCCTGGACCCCCAGCGCACCTCGGCGGCCGCCTCCTTCGAGATAACCAACAACCTCTATGACCCCCTCCTTAAGGTCACGCCCGAGGGGGACCTGGTGGCCGGCCTGGCCGAGTCCTGGGAGGTCTCCGAAGACGGCCTTGCCATCACCTTCTACCTGCGCCCGGGCGTCACGTTCACCAATGGCAAGGCCTGCGACGCCGAGGCGGTCCTGGCCTCCTTCGCCCGCCTGCAGGACGAGGCCTCCCCGCACAGGGCTGAGTACGCCGACTTCACCTTCGAGGCCGTGGACGACACCACCGTCAAGGTGACCAGCGCCGAGCTCAACGTGGCCGCCCTCACTGAGTTCGCTTATGCCTGGTCAGCCATCGTGGACGCAGAACAGGGCGACTCCCTGCGCAACAACCCCGTGGGCACCGGCGCCTACAAGTTGGTCTCCTGGAACCCCCAGCAGTCCCTCGAGCTGGAGGCCAACCCCGACTATTGGGGGGACGCCCCCAAGCTGGCCTATGTCGAGCTGCCCGAGATTCCCGAGGCCACCACGCAGGCAAGCGCCCTGCTCTCGGGAGAGATTGACCTGGTCAATATCGAGAACAGCCAGGCTGCGGTCTTCGAGGGCAACAGCTCCATCCAGCTGCTCAAGCTGCCTATGAACACCGTCCATCTCATGGCCATGAACTGCGCGAACGCCCCGCTCGACGACGTCCGCGTCCGTCAGGCCATCGTCAAGGCCGTGGACAAGGACGAGCTCATCGAGACCTTCTGGTGGGGCTTCGGCGAGAAGGTTGGCTCCCACTACCCCACCATGCTCAAGGGCTATGTGGACTGCAACGAGGACCAGGCCTACGACCCCGAGGGGGCCAAAAGGCTGCTCGAGGAGGCTGGGCATGCGGACGACATCACACTGAGGATGCGCCTGCCTAAGGACTACCAGGTCTATGTAGACGCCGGCCTGATTATCGCCGACATGCTCTCGGCCGTGGGCATCGCATGCGACGTCGAGATTGTGGAGTGGGCCACCTGGCTGGACGACGTCTACACCCAGCGCGACTACGACCTCACGGTGGTGGGCCACACGGGACGCCTGGACCCACTCGACCTGCTCTCCCGTTACCGGTCAGACTCGACAAGCAACTATTTCAACTACAAAAGCGACGAGGTCGACCAGCTTCTGGACAGCTACGGCAGCGAGCTGGACGAGGACAGGCGCCTGGACATCGTAGCCCGGATTCAGCACCTGCTGGGCCAGGACGCCCCCTGCCTCTACATCCAGACGCCCACGCTCATTTACGCGGCCGCGTCCGAGCTGTCGGGCTTCGACCTCTACCCAATCGACATCTACGAGTTCAAGAACGTCGCTCTGGACAAGTAGGGCTGGAAAGAGCCGCATGCATGGAGCCGGGGATGTGGTGGTCATTGTCGCCAAGCGCTTGGGAGCGGCGCTCGCCGTCACCCTGCTGGTGACCCTGCTGACCTTCGTGGTCCTGCATGTCATCCCGGGCGACGCTGCGGTGCTCCAGCTGGGCCTCGACGCGGCGCCCGACAAGCTGGAGCGGCTGCGCGAGGAGATGGGCGCCGACAGGCCCCTGCCCGAGCAGTATCTCTCGTGGATAGGCGGGGTGCTCCAGGGGGATTGGGGGACCTCGTCCCTGTACGGTGGCGGGGTGTGGGAGGTAATCGCGCCCACCCTGCCGGTCACCTTGGCGCTGGCGGTCTACGCCACGCTCATAGCCGTGGTTATCTCCACGGTCCTGGGCGTGGCGGCTGCCCTGCGCCCCGGCTCGGCCGTCGACGTCTTTGCCCGCACCCTGGTTCAGCTGGCAGGGGCCGCTCCGAGCTTCCTGGTGGCTATCGCCCTCATGCTGGGTTTCAGCCTGGCCCTTCGCTGGTTTCCCACAGGCGGGTACGTGCAGCCCTCAGAGGACCTGCTCGGCTGGGTCCGCAGCCTGACCCTGCCGGCCCTGGCCCTGGCCATTGGCGAGTGTGGCCAGCTGGTCCGCATCATCCGGTCGTCCATGCTCTCGTCCCTCTCGCGCGGCTACATGCTGTCCGCCCGGGTCAAGGGCCTTTCGCGGGCGCGGGCCGTCTTTGGCTATGCCCTGCGCGGCGCCCTGGTCGCCCCGCTCACCGTGGTGGGCTTGCAGCTGGCTAAGCTCATGGGCGGCGCCATCATAGTGGAGAACGTCTTTTCCCTGCCGGGCCTGGGGCGCCTTTTGCTCACCTCGGTCACCAACCGCGATGTCATGCTCCTCCAGGGCATCATCGTGGTCATCACCCTGGCCGTCATCGTTGTGAGCCTTGTGGCCGACCTGCTGGTCATGGCGGTTGACCCCCAGGTCCGCCAGTCGGCCCTGAGGAGGCGGGCATGAGGGCGGGCACGGGCGCTCCTAGGGCGGGTGCCGTGAGGGCAGGGGCCGCGAGGGCGACCGAGACCGAGGCAAAGGCCCGCGGCCGGCGCCGGGCTGGGACAGCCTCCCTGGTCGCGGGTGGCGCACTGGTCCTCGTCGTGGTGGCGCTGGCCCTGGTCTCCCTCTTCTGGACCCCCTACGACCCCGCGGCCCAAGACCGTCTGGCCCGCTTCTCGGGCATGAGTGCCGCCCATCCCTTTGGGACAGACCAGTTTGGCCGCGACATCCTGTCCCGGGTCATGGTCTCTGCCCAGACAGCCCTTCTGTCAGGCGTGGCCTCGGTTCTGATTGGCGCCGCGGTCGGCGTGGCCCTGGGTCTTGTCGCAGCCCTGTCGGGCCGGGGGGTCCGGACTGCGGTCATGCGCCTGGCTGACGCCATGATGGCCTTCCCGGGAATCCTTCTGGCCCTCATGCTCATCATGGTCATGGGGCGGGGCCTCACGGGCACCCTGGTGGCCATCTCTATCTTCATGGTCCCCTCCTTCTGCCGCCTGACCTGCTCGCTTGCCCTGGAGGAGGAGGGCCGGCCCTATGTGCTTGCCGCCCGCAGCTACGGAAGCTCGCGCCTGCGCCTGGCCCTGACCCAGATTATGCCCAACATCGCGCCCCGCATCGTGACCCAGCTCACCTCGAGCGTGGGCACAGCCATCCTGCTGGAGGCCTCGCTCAGCTTCCTGGGCCTGGGCGTGCAGCCGCCCGGTGCCAGCTGGGGCACCATGATCAGCGAGGCCATGCAGTACGTCCTGGTCCACCCCGGCCTGGTCGTCGCGCCAAGCGTGGCCCTCGTCTTGTGCGTACTGGGCTTCAACCTTTTGGGCGACGGCCTCAACGACCGGCTGGTGGAAGGGGGCGGCCGATGAGCGGGCACAATCTTGCCGGCCGCGAGGGCCCGGCTGGCGCGAACATGGCCGCAGGTAGCACCGGGACGCTGGGAGACGCCGAAGTCCTGCGCCTGGAGGGGCTGACTGTGGCTACCGACCAGGGGCGGACCCTGGTGTCGGGCGTGGACTTGACCGTGAGGGCGGGGGAGCGCCTGGGACTTGTGGGGGAGTCAGGCTCGGGCAAGACCCTGACCCTGCGCGCCTGCCTGGGCATCCTGCCGGCACATGTGACCTGGCACGCCCAGAGGGCCGTCCTGTGCGGTGAGGACCTGGCAGGCTCCACGCCCCGCCAACACGCCCGCCTGCTGGGTCGGTCCGTGGGGTACGTGCCCCAGAATGCCGACGACTTCCTCCACCCCCTCATGAAGGTGTCCGACCAGGTCTCCGACGGCTATCTGGCCGCCCACAAGGGGGTGTCGAAAGCCCAGGCGCACGACCGTGCCCGCAGCCTGCTGGCCCGCATGGGGATAGCTGACCCCGACCGGGTCATGCGCGCCTATCCCAGTCAGCTCTCGGGCGGCATGCGGCAGCGGGTCAACATCGCCTGCGCCCTCATGGGGTCCCCTTCGCTGGTGGTGGCCGACGAGCCTATGGCGGCGCTCGATGTGGTGACGGCCCACGAGGTCGTGGGGGTCCTGCTCGAGGCCTGCCAGGCTGCCGGAGCGGCCCTGGTTCTCGTCTCCCACAGCCTGGACATCGTGCATGCCTGCTGCGACCAGCTGGTGGTCATGCACGCGGGCCACATGGTGGAGCGGGGCCCGGCCGCATCCGTCTATGGGCACCCCGGCCACCCCTACACCCGGGCCCTCATCGAGGCACGGCCCTCGGTGGGCGCCCCGCGGGCCCGGCGCCTGCGCGAAATCGGCGGCACCATGCCCGAGGCGGGCCGCGAGTCTGCCGGCTGCCTCTTTGCCGGCCGCTGCCCCTTGCGCGACGCTGCCTGCGCGGGCCCGGTGCCCTGGGTGTGGCGGGACGGCCACGGGGTCGCCTGCGCCCACGCTTGGGCGGGGGAGGGGCCCTGCGGGGGAGGCGGGGACGCATGAGGGCGGTGCTGGAGGGACGGGACCTGACTCGGGTCTTCGGCCATGGATTGCAGGCCCTGACGGCCGTTGACGGGGTCTGCCTGAGGCTGGAGGAGGGCAGGACCCTAGGCATCGTGGGTGAGTCTGGCAGCGGCAAGTCCACCCTGGTCCACATGCTGGGCGGCCTCGTTGCCCCCAGCTCGGGGACGGTGCTCTTTGACGGCAGGGACGTGGCGGCCCTGGACCGGGAGGGCAGGAAGGCCTTCCGCCGTGCCGTGCAGTTTATCTTCCAGGACCCCCTGGGCTCGATGAACCCCAGCTTCACGGTGGCCCGCGTACTCGACGACCCCCAGAGGACCCTGGCGCCCGACCGGACCAAGCAGGAGCGGGACGCCCGGTCGCGCGAGCTCCTCGCGCTGGTAGGCCTGGATGCGGAGGTCCTGTCCCGCCATCCCCGCGACCTGTCGGGCGGGCAGTGCCAGCGCCTGGCCATCGCCCGGGCCCTGTCCTGCCAGCCCCGCGTCGTGGTGTGCGACGAGTGCACCTCGGCCCTGGACGTGTCGGTCCAGGCCCAGATTCTCAACCTTTTGCGCGACGTCCAGGAAAGGACCGGCTGCGCCTACCTCTTTGTGACCCATGACATGGGCGTGGTGAGCTACATGGCCGACGACCTGCTGGTCCTCGAGCATGGGCGGGCCGTGGAGCAGGGACTGGCGGCATCCGTGCTGGCCGACCCCCAGGCTGGCTTCACCAACCTGCTCATCCAGTCGGCTGAAGGCGGAGGTTTGGAAGGGAAGACGGGCAAGGAGGCACAGACATGAGGCTCACGGTCATCGGCTTTTGGGGCGGCTCGCCCCGACGGGGAGGGGCCTGCTCGGGCTACCTGCTGGAAGAGGACGGCCAGGCCCTGCTGCTCGACTGCGGGTCGGGTGTGGCGGCCGCCGTCCAGCAGGTCCGCCCGCTCGAAGACATCGACCATGTCATCCTCAGCCACCACCACTTCGACCACGCAAGTGACGCCGGCGTCCTCATGAACGCCCGCTATGTCCACCGCCTGCTGGGAAAAACCGACCGCGACCTGGTCTTCTACGGCCCCGAGCAAGGGGAGGCTCTGGCGGGTCTTGCCTGGGAGGGCAGCTCGCGCGCCTGTGCGGTGGGGGAGGGGTCCCACATCGAGGTCGGCCCCTTCTCGGTGGACTTCTGCCAGACCAGCCACCCGGTCCCCTGCCTGGCTGCCCGCGTGACCTGCGCCGACGGGTCGGTCCTTGGCTACACGGCCGACGCGGCCCTGACCCCCGGGCTCGCCTCCTTTGTGTCTGGGGTGGACGTCCTGCTGAGCGAGTGCAGCCTCTACCGAGGTTTCGACGGCTCGAAGATGGGCCATATGAGCTGCGATGATGTGGCCAAGTTGGCCGAGGTGGCCCATCCGGGGACTCTCGTCCTCACCCACCTGCCCATCTACGGGGACGTTGGCGAGCTCGTCAGCTGCGTAAGGGAGGCTCTCGGGCCTGGTGCCTGCGGGCGGGTCCTGGACGCGCGCGACATATGCCTGCGCCCCTTCGACGTCGGGGGCGGAAAGGCAGCCGCAGGGAAGGCAGGGGGCTCATGGGCAAACCAGTGATGATGGTGCTGGTCCGCCACGCCCTTTCAGTCGCGAACAAGGCCAGGGTCATGAGCGGCATGGAGGACGTGGCCGCCTCGCCCGAGGGACTTGACCAGGTGCGCGTCTACCGGACCCAGGGCCTCTACCCCCTGACCGAGCGCCACTACAGCTCCCCCCTGCGCCGCTGCCGTGAGACCTTTCAGGCGGCCTACGGGCCCGCTGTGAGGCTGGACGGTATCATCGACGCCTTCCACGAGGTCTCCTTTGGCAGCCTGGAGGGCAGGGGCCTGTCCGATCAGGACCTCATGCGCCTGTGGCAGTCTTGGGTGGAGGGCACCGAGTATGCGGCCAGCTTTGGCGTGGAGCCCTTTACCCATGCGCGTGAGCGGGGCGTCCGGGCGGTGGGTGACCTGGCCCGCCAGTGCGCCGACCAGGGCGTGGCCACGGTCACGGTCGTCACCCACTCGGGCCTCATGAGGTCGGCAATAGCGGGTCTGGCGGGCTTGGGCTACGAGGGTTGGTGCACGCTGTCTGTCCCCAACGGCCTGGGCTATGCGCTCGACCTGACGGTCGACGAGGACCGGGTGGGCCTTGTCCGTGCCACCCCACTCGACCCAAAGGCAGGCCCGGACAAGATTGTGCTGCCTCAGGGCGTCGGTGGCGTACAATAGTAAGGTTATCTCGCATCGAAAGGACGCACCGTGGCAGCTAGCGATACGCACCGGCCCTCGCTGCAAGGCTTTTCTATGGACGACCTCATCCACGTCATCAAGCCAGGTGGCAAGGCCGACGGGGCCCGGCAGATTATGCTGCCCGTCTACAACACCCAGGTCATGGTCACGGCCTACCCCGGCTCCCGGGGCCTGACCGCCGACCAGCTGGACGAGGCCCTGGTCGCCGTGCGCGACAAGGCTATCGACTTCGAGATGGCCCTGTCGCGCACCCGTGAGAACTCCGAGGTCACGCGTATCAACAACGCCCAGGGGCAGCCGGTGCGCGTGAGCGGGGACACGCTCGACCTGATTGAGAGGTCCCTGGCCTACTGCGCCGACTCCGGGGGCGTCTTCGACATCACCATGGGCGCGGTTACCCCCCTATGGGACTTCCACACGGGCGTGGTACCTGCCCAAGAGGACCTCAAGGAGGCCCTGACCCACGTCGACTACCGCAAGATTGAGGTGAACCGCGAGGCGGGCACCGTATGCCTGGCCGACCCGGCAGCCCGGCTGGACTTGGGCGGCATCGCCAAGGGCTACATAGCCGACGCCCTGGCCCAGGTCCTGCTCGACCATGGCTGCGACTGCGCCTTCGTCAACCTGGGCGGCAACGTCTTGACGGTGGGGGCCCGGCCAACCGGCGAGCCCTGGCGCATCGGCGTGCGCGACCCCAAGGCCCCCGATAAGCTCATCGCCGTGGTGCGGGTGACGGGCAAGTCGGTGGTCACCTCCGGCCTCTACGAGCGCTTCTTCGAGAAGGACGGGGTCTTTTACCACCACATCCTGTCCACGCACGACGGCATGCCGGTCGAGACCGACGTCACGGGTGCCACCATCGTCTCGGCCACGTCCTTGGACGGCGACGGCTACTCCACGACCCTCTTTGCCCTAGGCGTGGAAAAGGCACTCGAGTTCGTGGAGGCCCACAAGGGGCTCGAGGCCATCGTGGTCGACCGCCAGGACAGGATGCACATCACAAGTGGCCTGGCCGACCAGGTGCGGCCTGTGGCCCCGCAGGTGTAAGGGCGGCCGGGCATGTGGTTCCGCCTGCGCATAGACGACGTCAGGACTATCGTCCACTACCTGGGCCTTCTCGTCCTCATCATCGGTGCCAGCATGGCGATTCCGCTGGTGATTGCCCTTGTCTTGCGTGAGTGGAACCCCGCCATCTGGTTCGCCCTCTCGCTGGGCATCTCCGTGTCCATCGGGGCGGCCCTGCACATCGTGCGCCCGGTGCGCCCCGGCCTCTCACGCAAGCAGGCCATGATTGTGACCGGCCTGGCCTGGCTGGTCGGAGGCCTCGTGACGGCCATGCCCCTGTGGTTCTCGGGCATGTTCTCCACCTACTTCGACGCCCTCTTCAACGCCATCTCCTACCTGTCCGGCACGGGCATGACCCTGCTGTCCAACTACGACGCCCAGCCGGTCTCGCTTGAAATCTGGCAGTTCATCATGGTCATCATCGGCGCCCAGGGCATCGTCTTGGTGGCCATGGGCCTGGGAACCATCTCTCGTTTCTCGGGCTCGGGGGCCCTCTTCCAGGCTGAGGCCCACGCCGACCGCATCACGCCCCAGATGGCGGGCACCTCACGCTTCGTCGCGGGCTTCATGGGCGCCCTCATCGTCGCAGGCACCCTGGTCTGCACTCTCATCTTGGCTCTTACCTGCGGCTTCTCGCCGGCCAATGCCCTGTTCCACGGCTTTGCGGTGGCTACCAGCGCCGTGGCCACGGGCGGCGTCACCATCATGCCCACGGGCATCATGTACTACCACTCGCCCCTTCTCAACCTGGTGCTCATGACCCTCATGTTCACCGGCACCTTCAGCTTTGCCCTCTACTTCTACATGGCCAAGAAGGGCGTGCGCGAGTTCTTCCGCGACATCGAGACCCGCACCCTCATCATCTGGGGCCTGGCGATCGCCATCGTGCTGGCCATCGCCTTTGCGGGGGACGGGCACTTCGGCGAGCTGGGCATCTTCGTGGACAAGGGCCTCTTCAACCTGGTCTCGGCCATCACGGGCACGGGCTTCACCACCTTCACCTCCTCGCAGATATCCTCGGTGGCCTCCTCGGCCGTGGTCTTCGCCCTCATCATGGGCATGGTCGTGGGCGGCGCCACCTCGTCCACGGCAGGCGGCTTCAAGGCCATGCGCCTGGCCCTGGCCCTCAAGACCATCGGGTCCGAAATCCGCCGCATGCTCATGCCGGCCCACGCCCGCGAGGTCATCCACTTCCATCACTTCGGCGACCAGGTGCTCACGGCCGACCTGGCCCGCAGCGTCATGCTGGTCATCCTCCTCTACCTCTTCTCCTTTGCCTTTGGGTCAGTGTTGGGTGTGGCCTACGGGTACGACCCCATCTCCGCGGTGTTGGAGAGCGTGTCCTGCACGGCCAACTGCGGCATGACCGCGGGCATCATCACACCTGGCATGCCCCTGGGCCTGGAGATTTGCTACTTCGTCCAGATGCTGGCGGGCCGTCTTGAGTTCCTGACCCTGCTCACCACCCTGGCCAGCATCGCCTCTTCGGCGGCCTTCTCGGCGACCCACTCCCGTGCCAGCAAGGCCCTGCATGCAGCGGTGCCCAGCTCCGTCAAGCGCCTCTGGCATGGCGAGGATCCCGAGCCGGGCGGGCGCAAGGGAAGGGGGCCCCGTGCCTAGCCAAGACCAAGACCAGCGACGCGGACCCGTGCAGCAGGCGCCTGACCGGCAGCACCACGGGGTCAGCACGACCGAAATCCTCAAGACGGCAGGTTCGGTGGCAATCACCCTGGGCCTTTTGGTGCTGGTCCTGTGCCTGGTGGCCCTCGTCTCCTTCCTGGTGGCGTCATGAGAGGGCGCAGGCGCGTGGCCGGGGAGAACCACATGCGGTTGTCAGGGCTCGTGCTGGCATGCCTTGTGGCCGGCTCCCTGGCCTGTGGGATGGCGGGCCTGCCTCCTTTGGCCGCGGCCGCTGCGCCCTCCGCGACCACGGACGGGCAGGCGGGTGCGGGCGGGTCCTTGGCTGCCGACCGAGCCTCCTCGGCCCTCGACGCGCGCACGGCATCGCTCATCCCCAACGACGACCTCACTGACGACGAGAGGGACGAGGCGGGGGCTTCCACGGGCTTTCTGCCGGCCGACCTTCAGTCCTCGTCCTCGACCCACGTGACCATTGGCCGTCTGGCCGGGGCGGACGAGGCTCTGGACGGGACGCTGGTGACCTTTACGGGCGAGGTCGTGGGGGAGCCCGTGCACACGGTGAGCGGCAGGTGGGTCCAGCTGCAGTCATCGGACGCTAGCGCCATCATGGTCTTCATGAGCGAGGAGGCGGCGGGACTCATCGAGAACTACGCAGACTACAACACCAAAGGCTCCACACTGCGCATCACAGGCATCTACCGGGTGGCCGACCCCAACAACTACGGTGACCTGGACGTGACCGCCTACGTGGTCACCCTCGTCGACGAGGGCGGGCCCGTGACGAGGACCGTCGACATGCCCTTGCTCTATGCCGCCGTGGCCTCGCTTTTGGTGGCGGCTGCCTTGGTGGGGGTCAATGTCTACCTGAGAAGGAGGCGCGTGTGAGCGCGGGTCGCAAGGAGTCCGGGAAGGGCAGCGGGGGCTCCGGGAAAGGCCGCCGGTCTAGCGGGCTGTCTGCGGGCCGTGCCGGACAAGACGCGGCTCCCGAGGCCGACGACCGCGCCTTCGAGCCCACCATGGCTGACTTCGGGGACCCGCGCCCAGCCTGGGAGGATGTGCCGCTCGGGCCCGACCAGGTGCTGGGCCGCGTGGTGAGGCTGGACCGGGGCTACCCTTTGGTCGTGACAGACGAAGGGGCCTTCCGCTGTGAGCATGCCATTGCCCTGGTCAAGAGCTCAGATTTGCGGGCATGCGTGGGCGATGCCGTGGTAGCCCGGCTTCCCGGCGGCCACGACAAGGGCCATATCGACCAGATCCTGCCCCGCGCGACCGAGCTCTCCCGCTGGGACGGCCGCCGCCAGGGGGAGAGGCAGGTCCTGGCCGCCAACCTGGACCTGGTGATTGTCGTTCAGGCTGTCTCAAGGCGCCCCATCACTGCCGACCGCGTGGCCCGCTCGGCCGTCCTGGCCTGCCAGGGGGGTATGAGGTTCTGCGTGGCCCTAACCAAGGCCGACCGGGCTGACGAGGGGGTGCTTGAGGCCGACGAGCAGGTCATTCGCCGTGTGGCGGGCGAGGAGGTCCCCATCGTGCGGACGGCGGCGACCCAGGGCCTGGGCGTTGAGGAGGTGCGCGCCCTAATCGCCCCCGGGACATGCGCCGTCCTGCTGGGCGAGTCGGGAGCGGGCAAGTCCACCCTGGTCAACGCCCTGCTGGGGGCCGAGGTCCTGGGCACTTCCACCGTGCGCGGCCGCGACGACGCGGGGCGCCACACGACCGTGGCCCGCCGCATGCTGGCCATCCCGGGAGGCGGCGTCGTGGCCGACGCCCCCGGCTTGAGGTCGCTGCCCCTGCTCGACGAGGACCGGGGTCTCGCCCTGGCCTTCCCCGACGTGGCGGCCCTGGTGCCCACCTGCCGTTTCCGCGACTGTACGCACGGAAACGAACCGGGATGCGCCGTCAGGGCGGCCGTGGATGCAGAGCAGATTCCCGAGGAGCGCCTCGCGGTCTACCGGCAGCTGATGGGCGAGATGCACCAGAACCGGCTGGGGCTGGACCCCTCGGCCGCCCAGTCGGTCACGGTCTAGGCCCTCCCCGACGCTCGCGCCGGGCCCCTGTGGGAGCCCCTCGGAGCGCGTTCACAAGACCTTCACAAGGGCCTCAGATAGGTTTTTTGCGCTTAACAATTTGCCTAACAAAATTTTGCAGGGTCTGACCTGCAGTGTTAGGCAAATTGTTAAGCGCATTTTCGTCTGGGCCAAAATTTTGCGATTCACCCCTTCGCCTCGTCGATACTCGGGTCAGCCGTCTGGGCGCACAAAAGCGCGTCCGACTGCGGGGACCGGGCAATCGGGGGCAGCCTTCGGGCGGCCGCGAGGGAGGGGAATCCATGCGCACCAAGACGCGGGTCGTCGTGGCCGTCGTGAGCGGGCTGCTGGCGGTTGTGCTCATGGCGCTGTTCGCCGCCAGCGTGGGGAGGCAGGCCGAGCAGACCAGGAACGAGGCCCTTGCCCGCTACGGCGGCGAGACGGTGGAGATCTGCGTGGCGGCAAAGCCCATAGCCCGCGGCGAGGCCTTTTCCGAGCGCAACGTGGAGACCCGCACCTGGCTGGTCGACCTGGTGCCCGAGGGGGCCGTCCAGGACCCGTCCGCCCTCATCGGCGCTACAGCCTCGGCGGCCATAGCGGCCAACACTCCCATCTGCGAGGTGGACCTAGACGGGCAGGCCGAGTCGCTCGAGGTCCCCGAGGGGCTCACCGCAATCGCCATCCCCTGCACCGCCCAGACGGCGGTGGGAGGGGCCTTGGTTCCCGGCACGTCCGTCGACCTCTACCAGGTGGGGACTGAGGGGGCGACCCTGCTGGTCCAGGGGGCGAGGGTCCTGCAGACCAGCGCCCAGGGGTCTTCTTCTAGCTCGGCCTGGGTCACGGTGGCCGTGAGACCGGACCTGATCCAAGCCGTGGTGGTCGCGGCGAGCGGCCAACGCCTCTACCTGGCCCTGCCCTCGGACAAGGCTAGGGCCGAGGCCGCCGGGGCCGAG
>CAZEAF010000007.1:30148-39072 GCA_964510125.1 uncultured Coriobacteriaceae bacterium
CGACGCCGGGAGGCAAAGGTCGGCCATGTGCCCGCCGCCCCCACAGGCTGCAGGAAGACCCAGAAAGGAAAGGGGTTCCGATGGATACGTGTGACCAAAAGACCAGGTGGCTCGTGTGCGCAGGGGCCGGGCAGTATCTAGGCATTGCCGCCAAGCTCGTGGGTGCCGGCTTCACCGAGGGCATCGACTGGGAGCCCCAGGCCTCGCGCGCCCTGGCCAGGCTTGCCCAGGCATCCGGCGAGAAGATGGGCGTCATCGTGGCCCAAGGCTGCGCAGGCAGGGCCCCGGCCGAGGTCGCGCGCCTGGCCGCCGGAAGCGCCGGCAGCCAGGTCACCATCCTGTGCGAGGGGCAAGGACATGGCGCCCAGTCGGCCGGGGAGGGGGAGGTCTGCGTCGAGCCCGAGCGGCTGCTGGCGACCTTGGTGGAGCTCAACTGGCCCAACCTGGGCAAGGGGAGCCGGGTTGGAGCCCAAGGGGAGGGGCGCGGGCAGGCCCAGCGGTCCTATGGCCTTCGGGCGACAGGGTCCATACCCCGCATGAGCGTTCCGGTAGCTTCCTCCTCCCTGGATGCGGGTCCTGGCGCGCGGCAGGCCTGGCCTGAACCGCCCTGGCGGGAGGAGGTGCCGCCTTACGAGGACGGCGACGTTGGCATAGGCTGCAACGAGGAGGACGCGGGGGGCTGGTGGGGTTGGGAGGACCCGCCCCAGCCGGCGGCTGCCGTGCCCGGAGCCCCGGCCCCGGGACTGCGCGCCCCTGCCGTCCGGCAGGAAGCGCCCGAGCTGGTGACCGACATGGTGGACGTGCCCGTGGTCTGCCTCGGCACCGAGCGCCACGTGCCCACCGTCTGCGTGGCCTCGGCCCGCGGGGGCGTGGGCAAGAGCGCCATCGCCACGGCCATGGCCCTGTCCCTGGCCCGGTCGGGACTCTCGGTCGCCCTGCTCGACCTGGACTATCAGTTCGGCACCTGCCTGGGCTACCTGGGGGCCCAGGAGACGGACGGCCTGGCCGACGCCGTGGCCCTGGCGGCCGGCAAGGGGCAGGGGGCGCGGCTGGACGCCCAGGCCCTGCGCCGCTGCTGCGCCCAGCCGGAGGACCGCCTGCTGGCCTACGAGTTCTGCCGCATGCCCGAGCGCGGCGAGCTGTTGGTCCCCATCACCCGCTCGCTCATGAGGGCGGCCGAGGCCGGGGCCGACGTCGTGGTGGCCGACCTGCCGGCGGGCTTTGGCGAGGCGGCGGCCCAGGCCTTCGAGCTGTCCGACCGCTGCCTTCTGGTGGCCGACAAGCAGGCTCTGTCGCTGGAGTCGGTGGGGTCCCTAGCCACGCTGGCCGTGCGGGCGGGCATCCCCCTTACCAAGCTCGTCTGCGTGATGAACCGCTGCGACGCCCGCCACCGCGACCAGACCTTCTTATCCCGGGCCCAGTTCGAGGTCCAGACGACTCAGCTCACGTACGTGCTGGACGGGGGCGAGGACGTGGCGCGGATGCTGGGCATGGGCTGCGCGGGGGAGCTCTTCGGCATGAGGAACCGGATGGCCCTGTCAGCGGCTGACCTAGCCTCGACGCTCTGCGCCGACTTGGGCGTGGCCCCCAGGGGGGTCGGGGCTCCCCAGCTGGCGGGGACCCTGGCTCCGGCAGTTGCGAACAATGCCGCCCAGCGGAGGGGCCCGCGGGCCAAGAGGCTCTCCCTGCGCAGGCAGAGGAAGGAGGAGGCGCTGTGTCTGTCTTAGAGAGGGTCCGCCAGACCAGCGGGATCGCTGACCCGGACGCCGAGCGCTGGAGCCGCCTGAGGTCCGATTTGCGCGGGGCCCTGGTGGGCCGGCTGGGCTACCGGCAGATTGCCCGCATAGCTCAGGAGAAGGACGCCGGCCATGCCCGCTCCGAGCTGGCCATCGCCATGGGCGCGCTGCTCAACGAGGGCGCGGCCTTCGCGTCCCTCACGCCGGCCGAACGCGGACGCCTGTCCCAGGAGGTGGCCGACGACATCGTGGGCCTGGGTCCGCTCGAGCCCTTCATGGCCGACGAGTCGGTGAGCGAGGTCATGGTCAACGGTACCAGCTCGCTTTACTACGAGCGGGCGGGCGTCTTGGAGCGGGCCGAGCGCGTCTTTGAGAGCGACGAGCAGATCAGGGCCGCCATCGACCGCATCATCGCCCCCTTGGGCCGGCGCATCGACGAGCAGAGTCCTATCGTCAACGCCCGCCTCAAGAACGGCTATCGCGTGAACGCCGTCATCCCGCCGGTCGCCATAGACGGGCCCCTGGTCACCATCCGCAAGTTCAGCTCGGCCATCACGACCCTGGCCGAGCTGGTGTGCCTAGGCTCCCTGCCCGAGTGGTACGCCCGCCTTCTGGGGCTGGCCGTGCGGGCCCGCCAGGACATAGCGGTCGTGGGCGGCACGGGCTCGGGCAAGACGACCTTGCTCAACGCCCTGTCCTGCGAGATTGACCCTGGCGAGCGCATCGTGACCATCGAGGACTCGGCCGAGCTCAAGTTCACAGAGCACCCCCACGTGGTCCGCCTCGAGGCCCGCGACGCCTCCATCGAGGGCACGGGCGCCGTCACCATCCGCGACCTGGTCACCAACTCCTTGCGCATGCGCCCCGACCGCATCGTGGTAGGCGAGGTGCGCGGGGGCGAGGCTATCGACATGCTGCAGGCCATGAACACGGGCCACGACGGCTCACTCACTACTCTGCACGCCGGCAGCGCCCGTGAGGCGGTCCTGCGCCTGGTCCTCATGGCCCGCTACGGAATCGACCTGCCCGCCCCCATCATCAAGGGGCAGATAGCCACGGCCCTGGACCTAATCGTGGTGACCACCAGGCTGCCCGGAGGGGCCCGCGCCGTGGGCGACCTGGTGGCGGTCAGCCTGGCGGGCGAGGACGAGGTGGAGCTGACGCCTTTGGTGTCCTTTGACGACCAGAGCCGCAGCTGGGAGCTCCTGCAGGAACCGGATTACGTGGAGCAGGCCCGGCGTATGGGCCTGCCCGAGGCGGAAGGAGCGTCCTCATGGCTGCCTATGCCTGCCTTGCAGCGTGCCTCCTAGCGGCCTTGTCCGCAGCCCTTCTGGGCCCGGTGGCGGCGCAGGTCTTCCTGTCCTCGCGCTCGCAGCGTGCCCGGGGGCAGAGGCAGCGGGACCGGCGGCGCCTGGGCGAGCGGGCCCTAGCGGCTTGCGAGGCCTTGGGGCATCGGCCCCGGGTCATCCAGCTCTGCAACGCCACCCCCGTCAAGCCGGCGGTCGAGGCGGCCGCCCGTATAGCCTCCGAGCGGGGACTGGTCCTGTCGCGTTACGGGGCGGCGGTCGCAGCCTGTGGGATCCTGGCCGCCCTCTGCCTGGCGGGAGCCTTTCTGAGCTGGTCGGCCCTAGGCGCCCTCGTGGGCATCGTGGTCTTTGCTGTGGGGGCGGCCTCGCTTGCGGGCGCAGGTCAGCGCAAAAGGTCCCGTCAGCTGGTGGCCCAGATGCCCGAGGCTCTGAGGACCCTGGCCTCGGCCCTAGCCGCGGGAAGGTCCCTGCCCCAGGCTGTCAAGTCGGTGGGATCCTTCCTGTCCGACCCTCTGTCCTCGGAGTTCCTGCGTGCCTCCTTTGAAATCGAGAGCGGCGAGCCGGTCGAGAAGGCCGTGGGGGCCCTCTGCGAGCGCATCGACGTGCCGGGGGCGGAGCTTCTGGGCACGGCTCTGCAGGTGTCGCAGCGTACGGGCAGCTCGCTTTCGGAGCTCTTAGCCCGCACCTCGCGCATGGTGCAGGGACAGTCGGCCCTGCACCGGGAGCTGGAGGTCAAGACTTCGCAAGCCAGGCTCTCGGCCCGTGTCGTGGCGGCGGTTCCCGTGGTGCTGGCCTGCATCCTGGTGCTCATCTCGCCCGACTACCGGGCGGGCCTGGCCACGGGGGCGGGCAGGGCCTGCCTGTGCATAAGCGCCCTGCTCGACGCCGTCGCCCTGATAGCCGTCCGGTCGATGATGAAGAGGAGCCTGAGATGAGGGCCTGCGTCCTGGTGGGCCTGCTCATAGGCGCCTGCGTGCTCGTGGCGGCCTGTCTGGCCCTTCTGGCGGGGGCCGTCCTGGACCCTCGGGTCCGCGAGAGGGCCCGTGCTCTGATGGCGAGGGCGGCAGGCGGCGTGCAGGACATCCGCGGGGGTCTGCCCGCCCGCCTTGCCCAAATCAAGGGGCACGCGGCGCCGGGGTTGAGGGGCCTGGGCGATCGCCGGCGGGCCGAGCGTAGGCGAGCCGCCTGCATGGATGAGCTACCCGAGCTAATCGACGTCGTGGCCCTGGGTCTTTCGGCGGGCATCTCCTTCGATGCGGCCCTGGAGATGTACTGCGACCGCTACCACACCATGCTGGCGGGCCTTTTGGGCGACGCCCTGAGGTCATGGCAGCTGGGCTTTGCCACGCGAGCCGAGGCCCTCTCACAGCTGGCCCGCGACCTGGACTGCGACGCCTTCGGCACCTTTGTGAACACAATCGACGAGTCCCTCGCCTTTGGCGCGCCGCTTGCCCGGGTCCTGGTGGAGCAGGGCGAGGCGGTGCGGGAGAGGCGACGGAGCGAGCTGGAGGAGCAAATCGAGAAGGCCCCAGTCAAGATGATTGTCCCCGTGGGGACGCTGGTCCTGCCGGCCATGCTGCTCGCAATCGTGGGCCCGCTCTTTGCCTCATATCTGTCGGGCGCCTAGCCGCTGTGCGGTTGACGCAGGATGTTGCAAGAAAAGGAAGGGTGATGCGAGATGGGCGGGACGAGTCTGGACAGGCTCCGCGGACACGTGAGGGGGGCCGTGGGAAGAGGTGCGAGGCGCCTTGAGGCGGACCTGGCCTTTGCCAAGTGCGCGGCCCGGGCTGCCGCGACCAGGCTGACAGGCGAGGAGGAGGGTCAGGGCACCACCGAGTACGCCGTCCTTGTGGGCGTGCTTGTGATCATCGCCATCGCCGCAATCATTGCGTTCAGGGGCAAGATTCAGGAGCTCTGGGACGCAATTGCGAACGGCATCAACGGCCTATGAGCGGGCAGGACGGCAGGCGGCGAGGGGTGATACCCCTGCTGGCGGCAATCGTCGCCTGCCTAGCCCTGGCATTGGGGGCGTTTGCCATATGGGCGGGCGTCCCTGGCACAACCCCGGGGCTGCCAGCGACCACGGGCCAAGCGCCGACGGGGGACAGTGAGGCGGATGCCCCGCTGCCGGCAGGCCCTTCGGCGGACGAGGATGTCGGGGCTGCCGACGGTGCAGGCGATGGTACTGCCGACGCAGACGGGTCTCTCAGCGGCCAGGCGGGTGGCTCCGACCAGGAGACTGTCGACGCGTCCGGGAATGGCCCAGGGGCCGCTGATGCGGCCGGGACCCCCTCGGCCCAAGACAGGCTTACTAGGTTCTCCGCTTTCGAGGACGGCCGGCTCCTCGGGTCCGCCCAGAACGGCCTGGGGGTCCGCGAGACCTGGTGGGTGGGCCTTGCGCTGGAGGAGGCTGCAGCCCAGGCGCTCGAGCAGTACATGGACGCCGGGGACTTCCGTCTTGTCTATGCGGGCAGGCTGGACCTGCTCGGCCGGGTCTGGTGCTGCGTGGTCGCAAGCCCCGAGGGTTGGGGTGAGGTCGTCATCGTCGACGGGAGGGACACGGATGCGTCAGACGAGGGGGATGCGTCATGCACGGTCACGGTGGAGCGTCTGGGTGGGGAGGACCTGGCGGCTCAGGCCCAGTGAGGAAGAGGGCCAGTCGTCGCTGGAGTGGGTCGCGGTCGCGATTGGCATGGTCGCGGTCCTCGCGGCTTTGGTGGCAATCGTGCGATTGGGGGCCGACGGGACCTTGGGGAAGCTGGCGACCCAGGCGGCGTCCCACGCCATACGCGACGGGTCGCCGACGGACGCTCTGCAGGACGCGCTTATGTACTGAGGAGATGGGCCAGGCCTCAGTGGAGGCGGCCTTCGTGCTGCCGGTGCTGGCGCTTCTAATGGCCATGCTGGTGCAGCCGGCCTGCCTGCTCTACACCCGCTGCGTCATGGAGGGAGCGGCTGCCCAGGCTTGCCGGCTCATGACGACCCTGTCAGAGGAGGAGGCCGCCTATGGCGACGAGCTGGTGCGGGCCTTTGTTCTGCGCCGACTGGCCGCGGTGCCCGATGCGCCCCTCTTTCACGAGGGCGGGGCCGAGGCCTGGACGGTGGAGCTCGAGGGGCAAAACGGTCGGCACGAAAGCGCGGTGAGCATAAGCGGGTCGGTCAAGCCCCTGCCCTTTCTAGGTGCCGTGGCGGCGCTGATGGGGCAGGGCGATGGAGAGGGAAACGTGCGCCTGGAGGTCGAGGTCAGGCAGACGGTGCGTCCGGATTGGTTGGAGGGCAGCCATGCTCAGTGGTCGGCTATCTGGTAGAGAAGGGAAGGGCGGCGCCTCGAGGCCCCGCTTGCCTGAGGGGGGCGTCGGCGCCTTTGTCCGCGAGGACGGGGGGTCGACGTCGCTGGCTGCGGCGACGGCCATACTTGTGTCGTTGGCCCTGGTCTTCTCGCTGGCGGCCGCCTCCTGGGTGCAGACCAAGGCGGCTGACACTCAGGTCGTCGCTGACGCGGGGGCCCTGGCGGCGGCCAACACCCTGGCCTGCTACTCAACGGTCGTGCAGATACTGGACGCCGTGGTCCTGAGCCTGGGGCTGGTGGGCATCCTTGCCCTGGCCGTGGGGGTGGTCCTGTGCGCCATACCGGTCGTGGACCTGGGCGGCGCCCAGGTGGTCCAGGCGGCGAGGAGCCTGCTCGAAGTCCGGACCAAGCTTTCCCGCAGCGCAGCCCAGGGCCTGTCCAAGCTGGAGGAGGCTCTGCCCTTCCTCATGGCCGCCAACTCGGCCGCGGCCATCCGGGCCAACGTGGGCGAGGCTGGGGACTATCTGGGCGTGGCCCTGCCCTTCCCGCTCGAGGGGACGAGCGACTTCGGGAAGCTGGACGTCGAGGACACAGGCGACCTGATAGGCGACCTGCTCGACTCGTCGGGAAGGCTGGACGACCTCACCGACAAGGCCGAGGAAGCCAAGGCCGCGGCTGACGAGGCCCGTGAGCGGGGCTGGCAGGCGGACTGCGGCCCCGGTGAGTATTCCATGCGCCAGCGGGCGCAGACCCTTGCCGGCCTGTCCGGGGCCGCCAACCCCTACTACCCCTCCTCCGATGGCTGGGGTTTCGGCGTGGCCATCGAGCGGGCCCGGGCCTACTACGCGGCCCGCCTGGCCCAGGAGGGCTACGAGGGAGGTGACGCCAAGGAACTGGCGAGGTCGCAGGCCCGCCGCGTCTTCTATGAGTACGCCCTGCGCGAGGTCAATGAGTCCAGCGCGGTCGTCCTTGAGGACGGAAGCGTGGCTCTCGACCTGCACGAGCTGCCCGAGAACACCGCGGACATGAGGGAGACGTCCCTGTATCTGGAGGTCCGCTGGCCCTGTACGGTCGAGGGGAGCGCAACGGTCATACACGCCAGCTTGGACTGCCCGGGTGCCGAAGGGGCCTTCGCCGGCATGGCGTCGCTCTCTCAGCAGGACAGCGGCGAGGTCGGCGTCTGCGCAGCCTGTGAGTTCACAATCGCCGACCTGGGAATGGCTGCCTCGGCCCCCACCAACTTTGAGAACGGCTTCGAGCACTGGTGGCGGGAGGTCGTGCGGGCCTCGCGCGACTACCAGGAGGCCCGCAACGAGCAGGCATCCCAGGAGACCCAGGCCCGGCAGGAGGCCGAGAAGACAAAGGAGGCCTTCCAGGAGGCCATTGGCTCGCTCGGGGTGGTGCGCATCGACCTGAGCCCGCCCGGCCGCTACGGGGTGGTCTGCGTCGTCGCAGACGCTCACACCTACTCCAGCCCTGAGGAGCTGGCCGCCTACACAGGAGGGGCAGAGCTGCCCCCGCGCGTGGCCGTGGCCGCCGCGACCCTAGCCGAGGACCCCGCGGCCAAGGGCAACACCGCCCTCTCGGGGTTCTTCGATGGCCTGGTTGCCCAGGGCGGAATCACAGGCGGGGTGGGCGGCGTTCTAGACGTCATCATGTCTGCTTGGGGCGACCTGCTCGTTTCCTACGACTCGGGCTACGACGCCGTCATGGGCGCGACTGACACGGCGTTTTCCATGCTCACGAGGGTGGGGATGGGCAGCGTGGCGGAATGGCTCAAGACGGCCCTGAGGGAGACGGTGAGTCTTGCGGGGATAGAGCCGGTGGACCTGTCCGCAAAAAAGCCCGTCCTCACCAACACCAACGACGTGATGGCCCTGTCGGGAAACAGCTGGTACCGGGCCGTCCACTCGATGATTGTGGCGGCACCTTCCCTGGGGGATGCTCAGGACGTCTCGTCGGTCCTGCAGGCCATGGGCTTGTACACGCAAGCCCTGACCGGCTCGGACACCATCGAGGTGGCCAAGCTCGAGATTCCGGGGACCACGCTGGAGATTCCCATCAGGATTGACTTCGGCTGGCTGGCGGAGGTGACGGCATCATGAGGCGGCGGATGGCGGAAGAGGCTGGCAAGCCAAGGGGTCCGGCTCGCTGTCTATGGGGTCTGGCCTGCGAGGACCGGGGCCAGGCAACCGTGGAGCTGATGGTGGTCATGCCCCTGATGATTGTGGTGGCGCTGGCCGTGGTCAACCTTATGGCCTTCATGGGGGCGTCGGCCCGCTTTGACCGGGTGGCCCCCGACGCAGTGATAGCCTGTGCGGTCTCACCCTCGGGCGCGGATACCGAGACCGGCGACCAATCGGGCCAGATAGCGGCCAACATCGAGTCAGCCATGGGTCAGATGCGGGGCGTGACCGTTGAGGTCCGCTCCCAAAACGCCTGGCAGGGGACGCAGGAGGAGGCGGGCTACCTGGGCTTCTCCTTCGCCCCCAACCTCACGCGGTACGTCTGCACCCTGCACTTTGCGACCTGGCCATCCTCCATCAGCATCGCGGGGATAGAGGCGGGCCTGCCCCTTGTGCTCGACCACTC
>CAZEAF010000007.1:39172-40660 GCA_964510125.1 uncultured Coriobacteriaceae bacterium
GCTCGCTCGTCGTGGACCGCTACCGGGCCGGGGTCCTCTTCTGACGGCCCTCCCGCCTTGTGTGCCTCCCTACGACGACGCGCCCTTCCCACGAACGGCGCGCCCCCTTACGAGAAAGGTGCTGAGGATGACGAACTGCTACCTGTACCCGAACTCCTACCTGTACCCGCCCGCGCTCAGAGGTTCCCATGAGATAGCGCTTTCCTTTGAGGGCGACGGGGGCGGATGCCTTACCTGCCGGGTGGCCAGAGGCTTCTTTACCCGCCTGCGCGGGATGCTGGGGGCTGGGCCCGACAAGTGGGACCGGCGCTGCCTGGTCTTTTTCTCATGCTCCAGCATCCATACCTTAGGCATGCGCTTCGACCTCGACGTTGCCTTCCTGGGGCGGGACGGCTCGGTCCTTCGGTCGGCGCGCGGCGTCAAGCCCGGCCGCTTCTTGGCTGTGCCGGGCGCCACGGCTGTGGTCGAGCGGGTGAGTGACTTTGCCCCTTGGCCTGCCGAGGGCGACCTGGTCTGGTTCTCGGACATCGGCGAGGTTCGCCAAGACAGGCTGGCCCTGCAGGGCTAGCAGACCGGTCGGGTGGAGCCAAAAGGCCAGCCCGTTCACAAGAAAGGACGGCATATGTCCAGGAACCAAGAGGTGCATGCGGTCGTGGCCCGCCTTCGCAGCGAGGGGTGGCGGGAGCGCTCAGGGCGGGGAAGCCACCTCGTGTTCACAAAAGAGGGGCGCTGCCTCACTGTCCCCACCTCTGAAAGGTCACCCAAGCTGGGCACATACCAGCAGATTGCACGCAGGGCGGGTTGGGAAGAATGACCCTCACAGCGACGACATTGCCGGTAAGGATATTCCCGGCCTCAAACGGGATCTCCGGCCACTACCTATACAAAGTCCTGCTCACGCCGCAAAGGGAAGGCGGGTACACGGTTACCTGCGCCGACGTTCCTGCCTGCGTGACCGAGGGTGCCACCGTCAGGGAGGCGATTGACCAGGCGGCGGACGCCCTTGCGACCTGCCTGGGGGCCCTCATCGCAGACAGACAGCCCCTGCCGCTGGCGACCGACTACGAGATTCCCAGGACCTCCCTTTCGGCTTGGGTGTCCTTCGAGACCGACGACGGCTATATCCAAGGGGACTGCATGAGCTCGGCCGAGGCAGCGGACAAACTCGGGGTCACCCGCGGCCGCGTCTCCCAGCTCATCAAGGCTGGCGACCTGGACGCGCGCCGGATGGGGCCGTATGTGTTCGTGTCGCGGGACTCGGTCGAGAGGCGTCGCCCCGCCGTGTAACAAAGGATGGAGGTGCGTTACGCCTCGGACGTAACAGGGGAGGTCAGATACGTCGAGCAAAAAGGGCGGCGCCCCGAGGCAATCGGGAGGGCGCCGCCCCTCGTGCGAATCGATGTATCAGACCTCCCTGTTACACGATCTGCTCCAGCCAGGTCAGGAAGTTCTCGGTCGAGCTGCCCGTGCGCTCGGCCATGGTGTGCC
>CAZEAF010000007.1:40760-44204 GCA_964510125.1 uncultured Coriobacteriaceae bacterium
AGCCAGGTCAGGAAGTTCTCGGTCGAGCTGCCCGTGCGCTCGGCCATGGTGTGCCCGAGACCCCAGACCGTCTCGAAGTCCACGTCGGCGACCCGCTCGTCGGCCTCGAGGGCCAGGACCAGGTTCATCTCGGTCGTGACCGAGGTGTCGCCCTGCTCGATGCCGGTGCGGATGCGCCAGTGGGCCGCCGGCGTCGAGCTGCCCTTGCCTCCTGCGGATTCCAGCAGGTAGTAGAGGGGGTTGTAGGCGTTTGCGCGCGTGGCCATGTCCACCCCCTGGTCGTCGGTCAGGGCCAGGTCGGCCTCGTAGTCGGCGGGGTAGGAGGCGTCCCAGCCGGCGAGCTGGGCGTAGGTGTCGGCGTTGGCTGCGAGCAGGTCGGCCATGATGGGGTCGAAGTGGGCGCTGTCCTGGGCCGAGGTGCCGAAGAGCTCGTTCTCACCCTGGCTGCGGTCGAGCGCGTCAAAGGCACCCACGGTCTTGCTCGGCGTCTTGCAGGCGCGCACGAAGGCACCGACCGAGGTCACGGTAGCCGTGTTGCTGTCGGCGTCATAGGTCACCCAGTCCTCGTCGGCGTTGAGCATGGCGATGTAGTCCTGCGCCGTCTCGTAGGTCGTGGAGCCAGACGAGCTCTCAGAGCCGCTGCCGAGGTCCATACCGCCTTTGCCCATGCCGTCCCTGCCCATGCCGTTGGAGAGACCACCGAGGACCGCGTCGCCAGTACCGTCGAGAACCGCATCGCCAGTACCGCCGAGAACCGCGTCGCCAGTAAGCTCGCCGCCCAGGTCGGGCAGGTCTCCGTCTTCCAAAAGGCCCCTGCCCTGGATGCCGCCGCCCAGGACTGTGTCATCCGAAAGCTCGCCGTCCAAGTCGGGCAGGTCGCCGTCGTCCGAGGGGCCGCTGCCCTGGATTCCGTTGTCGCCCATCCCGCCGGTCGTGCCACCGCCCGCAAAGCCTCCGTCGGCATTAAAGGAGTTGCTCGGCGTGTAAGGAAACGTCGTGTCCTGCAAGAAGTTATTGAGTGATGACTCGATGAGCTCAAGCACGGCCTCGTAATAGGTTCCCGAGGTGTAGATGCCCTCGCCGCCCTGCTCGAGGGTCAGCGCCAGCCCGTCCCTCTCGATGCCCGCCTGGTTGACCCAGTCGGCAAAGCTGGCCGCCAGGTCCTGGGAGAGGACGGAGGTAAAGGTGTCGCTTGCGCGGGTGCCGCTGGTGCTGAACTGGCCCATCATCCACTCGTAGGCCTCATCGGCCACATCCAGCTCGGTGATGGGGCACCAGCACATGGAGCCGAAGACCGCGTCGGAGAGCTCGCTGCCCGCGTCGTCGGTCATGGCCGCACCGATTTCCCGCAGGTAGGGCTCGTAGAGAGAGGAGTCGCCGGTGGCACCCATGAGGGCCGACTGGGCGCCGCCGCCGGACATGCCGAAGGTCACGACCTTGGCGGGGTCGCCTGGCAGGACGTCGGCGTTGTAGCGCAGGCAGCGGATGGCAGCCTTGAGGTCGGTGCAGCCCCAGGGGGCGCCGCCAGCAAAGGCAGAGCCGTCACTATTGGTTCCGTTGGCGCGGCCGCGGCATCCCGCGAAGACGTAGACCAGGCCGCGCTCCAGGTAGGTGGTCAGGCCGCTGCCGCTGTAGGAGGTGGGGGCCGCCTGGGCCGAGTAGCCCGCGGTGTTGACGGGGATGACAATCGGGGCCGTCTTGGCGGTGAAGGCGCCCACCGAGCCGGTCTCGCTCACCGTGCAGGTGTAGGTGCCGTCGCCGTTGCCCGTTGCGTCAAAGTAGGCGCCCGGCACGTAGATGCCCATGGACTCATAGGCGTCTGCCTGCGGGTTTGTGCAGTAGGGCACGCCGATTTGATAGTAGACGTCGTTGTCGGAGTCATAGCTCCAGGCAGCGCTGTCGATCTTGAGCGAGGAGGTGTCGGCGGCTACCGTGGCGCTGGCGGCCGTCTCTGCGGACTCGGTCGCCAGGGCGGGCCCGGTCATGCCGGCGAGCCCCGCGGCGGCAGTGAGCCCGGCGATGCCGACAAAAGCCCGCCGGGAGAGTGGGGCCTGGCCGACGCAGGTCGGGCTCTGGCCTGTGCAGGCAGCCGAAGCGCCCATTGTAGCGGCGTGCAGGTTGGACGTGGAGGTGTGGTGCGCGCTCATGGTTTGCCTCTCTCGATATCCGCGCCGCGTCAAGGCACCTGTCTGAGGGATGCCGGCGATGACACGTTCTTCCCTTTGTCTGTTTCGCCTGCGGACGCTGTCACAGTAAAGACGAAACCTGAAAGTCGGCCAATCTGAAAAAGTCTCCACAACGCAACAGCCGTAACAGGGGAGGTCTGTTACGCGACAGGGACATCACAGACCTCCCCTGTTATGCAGCATCCGCAGGCCCTAGCAGGGGAGGTCTGTGATGTATGTGGATAAACAAGGGGGGGGTTCGAAGGTCTGATACGTGACACATGTTTGTTATGCTGCATATAAAGAAAATCAAGGACATACCCCAGGAGGTTCCCATGCAGGGCATCCGCGACAGGATTGGGCTTCTCGCGGCAAGCCTGGCTACGTTCGTGCTGGCAGGCATGCTGGCCATCGGCGCCCCCATCGCCCAGGCCGCAACCTCGACCGCAGCACCTTCCCAGGCCGAGGTCGCTCAAGCCCAGGCCCTGGCCCTCCAGACCAACTCCTACGTGGTCGACCCCTCCTCGGTCTACGTCGTGGCCGACCAGACCGTGCCCGATGGATGGGACGTCTGGGACGAGTCCAAGGCACCCGAATATGTCATGGTCGTGGGCGGGTACGTGGGTCGCTACGACGTCCAGCCCGGCCAGATTTGCTACTCCGGCGCCGACTCCCTCGGCCGTACCCAGTGGGTCGCCGCTGACCTCACGCCGGCCATGAGGGCCGAGGCCAGGGAGCGCGACCGCCAGGAGATTCCCGACGGCACCGACCCCAGCGGCTGGAGCGGCAACGCAAAGGCCACCATCGTCATGCCCGACGGCAATACCTTCCACGGCTATTTCTTCAACCGCTCGCACCTGCTGGCCGACTCCCTCGGCGGCGACCCGATTGTCACCAACATGATTACCGGCACCCGCATGCAGAACGTGGGCGCCAACGACGGCAACGGCGGCATGGCCTATTGCGAGGAGATTGCCCGCAACTGGCTCGACACCCACACCGACGGCGACCTCTACTACACAGTCACCCCGCTCTACGCCGGCGACGAGCTCGTGCCCCGCTCGGTCCTGGTCGACATGGTCTCGTCCGACGGCTCCATCGACATGGAGGTCCTGGTCTACAACGCGGCTAAGGGCTACGAGGTCGACTACACGGACGGCGGCTTCACTGAGGGCGACGAGCCTGCGACTCCGGCCAACGGCGCCCCTTCCAACATCGCCGGTGCGACGGTCGTGGACCTCACGGTGGACGAAGCCGCAGTTAGCGAACCTGCAGCCGA
>CAZEAF010000008.1:0-34433 GCA_964510125.1 uncultured Coriobacteriaceae bacterium
AGGAGGTCCGAGGTGCTCCACAGGACCCCTGGGGTGACATTTTTGCGCGTTCTTCACACCCTTGGGGCTCTCAGGAGGCGGCCGGGGCCTCACGGTTGCTGGTGAAATTATCCACAGCCCTGTGGAATCCGTGGCAGGAAAGGCCACTTTTCGAGGAAACTTTCAACAGTCCCGGTGAAATTTTCAACAGTTTTCATGGTTCACCCTGGCGTATCGTCATTAATTTCCACCATAACCAGCGGCGTTTCTGTTTATAAAGCTGTTTTCACTGTTGAAAAATTTCGTCGCCGTGAAAGGTGGTTGTTGAAAACTATTACCGCGGCGGCAACGCGGGAGTGATTTTGGTCTACCATCATCAAAGGGAAGGACTGAAAGAGGCGCGTCCCAAGCCCTAAACCGGCTCACAGCCGGCTGCACGCCGAGGCCGCGCCAGTACATACAACATAAAACTGCTCAGCAGCCAAGATCCGACGCTTGTCGCCGAGAGGGGTTGGCATTATGAGATCTTTCAATCCCTTCGTCGAGAACGACGGCGAGGCGGAGGAATATCAAGAGGACTCTGCCTTTCGCGAGCCTAAGTACGCGGCACGCATTGCGGTCTACGACGACATGTCCATGCCACCCCACGTCACGGTCATCGACCCCAAAGACACCCGCACCTACCTGCAAGAGATCGTGGACGCCGTCTACAGCCTCATGAAGCAACAGGGTGGGGAGTTCTCCTACCAGGCCATCCGCGAGATTGTGGAAAACTACATCCACGCCCAGTTCATCGAGCCCATCATCTCCATCCTCGACCATGGGCAGACCCTCATTTTCAGCGACCAGGGCCCTGGCATCCCTGACAAGGAAAACGCCATCAAGCCTTCCTTCACCTCAGCAACAAGTGAGATGAAGCGCTATATCCGCGGCACCGGCAGCGGCCTGCCCATCGTCAACGACTATATCAAGGGGAAAGGCGGCACCCTTACAATCCAGGACAATCTGGGCCACGGCACCATCGTCACCCTGTCCGTCAAGGACACGGCGGGAAAGGGAAAGGCCCAGGAGGTCGCCCAAACCGGCGGAGTGGGGTCTGCGGGACAGGACCAGCAGCCCTTGAGCGCTGGAACATGCGGGGCCAACGGAAGCTATGGGGGGACCGTTGGGACCTATGGGTTTTATGGAACATACGGAGCTTACGCGCCCTTCGGCCAAGGACAGGCCGGTTTTCCACAGCAAGGGTCCCCACAGGCCCTAGCGGGCATGGGCTACCCTTACAGCCAACCACAGCCGGGCTATCCACAAGCCGCTCAGCAGGGGCTGGCGCCGGTCCAGGCCACCTACCCTCAGCAGACATTTGACCAGGGCTACCCGCCTGGACAGGCAACCTTCCAGCAGTATGCCGGCTCCCCCTATCCCGCTGTAGGCCAGGTTGGTGTGCCTTATCCCGGCGCACAGACGGGGGCGCTCGGCGCGTTCCCGCCGTTGGCGGGCCCACAACCCCAGGGGACCCAGCCCCAAGGGACCCGACTTGCAGGCGCTCAGGCTCAGGGAGTCTCCCGAACTTCCCCGCTGTCGGGAACCCTCGACGAGAAGGGACGGGCTATCTTAGCCCTTTTCACCGAGCAGCCCTATGTGGGCCCCAGCTTGATCAACAGAAGGCTGGGCATATCGCCGGCGACGGCATCGCGGCGCCTTAAAGCGCTCATGAAGATGGGGCTGGCGGTTAAAAAAGGACAACAATATGTGCTCACAGAGGCAGGGGCCAAGCTCCTCTCCCAGTTGCACGATGACGGCACGAACAAGTGAGGTATAGGGCATGGTAGACAACGAGACATACGAGAACGCCGTCATACTCTGGGAGGACCTGCTCAGGCTTGCCGGGGCTGACTCCACCGACCCCAGTTTGCAAGCCTGGCTGGGCCGGCTCAAGCCCGTCTCGTTCGACGGCAAAACCTTTATGGCGGCGGCCCAGCTTAAGTGGACCGAACAGAAGATTATGACCAAATACAAAGGAGCAATTGAGGGTTATTTGCACACAATTACCCTCGACAACCCCTCCCTTTATGTCGTCGTCGACCCCAACCTCTTCGCCGAGGGTGTTTCCTCATCCACGGTGCCTGCGATCGACCCGGTCACGGTCGCGCCTGCCGCGCCTGCTTTTGTGGACGTCCCGACCTCACAGACGGCCACCACGCCCGCGTCTCCCGTAGCCCCCGCAGCAGACCCGACGCCGGTGTCTCAACCTGTCGCCGCCACGTCCGCGCAACCTACTATATATAGTAGTGAGCAGCCGTCCCCAACCCTCGTCGATATCACCCCCCAGTCCGTTACAGACGAGGACGTACCAGTCTCGCCTTTACCCCCGGTCCACCTGGTGCCCCTTGAGGACTACACCTTTGACACCTTCGTCACCGGCGAGGGCAACAAGTGGGCTTATGACGTTGCTAGGACGGCGGCCGAGGGCAACCATGTGGAGCAACCAATCTTCTTCTACAGTAGGCCGGGACTGGGAAAGACTCACCTCTTATATGCCATCTACAACTACGTCCGCATGTACCGGCCGGGTGTTGTGCCCATCCTTGCTGGGGCTAATGAGTTTGCCGAGGACTACATCGACGAAATCCAAAACAAAAAATACCGCGGTAAAGATGTTATGAAGAAATACCGCCAGTGTGATATTTTATTGATTGATGATGTCCAGTTCTTTATCAATAAACAAGAGACAGTAACCACATTTTTTGATATTTTCAACCGCCTCATCTTGGAGGGCAAGACTATCGTTCTGTCTGCCGACGAGCCACCGGACTACCTCAAACTCGACGACCGCATGCGCACCCGCTTCAACCAGGGCACGGTCCTCTCTATCGCCCCACCCCCCTTCGAGCTTAGGCGCCGCATCCTGCAGAGTCATTACGACCGCCGCCGGGCCCAAACCTCCTGGCTCAAAAACGACCTCACCAGCGAGCAGCTCGACCTCATCGCTGAGATTTCGCCCAATAGTATCCGCGACATGCAGGGCCTGCTCTCCCGCGTCATGATTGAGGCCAGTGCCCACCAGGGAGGTGAGCTTTCGGCCGACGCCATCCGCAACATCCACGATGAAATGTTCCGCGTGGGTCGCCTGGTCGAGATCCCCACCATCATCAAGGTAGTCGCCAAGGACTACGGGGTAGGGGAGCAGGAAATCCGCGGCAGCCGCCGCACTAAGACGGTGAGCGAGGCCCGCCAGGTCTCTATGTGGTTGGCCCGCCAACTCACCGATGACTCCTACTCGTCCATCGGCCGGCACTTCAACCGCGACCACTCCACGGTCTACACGGCCATCACCAAGATCGATAAGATCAGCCAGAACGACCGCGTGTTTATGAAGAAGCTTCAGGGCCTAGAAAAATTGATAAAGGGGCGTTAGGGCAGCTAGTAACTTCACGATAAGGGCACTTTAACCACAATGTCAACAGAGTTATCAACAGGTGGGCCCCGGTTTCTCTCAATAAAGCTGTTGATAACCGCGTTATTTAGCAAGGAATATCACAATTTATTGGCCTGTTGAAAACTCAGTTGTTTTGACGCTGTAAAGCGTCCGCACGGAAGGTTGATAAGCATCTTGTAAGCTGTCAAAAAGCTTGTGAAAACAGGGGCACCGCCGCCCACTTCCTAAGGAAGAAAAGGTGGTTGTCCGTAGGCCGTCAACAGTCGCACGTGTAAAGAAAAACCCCGTCTGAGCTGTGTTAAGGGCAGTTTCCAACGCTTTGCGTCGCCTTTACTACAACTCCTACCAATATCTATTAGAGGACAAGAGAGGGGACCTTATGAAATTCACTGTCGAGCGGGACACACTCAAAGAGGCTCTCTCGAGGGCATTAAAAGGTGTCGACACAAACTCAACCCTCCCCATCCTCTCTGGCACCCTGGTCACTGCCGCAGCAGGATTTCTCCAGCTTGAGAACACCAATATGGACGTAAGCATTCGTCAAAACGTCATGGCCAACATTGAGGAACCAGGGCAGACTGTCATCCCAACCCACCTCCTCAATGACATTGTGAGCCACCTGCCCACAGCGGCCATCAACTTCTCCCTCGAGAAGACCGTCCTTACCATCTCCTGCGACAAGAGCTTCTACCGCATCAAGACACTCAACCCTAAGGAATTCCCATCCTTTCCCAACTACACCGTCGAGGATAGGATTGTCCTTAACGCTGGCATCCTGGCTAACATGGTGAACCGGGTGTCTGTAGCATCCTCTTCCGACCGCAACAGGGCCATCCTCAACGGCATATTCATGGACATAACCAGCGAGAGAATCAAACTAGCAACGACTGACACTGTCCGTCTGGCCGTAGCGGAGACCATCAGCCCCTCTGAGATTGCCCAGGACTTTAAGGTCATCGCCCCCTCCAAAGTGCTCAGGAACGTCCTCTCCCTGATACCGGCAGACCAGACGGTTACCATTAGCACGAACCAGTCCCAGCTAATCTTCCAGTTTGGCGACGTGGTCTACGTCACCCGACGTATTGAAGGTACCTATCCCAACTATCAAAAGCTCATCCCCGCCTCCAACTCCTGCGCTGTTGAGCTTAAGATGAACGACCTTTACGAGGCCATGCAACGTGTTAAGGCTATGACAATCAGCAACACCGAGATCACATTCCAGATTGACACTGAAATGGGGACATTGGTTATAACCTCTAATGTCCCCGACCAGGGCACGGCCCGCGAGGAGATTCCTGTGAGCGCCGAGGGGGATAGCCTGTCCATCTCCTTTAACTCACGCTTCATCTACGACTGCGTGATGAAGACCGACGACGACGCGGATATCAGGTTTGAGGCTGAATCCCCCTTCAAACCCGGCGTCTTTAAAACTAAAGGAAAGGACTCGGGCTCCTTCGACTTTCTTTACCTGGTCATGCCCGTACGCCCCAACTACTAAAGCTGACAGCAGCGTATGTCGCTCTACATCCGCGACGTCACCTACCACAACTTTAGGAATCTAAAGGACCGTCTGCTCGAGTTGTCGAGTGGCCTCACGATTCTTGTGGGCCGCAACGCCATAGGTAAGACCAACTGTATCGAAGGAATTCACCTTCTAACCTGTGGGTCAACCTTCCGCCGCCTAGAGACCACCGACGACTTAATCTTGAAAGGAGAGAGTGCGGCCTTTGTAGGCAATCATATAGTTGGCGACAAGCGTGTGGTGGACGTCGAGTGTCACATAGAGGAAGGCAAGAAAGCCTTCTTCATCAACGGGAAGAGGCGCCGGGCCGCCGACTGTGCCAAGGTCTTGCCGGCGGTTCTCTTCAACCCCGACGACCTGCTGGTCGTTAAGGGTGCCGCCGCAGGCCGCCGCAACCTGGTGGACACCATCGGGGCTCAGCTCAACGAGTCCTACGCCCGGGTCCTGGGTGATTACCAGCGCGCCCT
Source organism: uncultured Coriobacteriaceae bacterium (assembly GCA_964510125.1). Lineage (GTDB taxonomy): Bacteria > Actinomycetota > Coriobacteriia > Coriobacteriales > UMGS124 > CAIFEU01. Next base: position 5,405 of record CAZEAF010000008.1, read on the forward strand.
GACCCAGCGCAACCTCCTGCTTAAGGCAGATCAGGTCCAGGGTGACCTGCTCGAGGCTTGGACGGGGTCGCTGGTGAGTGCTGGGTCAACCCTCTACGTCTACCGTCGGGCCCTGGTGCGGCGTCTGACGCCCCATATCGTTGAAAACTACGCCGCCTTGGCCCCCGAGGAGGTCATGGAGGTGACCTACCTGCCCTGCCGGCCCTGTGAGACCGTGGATCGGGCTCAGGTGGCTGACCTATTTGTCAACGAGCTCAAGAGCAGTCGAGACGAGGAATTCCGCCGCCGCATGACCCTCGTGGGTCCCCACCGAGATGACCTTGGCCTTGCGGTGGATGGACGGGACGTGCGCCTGTTTGGTTCCCAGGGGCAGCAGCGCACGGCCATCCTCGCCATCAAGATGGCCCACGCCAGTCTGGTCCGCGAGATATTGGGCTACTACCCGGTCTTTTTGCTGGATGATGTTATGAGCGAGCTGGATGCCTCTCGCCGGTCTGCCCTGCTCACCCTTATTGACGGGGGTATGCAGACGGTCGTGACCACCACCAACTTGGACTATTTCACCGCCCAAGAACGCGAGGGAGCGCGGGTAGTGGAGATGATTGGGTGATGGGTGAGACGCGGCAGGGAAGGGCCGAGGAGGCAGGGCAGTTGGTCTTGGCCGGTCTCAATAAGACCCTGGGCAGGTCCCAGGGTTGGCAGACGTCCAAGAAGGTTTATGGCATGTGGCACGCCGTGTCCTGTGGTGAGGAATATGCCGCCATCCGCAAGCATGTGACCAGTGTGATGGTGACCCAACCACACAAAAATAGTAAGTTTAAAGAGTTAATAATGTTCGTCGATTCTAATATTTGGATGTTTGAATTCAACATGCATAAGACGGATATTATGCGCGACTGGAACATAAGATGCGTGGGCAACTGGGCTGACATCGCGGTGGACAAGGTCACCTTCCGTCTAGCTAGAAGAGCGCGCGAGGAGGGGCAGTCCGCGGCTTTGGCCCCAAAAAAAGGGGAGGAACAGGCACCCATCCCCCTCACCTCCAAAGAAAAAGAGGAGGTAGGGCGCCAGACCGCCGTTATCACCGACAAAACCCTCCGGAGGCACGCCCAAAACGCGATGATTGCCTCGCTCGAGTGGAAAAAGACCAAAAACTGATTGTTCGGGCCTTTTAGGGGGTCTGTAAGACCTGTGGGACCCACTTTTAACAGTGTTTTCGTAACCTCTTATATCTTATAATAAAACACAGGAAATATACCCGACAGCCCGCCCGCCACCGCGCAGGCGATATTATCTGACGAAGGGACATCTGTGGCAGAGAAGACAAAGCCAGGCGAGTACTCCGGTAAGAACATCCGCGTCCTCGATGGCCTCGAGGCGGTCCGTGTGCGGCCCGGCATGTACATCGGCTCTACGGGCCCTACCGGCCTGCACCATCTCATCTACGAAATCGTCGATAACTCCGTCGACGAGGCCTTGGCCGGCTACTGCAACCACATCGATATCACGGTCCATATAGACAACTCGGTCACCGTCGTGGACAACGGTCGCGGCATCCCTGTGGACACACACCCCAAGCTGCGCAAACCCACCCTCGAGGTCGTCATGACCGTCCTGCACGCCGGCGGCAAGTTCGGTGACGGGGGCTACAAGGTCTCCGGTGGCCTACACGGTGTGGGCGTCTCGGTCGTCAACGCCCTGTCCGAGCGCATGGTGGTTGATGTCAAGCGCGACGGGGCCATCTACGAGATGGAGTTCGCCCGTGGCAAGGTAACCAAAAAAATGGAGGTAGTGGGTAAGGCCAAGGGCACAGGCACCAAGACCACCTTCTGGCCTGACCCCGAGGTCTTCACTGAGACCACAGTCTTCGACCATGACACCATATCCGACCGCATGCAGGAGATGGCTTTTCTTAACAAAGGCCTCAAGATTGTCTTCACCGACGAGAGGTCGCTTGAGCCCCGCGTCGAGGAGTACTGCTATAACGGCGGCATCGTCGACTTCGTTAAATTCCTCAACGACGAGCTCGAAATCCTGCCAGGCCTTTCCAAACCCATCTACATCGAGCGCAACGCGGCCCAAGAGGGAGGCAGCGACCAGAACGGCGACGTCGAGGTAGCCATACAGTGGAACACCGGCTACTCCGAGAACGTCATGGCCTTCGCCAACAACATCAATACCATCGACGGTGGCACTCACCTAGAGGGCTTCCGTCAGGCCCTCACCCGCACCATTAACGACTACGCCCGCAGGCAGGGTATCCTCAAAGACAAAGACAGCAACCTCTCAGGCGACGACGTGCGCGAGGGCCTCACGGCCGTCATCTCGGTCAAGCTCTCCAACCCCCAGTTCGAGGGACAGACCAAGACCAAACTGGGCAACTCGGAGATGCGCAACCTGGTCCAGTCCGCGGTAGCCGACGGCCTGTCGGAGTACCTTGAGGAGCACCCCAACCAGGGCAAGGCCATCGTTAATAAGGCCGTCTCGGCCCAGCGCGCCCGCACCGCCGCCCGTAAGGCCCGCGAGGCAACCCGTCGCAAGAGCCTTCTGGAGAGCGCATCCCTGCCCGGCAAGCTGGCCGACTGTTCCGTGCGTGACCCCGAGCTCACCGAGCTCTTCATCGTCGAGGGTGACTCGGCAGGCGGCTCTGCCAAAGACGGCCGCCGCCGCGACATCCAGGCCATCCTTCCTTTGCGCGGCAAGATTCTCAACGTCGAGCGTGTGGGCGACCACCGCGCCTTCTCGAGTGACACCATCCAAGCCCTCATCACGGCTATCGGCACGGGCGTCACCTCGGGTGCGGACGCCGACAACGACCGCGACAGCGGCACCTTCGACATCTCTAAAGCGCGCTATCACAAGATCATCATCATGACCGACGCTGACGTCGACGGGGCCCACATCCGCATCCTTTTGCTCACCTTCTTCTACAAGTACATGCGGCCACTCATTGAGGCCGGCTATGTTTACTCGGCCTGCCCGCCCATCTTCGGCATTAAAGTCGGTAAGAAAATCACCTACGTCTACCCCGACGGCCAACACCCCGAGGAGGAGATTCTGGCCAAGGCTATCAAGGACAACGTGCCTGAGGGCAAGAAGTACAACGTCCAGCGCTACAAGGGCCTAGGCGAGATGAACCCCGAGCAGCTGGCCAGCACAACCATGGACCCGCGCACCCGCATCCTCAAGCGCATGACCATCGAGGATGGTGCCCTGGCGGCCCGGACAGTGACCAGGCTCATGGGAAACAAGGTCGAGTACCGCCGCGAGTACATCGAGCAGCACGCCAACGACGCGCGCTACCTTGACGCTTAAGACCAGCGGCACATCGACCGGCAACGACGAAGCGAAAGGCCAACTGTGGCTGACGATAACAAGAAAGACAGCAAGGATAACGAGTTCTGGAGTGAGTCCTCAGGTGAGCCTCTTCCCGACGACCTCCAGCGCCTGCTGAGTCGGGCGGAGGAGGATGGCGGTACGAGCCCGGTCTACGACCCCGACGAGGAGGACGCCGCCGCCTCAGACGATGAGGACGACTACGAGGACGAACTTGAGGAAGACTTCGACCTCGCGGGCCGCGGCGTTTCCGCAGGTGACGATGGTGGGGAGCACCTGCAGTTCAGTGAATTCGGCAACGAGATGCGGCAGTCGTTCATCGAATACTCGATGAGCGTCATCACCGCCCGTGCCCTGCCCGACGTGCGCGACGGCCTCAAGCCCGTCCACCGCCGCATCCTCTACGCCATGAACGAGTCGGGCATCTTCCCCAACCGCCCCTACAAGAAGTCCGCCTGGACGGTCGGCGAAGTCATCGGCAAGTACCACCCCCATGGCGATGTGGCCGTCTACGACACCATGGTCCGCCAGGCCCAGTGGTTCTCTATGCGTGTGCCCCTGATTGACGGCCATGGCAACTTCGGCAACATCGACGGCGATAGCGCGGCGGCCATGCGCTACACCGAGTCCCGCCTGGCCAAGCCCGCCATGGAGCTCCTCCGCGACCTGCAGAAGGATACGGTCGACTGGCAGCCCAACTACGACGAGTCCCTGCGTGAGCCCGTTGTCCTGCCAGCCCGCTTCCCCAACCTGCTGGTCAACGGCGCCCAGGGCATCGCCGTCGGCATGGCCACCAACATCCCCACCCACAACCTGGGTGAGGCCATCGACGCCACCTGCATGCTCATCGACAACCCCGACGCCACGGTCGACGACCTTATGGGCGTCATGCCCGGCCCCGACTTCCCCACTGGCGCCATCATCATGGGCACCAGCGGCATTCGTGAGGCCTACGAGACGGGCAGGGGCTCCATCACCATCCGCGCCAAAGCCCACGTCGAGACTACCAAGACCGGCCACAACCGTCTGGTCTTCACCGAGATTCCCTATCAGGTCAACAAGGGCACCCTTCAGGAGAAGATTGCCCAGCTGGTCAACGAAAAGCGCATAGAGGGCATCTCCGACTTGCGCGACGAGACCAACCGCAAGGGTATCCGCCTGGTCATCGAGCTCAAGCAAAACGCCATCCCCCAGGTCGTCCTCAACAACCTCTACAAGCTCACGGCCCTGCAGACCACCTTCGGCGTCAACAACCTGGCCTTGGTTAACGGTGTGCCCCGCTTGCTGACCCTGCGCCAGATGCTCTTCTGCTACATCGACCATCAGGTGGAGGTTGTGACCAGGCGCACGGAGTTCGACCTCAAGAAGGCCCGCGCCCGCGCCCACATCCTCGAGGGCTACCTGCTGGCGCTCGACCATATCGACGAGGTCATCTCCATCATCCGGTCCTCCCGCACTGACGTAGAGGCCAGCGCCCGCCTCATTGAGCGCTTCGGCTTCGACGAGGACCAGACCACGGCCATCCTCGAGATGCGCCTGCGCCGCCTGACCGGCCTGGAGCGCGACAAGATTGAAGAGGAGCTGGACGGTCTGCGCAAGGCCATCGCCTACTACGAGGACCTACTGGCCGACCCCGACAAAATCCTGAGCGTCATCAAGAGCGAGATGCTCGACATCAAAAACAGATATGCCGACAAGCGCCGCACCGAGATCTCCATGGAGGGCACCAAGGAGCTCAACGTCGAGGACCTCATCGCCGACGAGGACATGGTCGTCACCATCACCCACGCGGGCTACGTCAAACGCCTACCCGTGGCCACCTACCGGTCCCAGCGTCGCGGCGGCAAGGGGTCGCAGGGGATAAAGCTTAAAGACAACGACTACGTGGAGCGGATTTTCGTGGCCAGCACCCACGAGTTTGTCCTCTTCTTCTCCACTAAAGGTAAGGTCTACCGGCTCAAGGTTCATGAGCTACCCATCGGTAGCCGCCAAGCCCGCGGCACCGCCATCGTCAACCTCCTGCCCTTCGAGGAGGGCGAGTCCATCGCGGCCGTCATCAACACGCGCGACTTTCCCGAGGACGACTACCTCATGTTCTCGACCGAGAGCGGCATGGTTAAGAAGACGGCTATGAGCGAGTACTCCCGGTCCCGCCGCGACGGTCTCATCGCCATCACCCTCAAGGCAGGAGACAAGCTGACTAGTGTACGCCGGGTCAGCGACGAGGACACGGTCATCCTGACCAGCGACGCCGGCAAAACCATCATGTTCGAATCTTCGCAGGTCAGGCCTACCGGCCGCGGCACTATGGGTGTGAGGGGTATGACCCTGCCCGACGAGGCCAAGGTGCTCGGCATGGAGATTACCAACGGCCAAGGCGACCTCTTCGTCATCACCGAGAAGGGCTACGGCAAGCGCACCCCCATCTCCGGCTACTCCGTGCAGAACCGCGGCGGCCAGGGCGTCTACACCATCACGATGACCCCCAAGAAGGGCAAGCTCGTGTCCACGCGCGTCGTGGGCCCGCAGCACGAGCTCATGATTGTCTCCACCGAGGGCGTGGTCATCCGCGTCAAGGTGACCGACATCCCCAGGCTTGGCCGCGCCACCCAAGGCGTCAAGATTATGGACATCGAGCTGGGCGACTCCGTGAGCTCGGTGGCCCGCTTAGCCATCCCCAAAAAGCCCAAGCCTGCCCAGCTCAAAGGCCAGACCACGCTGGACCTAGATGATGAGAGACAGGACACGGTCGACCTGGGCGACAGTGAGGATAACACCGTCGACGAGGACCTGGGCGACGACGTGACTGGCGACGAGGCCTAAGGACAGCTAGGGCGCTGCCACCCAAAGTGAAACTCCCGGCCAAAGGGCGAGCCGGAAGCGAACCAAAAAAGGGGCCGACCTGCGGGTCGGCCCCTTTTTGTCTGTCTGGGGCAACGCTACAAACAGTCTGGCCCGACCAGGCCGGCCTAGTCCCCGCTGGCGTCGTTGGTGCGCAGGGTCTGGGTGCTGAAATCCTCGGGCGTGAGGTTTTCCACAAACTCGTGGAACTGCTCAATCTCCACCTGGTGATGGCCGTCTTGACCGTTGACCCAGGCGGGGAAGCCTGCGACCTCGATGACGCGCCTGCTCACATAGATGGGCGTATGCAGGCGGACAGCCAGGGCTATGGCGTCGCTGGGGCGGGCGTCGACCTCGATGGTCTTATCGCCCTGCTTGATATGGAGGGTGGCATAGAAGATAGTGCCGTTCACCTTGTTGATGCTTACCTGTTCCAAGGCACCGCCGAGTGCCCCCATCACGGTAAGCAAAAGGCTGTGGGTTATGGGGCGGGAGCTTTTCTCGTTAGAGAGGCCCTTGCCGATGGCTGCAGCCTCCACCGGGCCGACGCAGATAGGCAGAATCTTGTCGTGGAAGGGCTCCGACGCGACGGGACGCAGAAGGAGGATGGAGGTGCCGGGGACATTGCCCATAACGAGCATCTCGAGCGACACTCGAATCATATCCACCTCCTGTCTTTCGAATAATTGGCGCGTCATCAACAAACCTAACTCCCATTCTAACCATCTTGCGGCAAAGGGGTGGGTGAATGTTGGGGCCAGACAAGGAAGACGGTTTTGGGTGCAGGAGGGCAGCCGGCGGACTAAACGGGCTCAGACCACCGTCAGCGGGTGTTTTAGGGCGGTGAGCGGCTTATATCGGTAAGATTTGAAAGAATCATGACAGCATAAGTTCTTGTTGACCAAGTGCTGAGACCGGTCTTATTCTTACAAAGCGTTGCGGGGGCCCGTAGCTCAGTTGGTCAGAGCGCACGGCTGATAACCGTGAGGTCACAAGTTCGAACCTTGTCGGGCCCACCACCTCTTTGCGAATAAACGCCCCAGCGTGAGCCGAGCCGCCGCTGAGGCGTTTATTATATCGGGGATGTAGCTCAGCTGGGAGAGCGCGGGCTTTGCAAGCCTGAGGCCGAGGGTTCGAGCCCCTTCATCTCCACCATTTAATTTTAATGAAGCCATAAGGCAGTTTTGCCCTATGGCTTTTGTATTTCGCAAACCAACCCAGACTTTATCCACTGCACTGTTAACTTCGCTGTAATACTATATCTGACTGGTACACTACGCCTACCATGGGCGCCAGCCTTGCCACACGGAGGAAAGTATGAACAGGTTCGAGGCACTCCACACGCTCGATCTGGACGACAGTGCCAATGACAGCGACGTCCGCATCGCCTACCACGGCATCATCAAGGCCGCCGAGGAGCTCCAGCCCATCGACGACGAGCAAATCTCCAACCGCGTCAGCCGCTTCCTCGAGCAGGCCGAGCAGGCGCGCGACTTCCTTCTGGCCAACGGCACCAAGGCGAGGCGGACGGGCGGCCTGGTGAACAAGGTCATGAACGCGGGCAAGGTCCAAGAGAAGCTCAAGGTCTCCACAGCCGACGATGCCTGGGCCCGCCTCTCGGGTTTCAAGCAGATCAGGTCCCTCCTCCTCTCCTACCGCGACAACGCCATGACCTGGCGCCGCGACAGCATCATCATGCTGGTCCTGTGTGTGGTCGTGGGTTTTGTTGCCATCCGCTACCTGCGGGCGGCCCCGCGCGTCGTCGCCTCGATTGTCATGGGTGTCCTGGCCATCGCCGGCTCCTCAATCCTCACGACCTCCCAGCTCAAGTGCCGTAGGTCCAGGGCAGTCCTGCTGGACATCGATGAGCGCATCCACAAGCTGAGTGTCTCCCTCGGCATCGAGGAGGAGCCCGAGGAGTCTTCGCAGGCACCCGAAGAGTCGCCGCAGGAGCCCGGAGGACTCGCAGGACAGCCTATGCATGATGACGCCGAGGACGGCGAAATAGAGACTGAGAAGGAAATAGAGGAGACCGAGCATGAGTAACCACAACGAGCGCCGCGACCTTTCCCGCGAGGAGGAATACGAGCCCGAGCCCATCTCCGAGGAGCTCGAGCGCTTGGCCGATGACATGGTGAGCCTCGGTCTGGAGAGCCTGGGCGAGACCGGCAAGCTCATCGTGACCCTGGCCGTGGAGGACGAGGCGGGCGCCCGCGTCATGTTGCGCTTCGAGGATGACGCCGACGTGTCCGACTGCGTGCGCGAAGCCCGTGACGTCGTGCTGGGCGCCCAGCGCAAAAACGGCGCCATCGAGGGGCTTGGCGGCAGGCCCGTGCGTTACGCCATCGGATACGACGGGGCCGTGCGCGAGCGTGAGGGCGGCCCTTACGAGAACGCCCTGCTGGTAGAGTACGGGGAGCAGGGTCTCTCTTCAGCCTACTCTGCCTACCTTCTCTACAAAAAGGCAGGTCACCCCAAAGATTTTGTGTGGACCGAACCTGCCGCCGCAGGGGAAACCGAACTGCTGGTCTAGCCGACTTATAGTAAAAAGCTAGCCTGTTTTCCGATATCGCAACGTCGCCTCGAGCGAAAGGTCACTGCCCCTATGCGCCAAGAATCCATCCGCAATATCGCCATCATCGCCCACGTTGACCACGGCAAGACCACGCTGTGCGACAAGCTCCTCCGGGCGACCGACGCGTTCCGTGCCAACCAGGAGGTCCAGGACCGCATCCTCGACTCCAACGACCAAGAGCGCGAGCGGGGCATCACGATTCTGGCCAAGAACATCTCCATCGAGTACAAGAACGTCAAGATCAACGTCATCGATACCCCCGGCCATGCCGACTTCGGCGGCGAGGTCGAGCGCGTCTTGCGCATGGCCGACGGTGCCCTCCTTTTGGTGGACGCCTTCGAGGGCCCCATGCCCCAGACCCGCTTTGTCCTCCAGCATGCCATAGAGGCCGGCCTCACCATCATGCTGGTCGTCAATAAGATCGACCGCCCCGGGGCTCGCATTGAAGACGTCGTGAATGAGGTCTTCGACCTGATGTGCGACCTGGGCGCCACCGACGAGCAGCTTAACTTCGCCATGGACAACGTCGTCTACGCCTCGGCCATGAACGGCTACGCCCGCCTCGACCCGGACGACGCCAACATGGACATGTACCCACTGCTGGACAAGATTGTGGACGAGATGCCCGCGCCCGACGTGGACCTGGACGCCCCCCTGGCCATGCAGGTTGTCAACGTCGACCACTCCACCTTCGTGGGCCGTATCGGCGTTGGCCGCATCTACAAGGGCACCATCAGCACAGGCCAGCGCATCGCGGTGGTCAAAAACGACGGCTTCATCAGCCAGACCACCGTCCGCCAGCTCTTCACCTTCGACTACCTGGGCCGTAAGGAGTGCGAGAAGGCCGTGGCCGGCGACATCTGCGCTGTCGTGGGCGTGGAGGGCACCGACATCGGCGACGTTTATACCGACCCCGACAACCCCCAGCACCTGGAGCCCATCAACGTCGAGCCGCCCACCCTGTCCATCGTCTTCGAGGCCTCAACCTCGCCCTTGGTGGGCCGCGAGAGCCAGACCGACATCGTGGGCGCCCGTCAGCTCAAGGAACGCCTCATGCAGGAGAAGGAGGCCAACATCACGATGGCCATCGAGGAAGCCGAGGACCACACGGGCGTCGTCGTGTCCGGTCGCGGCATCCTGCACCTGTCCGTCCTCATGGAGACTATGCGCCGCGAGGGCTTCGAGTTCCAGGTGGGCCGCCCCCAGGTCATCTACAAAAAGGACGGGGACGGCAAGCGCCTGGAGCCCTACGAGGAGGCCGTCGTCGAGACCCCGTCGGAGTACTCCGGCAAGGTCATCGAACTCTTTGGCAACGTCAACGGCCTCATGACCAGCATGGACTCCTACGACGACCGGTCCCAGCTCAAGTTCAAGATTCCGACCCGCGGCCTCATGGGCCTCAAGACCCGCGTGCTCAACGTCAGCCACGGCGAGGCCGTGATGTACCACAACTTCCTTGAGTACGGCCCCTATGTTGGCGACATCAATTCCCGCAAGAACGGCCTGATGATTTCCATGACCACGGACAAGGCCGTCGCCTACGCCCTGGGCACCCTGCAGGAGCGCGGCTCCCTCTTCGTCGGTCCCGGCGACGAGTGCTACGAAGGGATGATTGTGGGCGAGCGCTCTCGTGAGGGAGACATGGTCGTCAACGTGTCCCGCACTAAGAGTCTCGGCAACCAGCGCTCCTCCACGGCAGACATCGCTGTCCAGCTCACGCCTCCCCGCACCTTCACCCTCGAGGAGGCCCTGGAGTACATCGCCGACGACGAGCTGGTCGAGATCACACCCAAAAACATCCGCATGCGCAAGCGCCTCCTGACCGAGACCGAGCGCCGCAAGGCCAAGGTGCGCGCCATGCAGGTTACCGAGGGCTGAGCGCAGGAGCGCCGACGCGAGGGCGGCTCTCTCCCGCAGGTCTTATCCGCGGGGAAGAGCCGCAGGTAAAAGCACGTGTTTTCCAGGCGACGACGAAGGGTTGTGCGAGATGATTGAACGCTACACGCGCCCTGAGATGGGCCACATCTTCTCCCTCGAGAACAAGTACGAGGTCTGGAAGGAGATTGAGGTCCTTGCCTGTGAGGCACAAGCGCAGCTGGGCAAGATTGGCATCACGCGCGAGGAGGCCGCCTGGATCCGTGACCACGCCGCCTTCAAGAAGGACGAGGTCGACGAAATCGAGGCCGTGACCAACCACGACGTCATTGCCTTCCTCACCGACATGGCCGGCTACATCGACGCCGACGTGCCCGAGGGGCAGCCCAAGCCCTCCCGCTGGGTTCACTACGGCATGACCAGCTCCGACCTGGGCGACACCTCCCTTTGTTACATCCTCACCCAGGCCTGCGACATCCTCATCGAGGACGTCCGCCGCTGTGGCGAAATCTGCAAGCGCCGCGCCTTCGAGGAGAGGGACACCCTCTGCGTGGGCCGCACCCACGGCATCCACGCCGAGCCCATGACCTTCGGCATGAAGTTCGGCAGCTGGGCCTGGGAGCTCAAGCGTGACCTCGACCGCCTGGTTGACGCCCGTAAAAACGTGGCCTTCGGTGCCATCTCGGGGGCGGTGGGCAGCTACTCCTCCATCGACCCGTTCGTCGAGGAGTACGTCTGCGAGCACCTGGGCCTGGTTCACGACCCGCTCTCCACCCAGGTTATCAGCCGAGACCACCACGCCTACCTGGCTGGCGTCCTAGCTACCTGCGCCGCAACCTGCGAGCGCATTGCGACCGAGGTTCGCGCCCTGCAAAAGACCGACACCCTCGAGGCCGAGGAGCCCTTCAAGAAAGGTCAGAAAGGCTCATCGGCCATGCCCCACAAGCGCAACCCCATCACAGCCGAGCGTATCTGCGGTATGAGCCGCATCGTCAAGGCAAACGCCCAGGTGGCCTTTGACGACGTGGCCCTGTGGCACGAACGCGACATCTCCCACTCCTCCGCCGAGCGCGTGGCCCAGGCCGACTCCTTCATTGCCCTCGACTACATGCTGTCCAAGCTCGAGTGGATCCTGGACGGCATGAAGCTCTATCCCGACAACATGCTGGCCAACCTCAACCGCACCCGCGGCCTCATCTTCTCCAGCAAGGTCCTGCTCGCCCTGGTGGACACAGGCATCACCCGTGAGGACGCCTACAAAGTCGTCCAGCGCAACTCCATGGAGGTCTGGGATGACATCCAGCAGGCCCGCCCAGGCAAGGGCCTCAAAGAGCGCCTAGAGGAGGACCCCGAGTGCACCGTGCCGGCCGAGAAGCTGGACGAGATTTTCGACCCCCGGGACTTCCTCACCCGCGTGGGCGTCGTCTTCGACCGGCTGAGGGACCTCGAGTTCTAGGCGCCGGCCATGAGAGGCGCCCGGATTGCGGGAACCGGCGGGACAACTGAGCAAACAGCCGGGTTGGGCGGCGCTCTTGGGCGGCGGTCCCTCGTCGCCCTGGTGTTTTTCGGCCTGTCCTGCGCGGCGCTGGCGCCCCTGCTGGCCGGCTGCGGGTCCCAACAGGGCGCCAGCTCCGCCAACAAGGGCGACGACCACCCCCAGTCCCTTTCGGCCGACGACGTGGAGCGGGCCGCCAAGGAAGCCAACGTGAGCCTAGACGCCGTGGCCGCCGTCGTGAACGCCGTCGTCATCACCTGGGACGACGTGGACACCCGCGTGACCCTCGCGAGGACCTCCCAGGGGCTCACTGACGACCGCTCCTACGCGGACTACTTGAAAGGATCGGGCCTCACCGAGGCTGACATGGTGCGCCAGGCCCTGCGCGATCTCATCGACGTGGTCCTTATCAACGAGGCCGTCGAGACCATGGGCCTCGATCTAGACGAGGAGGAGGTCGAGCAGAGCATCGCCGACCTGGAGAGCCGCTACCCCTCCCACAAAGCCTTTGTGCAGGCAATCGAGGCAGCCGGCTACTCCGAGGCCAGCTACAAGGCGGCGGTGCGGGCCAGTGCAGCCGAGACCAAGCTGAGGGAGGCCATCTCGGCCAACGTCGAGCCCACCGACGAGCAGGTCCAGGAATACGCTGTCGTGGCCGCCTCAGGCCTGGCGGGCAAACGGTCCTCGCAGATTCTCTTTGCCTCCAACGACCACGCCACAGCGCGCGAGGTCTACCAGGAGCTGGAGGACGGGGCCGACTTTGCCGAGTGCGCCCGCCACTACTCCATCGACGGCTCGGCTGAGAACGGCGGCGACATGGGGTGGGACTTCCTGAACCCCGTTTCGACCGAGTACGGGGCGGCCCTGGACAAGCTCGAGGTGGGGGAGATGTCCCCCATCGTGCGCAGCCGCTTCGGCTACCACATCATCCTGTGCACCGACGCCTACGAGCCTGCCTACACGGCCGACGGCAAAGTGGACATCTCCACCATGCCTGAGGCTTTGCTCAACGACATCAAAGAGAGCATGCGGGAGGAGCTGGCCAACCAGGCTTACCGTGCCTACCTGGGCGAGCTCGAGAACCACGCCTCCATCGCCGTGTTCGACAAGGACGGCAACCAGGTCGACCCGGTCGAGATTGGCCTCACCAGCGCCGCCGACGGGGTGGAGCCCATCTCCAGCATCTCCCAGGCCCTGGAGGGCATCGCCCGCTAGCGGCGGTTGCGGCGACGGTTGGCCAGCATGTGCAGCCAGGCGCGGCGCAAGGGGCGGGTGATGGTGGGCGTGAAGTCCACCGACTGCATGGACTGGACGTTGAAGCGCACTGAGACGACGCGCAGGGCCACCGTGACCACGACGCAGGCGGCCAGAGCGATAATCTTGGACACCCAAAGCTCAGCCAGAAGGACGTAGACGATGGCGCCAGCCAAAGCGGCGATGGCGTAGTAGGTGCCCCGTCTGAAGATGGTGGGCACCTCGGCTAGACAGACATCGCGTATCGCCCCACCGCCGACAGCCGTGATGAGGCCCAGCAGGACGCAGGTGATGGCGTTGCAGCCTGCCACCAGGGCCTTGTCCGCGCCGGCAAAGGCAAAGAAGGCCACGGAGAAGATGTCCACCCACATCATGAGCGTGAGAGCATTCACCCGGTCGAGGAGGGCGCGGAAGAAGAAGGCCAGGACGGCGATGACCAGACAGGCGATGACGGCGATGGGGTGGGTGAGCATGTAGACGTCACCCGTCTGCAGGATGATGTCGCGCAGAAGGCCGCCGCCCAGGCCAGTAATGAGGGCCAGGCCGGCCACGCCCACGATGTCCAGCTTGTGGTGGACAGCCATGAGGGAGCCGGACAGGGCGCCGGTGACCAGGGCCGCGTACTCGACGACGCCGGGGATGATGAGCAGGGGGGTCTGGGGTGACATAGGCCCCAACAGGGACAAGTCCACATCTTTCCTTTCCTGGAACAGGCCTGTGATGCTTCCAATGGCGGATGATACAGAGCCGTTCGTCGGATTCCTGTGAGCACTTGTATGTTTTGAGTATTTCCCACAGCGTACCCAAGACCTCTTGTATACTGCAAAGCCGATTCGTGGAGAGCTGTCCGAGTGGTCGAAGGAGCACGATTGGAAATCGTGTAGGCGGCCTATACCCGTCTCTGGGGTTCAAATCCCCAGCTCTCCGCCAGTGAATTTCCAAGGGCGGCGCGCGAGCAGGTAGCGTGCCGCCCTTACCCCACGGAGGGGTGGCAGAGTGGTTGAATGCGGCGGTCTCGAAAACCGTTTAGCCGGTATTCCCGGTTACGAGGGTTCGAATCCCTCCTCCTCCGCCAGTTTGTGATGACGAGGCACCGAGCGGTCGCTCCGGTGCCTCTTTTCGTATCATGTGCGGGAATATGACCACACGACCCCGCCCTTGCGGCATAGGAGGACACATGGACGCAGAGGAGAACCTGGACCAGGTATCGCTGGAGCTCACGGACAACGTCATGCAGGCTGTCGACATGGCTTTCTCTGACGCTCAGGACTACCTGACGAGCGGCGTGGGCATCGCTCCCTTCTCGGTCATCGTCATCGACGAGGGCTTGGAGGTCAATGACCACTCCGCCGACACCGCCGACGACGTCTACGAGTCGGTCAAGGTGCTCCTGGCCCAGGAGGTTCCCGAGGGCTATGCCCTGTGCTACGACGGCTACGTCGAGACGGACGACGGCCGGCAGGACGCCATCGTGGTCGAGGCCGCCAACCGCGGCGACGCCTCGGCGGTGGCCCTGGCCATGCTCTACATCGCGGACGAGGACGGGTACACCTTCGAGCCCGGCTATGGCTTTGCTGGGACCCGCCCCCAGCTCTTCCCCGCGGGCACCAAGCCCATCGTGAGCGGCATGTCCGTCCTGGACCAGGACGACCTGGCCGCCATGCAGGAAGAGGAGGTCGGCCAGGAAGAAGTGGCCGGCGGGGACGAGGTGGCCGGCCAGGATGAGGCCCAGGGGACGGAGCCGGAGCCGGAAACACCCAATGAGGCCGGGGCCGATGCCAATCCCGAGCTCGAGGCCGGCGACCAGGCCCCCACCCAGGAGTAGCCGGGTCCGCAGAGGGGTGCGTCTTAGCGGGCCTCTCAGCCTGCCCCAGCCCTTCCCGGCGTGCAAAAACGCTCAAATTGTTAGGTTGCTGCAAGGTCGCGCATCCCCATGACAAGGTATGCTTGCTGTGGGGATGCGCGTCGTTTCGGCGTGGAATTACCATGGGGATGGCGGGAAAACGATTCATGGGCTTGCCCAGACCCCCGCGCTCGGCTATCGTTGGTCGGTCATTCCCTGTCCCGGGCATATGCCTTCATGAGTCTCGGGACCATAATTGTCCAGAGGAGGTGACACCATGAAGGCTTATGAGCTGCTGTTTTTTGTGAACCCGTCTATCTCTGACGAGGCTCGTGCCGGTGTGATGAAGAGGATTGACGCCACCATCACCGAGGCCGCAGGCGTGGTCGACAACGTCGACGCGTGGGGCAAGCGCAAGCTGGCTTTCCCAGTCGAGAACCTGACCGAGGGCGACTACACCCTGATCGAGTTCCACGCCGATCCTGCTTCCATTGCCGAGCTTGACCGCATTCTTCGCATCACCGACGACGTTCTTCGTTTCAAGATCGTCCGTCGCGATGACAAGGAGTAGGTTCGAGCAACCGCACCGCAGGGTGCGAAAAGGCAAAGGAGCTGAGAGCGTATGGCAGACATCAATCGAGTCCTTCTGAGCGGGCGTCTGACGCGCGACCCCGAGTCGCGTGCAACGGCAGGCGGGACCTCCGTCCTGTCCTTCGGCGTCGCAGTCAATGACCGCCGTCGCAACCAGCAGACCAACCAGTGGGAAGACTACGCCAACTTCATCGACTGCACGATGTTCGGCAACAGGGCCGACTCCCTGTACCACATCCTCAAAAAGGGGATGCTCGTGTTCATCGAGGGGCGCCTCCGCTGGTCGAGCTGGGAGCGCGACGGGCAAAAGCGCAGCAAGGTCGAGGTCATTGTCGACGAGGTTGTCCTGCCCGGCCGCTCTCAGACCCCGGGCCAAGGCGGTGGTTACGCGAGCGCGCCGCAGCAGGGCGCCTATGCCCCCGCCCCCGGCCAGGACGGCTATGGTCAGCCGGCCCCCGCTCAGGGTGGCCAGGGCCAGCAGCCGCCCATGGACTCGGTCTACGACGACGAGATTCCGTTCTGATAGGCCGTCCCGTCATACCATCACATTTCTTTGATGCGCGTCTGCACGTGCGGCGCGCATCACCGCGAAAAGCGGAAGGAGGTTTTGCGCATCATGTCTAACAATCGCAACGGCGGTCGTAACAGCAACAGCAACGACTCGGCCCGCCAGCAGCACAAGAAGGCCTGCCAGCTCTGCAAGGACGACGTCGAGTTCATCGACTACAAGGACGTGCAGCTCCTGCGCAAGTACATGACCGACCGCGGCAAGATTAAGCCCCGTCGCGTCACGGGCTGCTGCCGCCAGCACCAGCACATGGTGGCCATGGCCATCAAGAACGCCCGCGAAATGGCGCTTGTCCCCTACACGGTCAGCGTTGTGAGCGGCAACCGCGAGCGCCGCGGCTAGAAGCTGCCTACCATGGGCAATCAGACGACGGGCATCGAGGTTCGTGGGGACAAACCGCGAGTCGTGAACCCCCTCGTGTGGGTTGCCCTGTGCGCCGGGGGTAGCCTGGTTTCCGGAATCTTTTCGGCAATCGGGTGCGCTCTCATGGTGGTAGGCCTATGGCGCCTGCGCAGCCAGGGAAGGCGGGGTTATGCATGGGGCACGGCAGCGTGCCTGGTGCCGCTCGTAGCCCTCTGCGCGCTGGCGTGGGAGTCACAGGGTTCGTACGCGCTCTCAGCAGTTGCGTGTGCGCTCGTGATTGCGTTCGCGCTCGCCGGGCGCTTGAGCGTCACCTCGGTCTGCCTCTGCATCCTGGGGTGCGCGGCGCTTATGGCGGGCATCGACGAGGCCATCCTCGCCATGTATGGCTCGAGCCTGCCGGAGTACGTGGCGGCCGTTCTCGAGCAGGCCATGGAGGTCAGCGTCGGCGCCTCGTCCCTCTCCTCGGGGACCCTCTCCGTGGAGGTGTCGGCGGCGCTGAGCCAGACCAAGGACCTGCTCACCAGCGTCTGGCCGCTCGGCTACGTCGGCCAGGCGGCTCTGATGGTCCTGTTCGGCTTGGCGGCCCTCGGGATTGCGCGCCGAAAGCCCTATCGGAGCCTGTACGAGGCATACCTGCGCTTCAGGGTGCCGCTGTGGGGCGTCGTCGCGCTCGTCGTGGCGGCGGTGTGCTACGGTGTGGTGCAGGCGGGCTCGGTCGACTCGGCCGTGCTCCAAAGCGCCGCGCTGTGCGTCCTCTTCTTCCTGAGGGTGCTCTTCTTCCTCCAGGGACTCGCGGTCGCGATGTTCCTGATGGAAAAGCACTCGTTCGGGGCGGTGGGGCGCATCGCGAGCGTGATGCTCCTGCTTCTGGTGGAGTTCGCCTTCTATGCGGTGTCGGTCTTTGGCGCCGTGGATGTCCTGGCGGACTTCCGCCGTCTCGTCGGCCGTGGCCGCGACGTCGAGACGAGGGGCACAAGGTAATTACCGTGCCGTGCCGACACACAGTCGGTCGCGGCCATATGTGAGGAGTCAGCAAATGAAGGTCATTCTCATGAGTGAGCTTCCGGGCAAGGGCGGGGAGGGCGACGTCATCGAGGTTGCCGATGGCTATGCCAATAACTTCCTGCTTCCCCAGAAGATCGCCATCCAGGCGACCAAGGGCAATCTGAAGCAGCTCGAGCAGCGCCGCGCCAACATCGCCAAGCGCGAGGCCGTGCGCGTCGCCGACGCCACCAAGCTCAAGGAGGCCCTGGACGGCAAGGCCGTCCGCGTCGAGGCTACCGTCGGCGACGAGGGCGTCCTGTTTGGTTCGGTCACCGCCGTCCAGATTGTGGAGGCCATCAAGGCCCAGCTTGAGCTCGACGTCGACCGTCGTCGCGTCGTCCTCAACACCCCGATTAAGACCGTGGGCACCCGCGAGGTCGCCATTTCCCTCTACCGTGACATCGTCGCTACCGTCGCGGTGTCGGTAGACTCTGCCGCGGGCTTCAAGGCCCAGGACGAGGCTGCGGCTGCCGCCGCCCCGGCTAAGGAGGACCAGGCCGAGCAGGCAGACCAGGCGGAGCCGGCTGCCGAGTAACCCTCGGGGTCAGACATCTCGGGCTCGGTCCCGGGAGCAGCGCATAGGCGATTCCGAGCGATCGCACCTATCCGGCCGGGGCCGCCACTAAGACGGTCCCGGCCGGCCTCATCTCGGGGCGGCCGCGCGGAACGTGCCCACAAACCGAAGGCGGGTGAGCTCTTGGCAGGAGGAAAACGCGGGGACTGGGGCAGCAGGGACCCCTGGGAGGTCATGGACCCCAACGAGCAGGACGACCGGGTGACCGGGGGCAATCCCCTCCCGCAGAACGCTGAGGCGGAGGCGGCGGTGCTGGCCGCGTCTATCCTGTCCCAAGAGGTCGTGCCCGACGTCGTGTCCATGCTCAAGCCCGAGGACTTTTACAAGCCGGCCCACCAGGTGGTCTTCTGGGCCATCACTGAGATGTTCACCCGCGACATCCCCGTCGACCAACTGTCCCTGGCCACCTTCCTTGAGTCGAGCGGCAAGCTCCCCCTGGTCGGCGACAAGTCCTTCATCATCGACTTGGCCAACAACTCCTTCGCCCTGGTCAACTGGCGCCAGCACGCCCTGCTGGTCAAGCGGTGCTCGGTTTTGCGCAACATCATCGCCGCCTCCACCAACATCACAGCCCTGGCCTTCCAGGCTCCGCCCGACGATATCGAGAGCATCATCGAGCGCAGCGAGGCCATGCTCCTGACGGTGACCAACCGCGAGGTGCAGACGACCTCCAAGCCCCTGGGCGAGTTCGTGGCCGAGGCCTACGACCAGATTGAGGCCATCGCCAACTCCGACGGGCACATGTACGGCGTGTCGACCGGCTTCAAAGGGCTGGACGACGTGCTCATGGGCCTGCGACCCGGCACGATGACCGTCGTCGGCGCTCGGCCGGGCGTGGGTAAGACCGCCTTCGGCCTCTCCCTAGCCATGAACGCTGCCCGCAAGGGCGTGCCGGTCCTCTTCTTCTCCCTGGAGATGAGCGGCTCCGAGATTGCCTCACGCCTCCTGTCCGCCGAGTCCAACATCCCCAGCGAGGCCCTGCGCTCGGGCAAGATTACCGCCGAGATGTGGACGCCCCTGCTGGAGGCAAGCGAGCGCCTCAACCAGGTCGACTTCATAATCGACGATTCAGCCGGCACCAACGTGCTGGAGATCCGCACCAAGGCCCGCCGCCTTTTGCACGGCAAGGAGGGCGGCCTCATCATCGTCGACTACCTGCAGCTCATCAACCCCGTCAGCACCTCCCGCGCCGAGAACCGCAATGTCGAGGTTGGCGAGATGAGCCGCGCCCTCAAGGTCCTATCCAAGGACCTGCAGGTGCCCGTCATCGCCCTGTCCCAGCTCAGCCGCGACATCGACCGCCGGTCCGACAAGCGCCCGGTCCTGGCTGACCTGCGCGACTCGGGCTCCATCGAGCAGGACGCCGACGTGGTCCTCTTTATCGACCGCTCCCTCACCGAGGACGAGGCGGCCGACGAGAAGCACGGCAGGCCCCCGCTCGGCCAGGCCAACATCATCGTCGCCAAGAACCGCTCCGGCCGCAACGGCGTTGATGTTCCTTTGGTATACCTTGCGGACAAGACGGTGTTCCGCGACATGGCGCGCACAGCAGGCTGACGCCCGGCTTATACTGAAGGTTGTGCTCAGCGCGTTCCCAGCCTTGGGCGGGAGGCGCAACCGACGACGAGAGAGAAGGCTTCATGCCAGCAACGATACTTGTCGGCGCCCAGTGGGGCGACGAGGGCAAGGGTAAGATCACCGACCTGGTGTGCAGCAAGTTCGACTACGTCGTGCGCTGCCAGGGCGGCAACAACGCGGGCCACACGGTCATCACGGCCAACCACAAGCTCGCCTTGCACCTGATTCCCTCGGGCATCATCTACCCCGACATCACGCCCATCATCAGCAACGGCTGCGTCATCGACCCCAAGGTCCTCATCGGCGAGATTGACACGCTGGAGGCTGAGGGCATCTCCTGCAAGAACCTGCTCATCTCGGGCAACGCCCACATCATCATGCCCTACCACCGCGACCTGGACGGGGCCAACGAGCGCCGCCTGGGCAACAACCCAATCGGCACGACCCGGCGCGGCATCGGCCCGGCCTACCAGGACAAGTCCTCCCGGATGGGCCTGCGCATGCAGGACATGCTCGACCGTGGCATCTTCCGCGACAAGGTCGGGGAGTGCCTGCGCGAGAAGAACGACATCCTGTCCAAGGTCTACGGCCTGCCCACCTACACGGCGGACCAGATCTGCGACGAGTACTTCGGCTACGCCGACCGCCTGGCCCCTTACATCGGCGAGACGACCAACCTCTTGCACGAGGCCGACGCCGCGGGCAAGCAGATTCTCTTCGAGGGCGCCCAGGGCACCATGCTGGACATCGACTTCGGCACCTATCCCTTTGTGACCTCGTCCAACTGCACGGCCGGCGGCGCCATCACGGGCTCGGGCGTGAGCATGCGCAGCGTCGAGCGCATCCTGGGCATCATGAAGGCCTATGTCACCCGCGTCGGCTCCGGCCCCTTCCCCACCGAGATTCCGGCTGAGGAGCCCGAGGGCGACATCCTCGGCGTGGCCGGCCACGAGTACGGCGTGACCACGGGCCGCAAGCGCCGCTGTGGCTGGTTTGACGCCCTGGTCGCCAGATACGCGGTCCAGGTCAACGGCCTCACCGACATCGCCCTCACCAAGCTGGACGTCCTCTCGGCTGTGGACACAATCAAGGTCTGCACGGGCTACGAGTGCGACGGCCAGGTCCTGCACAGCATGCCGCAGAACCAGACGGTCATGCACCACCTCAAGCCCATCTATGAGGAGCTTCCCAGCTGGAAGGAGGACATCACCGGCTGCCGGACCTTCCACGACCTGCCCCGCGAGGCCAAGGACTACGTCGACTACATCGAGGACCTCTCGGGCGCGCCCGTCTCGATTATCGCCGTCGGCGCCTCCCGCGAGCAGACGATTATGCGCCACTGGTAACAGACCGGGGACACCTTGGCAGGGGGCACGCCGGAAAACCGACGGGCCCTCTACCTTTCTGCAGGCTGAGGACTTGGAGGCAACGAGCATGGACATCCTTCTGCTGGGCAGCGGCGGCCGCGAGCACGCAATCGCCACTTCGCTGGCGCGCTCGCCCAAATGCGGCACGCTCTATGTGGCACCGGGCAGCGGCGGCACGGCGGGCATGGCGCAAAACGTGCAGCTCGACATCTGCGACGGGGCCGCGGTGACGGCCTTTGCCCAGGAAAAGGGCATCGGCCTGGTTGTCATCGGCCCCGAGGCCCCGCTGGTCGCCGGCGTGGCCGACTCCGTCCGCGCGGCCGGCATCCCCTGCTTCGGCCCCGGAGCCTCGGGCGCGCGCATGGAGGGGTCCAAGAGCTTCTCCAAGGAGTTCATGGGCCGGCACGACATCCCCACGGCTGCCTACGCCACCTTCACTGACGCCGAGCCGGCCCGCGCCTACGTGCGCGAGCGCTTTGCCGCCGGCTCCCGGCTGCTGGCCGTCAAGGCCGACGGCCTGGCCGCGGGCAAGGGCGTCATCGTGGCCAAGACGGTCGAGGAGGCCCTGGAGGGCGTGGACGAGTGCTTCGGTGGCCACTTCGGCGCTGCCGGCGCGACGGTGGTCGTCGAGGAGGGCATGACCGGCCCCGAGTGCTCCCTGCTCGTCTTCTGCGACGGCAAGACCATGAGGCCCATGGCGACCGCCCAGGACCACAAGCGAGCCTACGACGGCGACAAAGGCCCCAACACGGGCGGCATGGGCTGCTACTCTCCCGTGCCCATCGTGACCGACGCCGAATACGCCGAGATGATTGAGGACATGCAGCGGGCCGTCGAGGGCATGGCGGCCGAGGGCATCGACTACCGCGGGGTCCTCTACGGCGGCTTCATGCTCACCGAGGACGGCCCCCGCGTGCTCGAGTTCAACGCCCGCTTCGGCGACCCTGAGACCCAAGTCATCCTGCCCCGCCTCAAGACCGACCTGGTGGACGTCATGCTGGCCGTGGCCAACGGCACGCTCGACCAGGTCGAACTGGACTGGAGCGAGGACTGGGCCGTCACGGTCGTGCTGGTGTCCGACGGCTACCCCCTGGCCTACGAGAAGGGCTTTGCCATCACCGGCATCGCCGACGCGCAGGGCCTGGGAGACGTGACTGTCTACCACGCCGGCACCAGGCTGGATGCCGATGGCACCCTGCGCACGGACGGCGGCCGCGTGCTCGACGTCACGGCCACCGCGCCCACCTTCGCCCAGGCCCGCGAGCGTGCCTACGCCGCCTGCGACAAGATCCAGTTTGAGGGCAAGCGCCTGCGCTCGGACGTGGGCCTGCGGGCCATGCGCGGCCGCGAAGCTTGGGAGGCTTAGGCTGTGGGAGAGGTGAGCAGGGAGGGGTTCGCCCAGGCAGGGGCCGCCGAGCCTGTGCTTGACAGCGCCGCTTGTGAGGGCGCCATGGACGAGGCGGGCGACGTGGGTCTGCGCGAGGAGGTCCTGAGCTCGACCCCGGTCTGGCGCGGGCGCATCTTCTCGGTTGACGAGGTGCAGGTGCGCTTGCCCGACGGCTGTCAGGCAGGACGCGACATCATCCGCCACCACGGCTCGGTGGGCGTCATTGCTCTTTCTGACGACAACAGGATTGTCCTGGTCCACCAGTACCGCACGGCGGTGGAGGACGTCACGGTGGAGATTCCGGCGGGCAAGCTGGAGTTGGGCGAGGACCCCCAGGCCTGCGCCGTTCGCGAGCTGCGCGAGGAGACCGGCTACGTGGCCGACCGCTGGGGCTACCTCTGCCCCTTCGTGCCTGCCATCGGCTACTCCGACGAGGTCCTCCACCTCTTTTTGGCCACAGGCCTGCACTTCGCGGGCGCCTCCCCCGATGACGACGAGTTCATCGACGTGGAGCTGGTTCCGGTCGAGGACATGGTGGAGCAGGTGCTCGACGGCAAGGTCAGCGACTCCAAGACCATGGCCGCCGTCCTGCTGTGCGACGAGATCCAGCGGCGGATGGTATAGTTTTCCAAAAGGACGCCGCATGAATGGCGCGTCAGGCGGGACCGCAGGTCGCGGCCCCCGTATTCGGAGGAACAATCGATGGACCGTGAGGTAACAGGCGGGGCCGCGGACAAGGGGGCAAAACCCGGCGCCGCCGTCGCGGGCGAGCAGGAAGACGGCAGACAGGCCCACAAGCTGACCATGGCCGAGCGCGAGCTCGAGCGCATCCGCCAGAAGAGTGAGCAGGGCGACGCTATCGACCCGTTGGCCCTGGATGACCCGACGGGCAAGTCGGTGGAGCGAGTGGTCCTGCGGGCTGGCATCGTCATCGTGGCCGTGCTCATCGTGGGCATCCTGCTGGCCCAGGTGTCCTGTCGCAGCATGCGCCTGAGCTCCCTGCCCACCTTCACCACCGGCACCACCACCGAGGAGGACGTGAGCACCGCACTCTCGCGCGGCGTCTTGTGGGGCGGCCAAATCGTCGCCATGCCCACGGATACCGAGCTCGTCTCCCTGGAGGGGGGCCAGGTCACCATCGCGGTCACGGACACCAGCTCCCGGTCCCTGTCCCAGGTCATCGCCAACGTCCAGGCCTCGGTGCTGGCCTTGGCCATGAACGTGTTCGAGGACGGCGACATCACCCAGCTGACCTGCGTCGTCCAGGCTCACGCCGATGCCGACACCGGCGCCTTCACCGGCGAGGGGGGCGACCCGGTGGGCGAGGTCCTGACCATCACCTACACACGCTCGGCCGACGACCCTGCCTCCATCTCCTGCACCATCGAGGGCTACGACCCCACGGCGCCCAGGATGACCAGCAGCGGGCAGGTCATGGGCAGCGCCTAAGGCGGGCCCGACGGGACCGGCACCTCCGCAAGGGCACAGAGAAGGGCGGCGCATCCCTCTTCACGGGAGGCGCCGCCCTTCTGCCTGCGTCGGCTACCCGGCCTCTCACCTGCGCAATTTAGCGAAGGAGGGCCGCCATCTGGCCCAGGCAGGGCTCGAAGGAGACACCGCGCATCTGGTAGTCGGGCTGGTAGCAGGTGACCTGCATGGCGTCGCGCACGAACTCGCCGGCGAACTGGGCAGCCGCCACGATGCCGCGGCCGCACATAACGGCTCCGGAGAGCGCTGAGGCGTAGAGGTCGCCCGTGCCGTGGAGCATGTAGGGGAGCTTCTCGTGGGCCAGCTCGTAGGTGTCGGACAGGCCCTCGCCGGCCACGTAGTTGCGCAGCATGCCGTCACCGCGGTCGATGCCCTTGAGGACCACGTGGCGGGCGCCCAGGCCCAGCAGCTTGTCTACCAGGTCCTGAGCCTGGTCGTCGTCGATGTCCTGGCCCGGATAGGCGGAGTGGGTCAGGATGCTGGCCTCGGTGATGTTGGGCGTGAGCACGTCGGCCCCGTCGGCTAGGGCGCCCATGGCGTCGCAGAGCTCCTGGGTGTAGGTGGCGTACATAGTGCCGCCGTCACCCATGACCGGGTCGACGATGCGCAGGGCGTGGTCGTACTCGCGGTAGAGGCGCTGGATGATGGCCACCTGGTCGGCCGAGCCCAGAAAGCCAGAGTAGACGGCGTCCAGGTCGACGTCCTCCTTTTGCCAGGCGTCGAGGTAGCCGGGCAGGATGTCCGTGGTGTCGTGCATGGTGAAGACGGGGTAGCGGGTGTGGGCCGAGAAAAGGGACGTAGGCACGGGGCACACGTCGCAGCCTGCGGCGGAAAGCACGGGAATCGCCACGGTGAGCGAGCACTTGCCGTATCCGCACATGTCGTGGACGGCGGCGACGCGGGGGATGTAGTGCTCGGGGCGCTCGTACAGGACGACGTCTTCGGCGGACGGGATGATGCTGCTGGACATTGAGCCTCCTCAATTGGGCGGTGTGACATACCCAAGGTACACTTCCCACGCCCCGAGTGTGGGGAGATATCGAGGTGAGATGTGGTGCCGACGCAGGTCCCCCCGCCCCGCGCCTCCCGACGGCTGTCGTTGGCATAAGGTAGGTGTCGTATACTAGAGAGTCACGACGCAGGCGCGCCGCGCCCTCTGCCCGCCAGCCCGGGCACCTGCGGGGCCGCCGCCCGACAAGGCCTGTACCCACACCGACGCCTGGAGGACCATGCTCTCCGAACGACTTCTCTCCACTACCGTGCGCACCCTCGGCACCAAGTATTTCAAGCTCGACCCCAGCGACACCCAGATTGAGCTGCCCGGTCCCCAGCCTGGCGTGGACTACATGCTCTACATGCACGTCCCCTTCTGCGAGGTCCTCTGCCCCTACTGTTCCTTCAACCGCTTCCCCTTCTCGGACGACCGGGCCAAGAGGTACTTCGCCTCCATGCGCGAGGAGATGCGCATGCTGGCCGACAGGGGCTACCAGTTCAAAGAGGTCTACGTGGGCGGCGGCACCCCCACGGTCGACATGGACGAGCTCGCCAAGACCATCGGCCTGGCCCGCGAGCTCTTCCCCACCATCGTGGACGTGTCCAGCGAGACCAACCCCAACCACCTGGTGCCCGCGTACCTCAAGGACCTGTCCAGCCTGGTACAGCGCCTGTCGGTGGGCGTGCAGAGCTTTGACGACGGGCTCTTGCGCCGCATGGCCCGCTACAACAAGTACGGCAGCGCCGAAGAAATCCTCGAGCGCATCACGGCCGTGTCCGAGGCCAAGCTCTTCAAGTCGCTCAACGTCGATATGATCTTCAACTTCCCCACTCAGACGGAAGAGATGATCAGGCACGACATCGACTGCATCAAGAAAAGCGGGGCCACCCAGACCACCTTCTACCCCCTCATGGTCTCGCCCGTCAGCCGCGGCTCCATCGAGAAGACCCTGGGGCATGTGGACTACAAGAACGAGGCCAAGTTCTACCACCTCATCTATGACAGCTTCTGCGGCGGAGAGAACCCCGAGTTCAGGCCCAGCTCCTGCTACACCTTCTCGCGCGAGGAGGGGCAGATGATTGATGAGTACGTGGTCAACTACGAGCAGTACCCGGCCATCGGCAGCGGCGGCATCTCCTACCTGGACGGGACCCTCTACATCAACACCTTCTCCCTTTCCGATTACTCGCGCAGGATTGGGGAGGGGCACCTGTCCACCCTGGCCAAGACCGAGTTCCCCAAGCGCGACACCATGCGCTACCGGTTCATGATGGAGCTCTTTGGCCTGTCCATCGACAAAAAGACCTGGTACGACCGGTTTGGCTGCACGGTGGCCCAAGGCTTGCCCGTGGAGTATGCCTTCATGAAGGCCAACAGGGGCTTCGAGCGCGACGACGAGGAGAAAATCACCCTTTCGCGCCAGGGCCGCTACCTCATGGTCGTCATGATGCGGCAGTTCTTCATCGGCGTGAACAGCCTGCGCGACCAGGCCCGCGCAGCCCTTCCCGACGACGAGGCCAAGCTGGTCTTCGACGGCATCGAGGCAGGCAAGGAGGGCTGCCCGGCGGGCGCCTCCCAGCCGGCTGATGTTCTAGCGGGGGCCGGCCCGCGCTAGTCCCGGCTGGCGGGCGCGGCCGTTACAATCACCCGAGCTAACAAGACAACCACACGGCGAGAAAGGCAGGCTATGGACAATTTCGCGGGCGAGCCCCGGATGCACCTGGGCGGCGTGGACTGGGAGGAGGCCTGGGAGCGCTACCAGGACCTGCGGCCTGCGCCTGACGACGCGGTGCGCTGGAGCGAGCGGTCGGCCTCTTTCGGCTCCCGCACCGACGGGGCCTACGAGCGGCAGTTCTTGCAGCTGGCAGACGTCCGCCCGGGTGAGCGGGTCCTGGACATGGGCTGCGGCGTGGGCCTGCTGGCGGTCCCCTTGGCCAAGCAGGGCTGCCAGGTCCTGTGCGCGGACTTCTCGCCGGCCATGCTGGAGCGGACCCAGGCGGCCGCCGAGGAGGCGGGGGTGGCCGACAGGATTGAGACCAAGCTTTTAGCCTGGGACGACGACTGGGAGGCGGCGGGCGTGGGCGCCGACGTGGTCGACGTAGCCATAGCATCGCGGTCCATGGCCACCTACCACCTGACGGACGCCATCGAGAAGCTGGACCGGGCGGCGGCGCGGCGGGCTTGTGTGACCCTGGCCTCGGGCCGCTCGCCCTGCCGCGACGAGCGGGTCTACCAGGCGGTGGGGCGGCCCCAGCCCTCAACCCCCGACTACGCCTTTGCCCTCAACATCCTCTTCGAGCACGGGGTCTACCCCGAGCTGACCTACGTTGTGACGCACAAGAGGCCGGCCTTCCGTGACCGCGCGGCTGCACTGGCGGACTTCACCCGCATGGTGGGCGATGACCTCTCAGCCAAGGAGACGGCGGCGCTGGAGGCCTTCCTCGACGCCCACTACGCCGACAACCCGGCGGCCGTGCCCGACAGGCGCTTTGAGAGCGACGAGCAGAGGACCACGCGCTGGGCCTTCATCTCCTGGGGACGCGAGGACTAGGCTTGTGACGAGCCCCGGGATGGGGCGGCGGGCGGGGCGGGTGTCGAAACGGAAAGCCAGGCGGGCCCGAAAGCCGGGCGCAGCCAAAGGAAAGGAAGAGTCATGGCAGAAGCAAAGCCGCTGGTAGGCATCATCGTCGGGTCCAAAAGCGACCTCGGCGCCATGGAGGGCGCCACGGCCACTTTGGACGAGCTGGGCGTTCCCTACGAGCTCATCGTGGCCAGCGCCCACCGCAAGCCCACGCTGGTGCACGAGTGGGCCGGCGGCGCGGCCGACCGGGGCATCAAGGTCATCATCGCGGCCGCCGGCAAGGCTGCGGCCCTGCCCGGCGTGGTGGCCGGCTTCACGCCCCTGCCCGTCATCGGCGTGCCCATGAAGACGAGCGACCTGGGCGGCCTGGACTCCCTGCTCTCCATCGTCCAGATGCCCTCAGGCGTGCCGGTGGCCACGGTGGCCATCAACGGCGCCAAAAATGCGGCCATCCTGGCCTGCCAGATTCTGGGCACCTCCATGCCCGAGTACCGCGAGAAGATTGTGGCCATGAAGAAGGAGATGGCAGAAGCGGAGTGAGGACCGACAGGCCTCGCACCGTCATCGTCAATCGTCGGTGAGGCAGGGCGGACAAGGGAGGGGGATGCCATGACGGCAGGAAAAGACGCGCAGGCCACGCAGCGCCTGCTCATGGGCAACCAGGCCATCGGCCTGGCGGCGATTGCGGCGGGGGTGAATGTCGCCTGCGGCTATCCTGGCACCCCCTCAACCGAGATTGTGGAGACCATCGCGGCCAACAACCCCGACAAGGCCATCCACGTGGAGTGGTCCACCAACGAGAAGGCGGCCCTGGAGCTGGCCGCCGGCGCCTCCTACGCGGGGGCCCGCGTCATCATGACCTGCAAGCAGGTGGGCCTCAATGTGGCCGCCGACCCCCTCATGAGCCTGGCCTACGTGGGCACGGTGGGCGGCCTGGTCGTCGTGGCGGCCGACGACCCCGGCCCCATCTCCAGCCAGACCGAGCAGGACACCAGGCAGTTTGCCCAGTTCGCCCACGTCCCCGTGCTCGACCCCGCCAGCCCCGAGGAGGCTTGGGACATGACCCAGGCGGCCTTTGAGCTGTCGGAACGGTACGGCTGCCCGGTCATCCTGCGGCCCACCACCCGCGTGGACCACGCCTGCGCCAGCATCGAAGTCCCGGCCGACTTGGCGGCCATCCCCCGCCACACCATCGGCGGCTTTGACAAGGACCCCCGCTTCGTCATCTTCCCTCCCCTGTCCCGCCGGGCCCACGGCCGCATGGCTGCCGACCTG
>CAZEAF010000009.1:0-32151 GCA_964510125.1 uncultured Coriobacteriaceae bacterium
ATGAGCCTGCACCTCGACATGGTTAAACACTTCGGCACCTTCACGCTCCAGATGGAACTCAATGTGGGCGACGAGGTGGTTGGCCTGCTGGGCGCCTCCGGCTGCGGCAAGAGCGCGACCCTGCGCTGCATAGCCGGCCTTATCACGCCCGACGAGGGCCACATTGAGGTCAACGGCAAGGTCCTCTTCGACTCGGCCTCGCACGTGAACCTCAAGCCCCAGCAGCGCCGCACCGCCCTGCTCTTCCAGAACTACCAGCTCTTCCCCAACCTCACGGTGATGGCCAACGTCGAGGCGGGCATCCCGCACGACCTGTCCCGTGACGAGCGGAGGGCCCGGGCCCAGCGCTACCTGGACATGTTCGGCATCGCCGAGTTTGCCAACCGCTATCCCGGCCGTCTGTCGGGCGGCCAGCAGCAGCGTGTGGCCCTGGCCCGCATGCTGGCGGCCCATCCCGAGATTCTCATGTTCGACGAGCCTTTCTCGGCCCTGGACGCCCACCTCAAGAGCTCCCTGGAGCAGAGCCTGCTGGACACCTTCTCGGGGCTCACAGGCACCATCCTCTACGTCTCCCACGACATTGACGAGGCCTTGCGCTTCTGCGACCGCATCGCTGTCATGGACCACGGTGAGATTGTGCAGCGGGCAACGGGCCACGAGCTGGTGAACCATCCCTCTTCGCTGGCCTCCATCCGCCTGTCCGGCTGTAAGAACACGAGCGCGGCCCGCAAGGTGGGCGACCATCTGGTGGAGGCCGTGGATTGGGGCATGACCTTCCAGACGCCCGACCTGGTGCCCGACGATGTTGCCTATCTGGGCATCCGTGCCTTCTACATCCACCAGCCCAAGGAGGCCCTGGTGACCAAGGGCACCGCCGGGCAGACCCGGTCCGTCTCCATCCCGGACAACACCTTCCTTATGCATGTGCACCGGGTGAGCGACTCCCGCTTCGAGCGCACGGTCATGCTGGACACCCCCAAAGGCGACAAGGCAAACCGCATCCAGTGGAAGGTGGACACCCTGGGCCTGCCCGAGGGGACCCATCTGCCCGAGAAGGACGACCTGCTGCCCCTCGAGTTCGACGCCGCCAGCCTCTACCTGGTCAACCGCTAGGGGGAGGGTTTCGATACTAGGCGCCGGCGGCAGGGGCTGAGCCGGCGCAAGCCACGGCCGCAAGCGCATAGGCGCAGACGGCCGTGGCTATGTTTTTGCTGGTGACGGGGGTCGTCCCGATGACGAAGGGTTCCTGGGCCCTCTCGAGCTCGAAGCTGCCGTAGGCCCGTGCAGCCATCCGGCGGAGGGCATCCGCAACCTCGCCAGCGCACGTGCACTCGGGGAAGCGCACGTCCACATCCACCAGGATCCTGCCAAAGGCGTTGTCCAGGCCGGTCACCGCCACCGTGAGGGGCCCTAGGGTCTCGGTGGAGCAGGCAAGGCCGACCCGGCTGCCGTCGACGGTGTCCACCAGCGGGGCGACGGCCTCGAGGAAGAGCTTCTCGTCGTCTGATACCAGCCGCCCCTCTTTGAGGAAGAAGACCAGGTTGGCCACCGCGCTGTCGCTGCCTCGGGGGTCCCAGGCGGGGCCGGGGACGCCGCTCGCCTCGACATGCAGGCAGTTGGGGACCTCGGATGGGCTGATGACGATGTTCTCGCGCGGCCGCATGTGGGGGTGGCGGGCCTTGACCACGGCGAAGGCCTGGTCGCAGACGTAGCCCCGTCGGCTCTTCCCTCCGATGCCGACGATGAAGCCGGTCCCGGGATGACTTTCTATCCTGCCCGTCACGGCTCCCTTGAGGCCCCGGGGGTTGGCATAGGCTGCTGCCTCAGCCACAAGGTCGGGGTGGGCGGCCGCCCAGTCGTGGTAGAAGCTCTGCGCAACCCGGCGGGCCAGCTGGTTCAGCAGGTCCGGCCGGCCCTGCGTCTCAGACGGGCTGCCGGAGGCCCCCTCCTCGGCCGCGGGGGCCAGGTCGTCCGCATGGTCGGACAGATAGACCTCCAGGTCGCGACGGTAGAGGTCGGCGGCCTCTCGCGGGCCCCGACCGGGTCCTGTCCCCGTCCCTGTTGTCTCCCCGGTCCTGCCTGCCTCGGCCATGGTCGCTCCAATCCTTGGATTTCGGCTCTCTGCCTCGAAGCAAGCCTATCCAGAAAAAATCCCCCGAACAAACGTCAATATTCCATATATGAAACGTTGGGCTACACAGGTAGGCGCAAGTGTCACCCAACCAACCATAGAGCTCGGCTGGGTGTGCGCGTGGCAGACACACAGACGCCCCTCTGACTGTTGCCGTTCCACAGCTCGTCCGAGAACAATGAGGCAAAGCCCGTTCGCATGCCGGGGTCCGGACCCGGTGTGCGGGGGTTAGGGGAGCGAGGAAAGGAGCAATGGTGAGCAAAAATACGGGCGGGTCGGCTTGCGATACCCTTACGAGGAGGGGTTTTATTACGGGGGTCGGCGGTGCCACGGCCGGGGCCCTCGTTGCAGCCATGGGTACGGCGAAGGCCGGCGAGATTGCAGCACCCCAGCAGGTTGACGGCGCTGCCGACGCAGCGGGCGCGGGACAGGCTTTCCCGGCCATGGTGCCTTCTATCGGCCATGTGGAGTTCAACCCCGACCTGTGCGCAGGCTGCCGCGTGTGCGAGGCTGTGTGTTCGCTCGCCCACTTTGACCTGGTCAACACCGAGTACTCGGCCATCCGCATCAACACCGACGTCCTGGGCGGCTACGTCTCCGACGCCGAGACCTGCAAGCAGTGCCCCGGCGCCGAGTGCGTGGCCATCTGCCCCACGGGGGCGCTCCATGTGGACGAGACGACCGGCGCCCGCGTCATCGACTCCACCCAGTGCATCGGCTGCGAGAGCTGCGTCAACGCCTGTCCCTGCGACTCGCCGCGCCCCCACTACCTGGAGGACCTGGGCTACACCTTCAAGTGCGACCTGTGCGGCGGCGACCCCTGGTGCGTCAAGTGCTGCTCGGGCGGCGCCCTGTCCTGCTCCTGGGTCGAGCAGGAGGCCGACCCCACTGTCATCCAGACCGACACGGGCATCGTCGTCGACTACGACCTGTCCGGCTCCATCTATGTCATCGCGCCCGACTCCCTGTCCGTCTCGGGTGTCTACACCAAGGTCGACGGCAACAAGGTTCTGGTCGGCGCCCATGTGGCCTCGACCTACACCCAGCCCTTCACCTGCAAGGTGAAGACGACCTACTTCGACCAGGCCGGCGAGTCCATCTATGCCTCCGAGCGCATCGAGTTCGAGATCGATGTGGCGGGCGAGGGTGACTTCGAGGACGTCTACGAGGCGGACGACCCCGCGGCGGTGGGCAGCATCCGTCTTGAGATTATGTGCGGCAAGATCGCCGGCTAGAAAGGGGCGGGACATGTCTGAGCTTTACGGCTTCACAGGGAAGATCCTCCACATCGACCTCACGACCGGCGAGGTCTCGAACCTCGACACCTCCGATTACGTGCCCGAATGGGTTGGCGGACGCGGCATCGGCGCCAAGATTCACTGGGATATGGTGGGGCCAGATGTCCAGGCCTTCGACCCCGAGAACGTCCTCACCATCATGACGGGCGGGGCCACGGGCATCCTGGACTCGCGCCTCTTCGTGCAGGCCGTCTCGCCCCTGGGATACCCGGTCGAATCCTATTACCGCTCCTCCATCGGCTCCCACTTCGGCGCCGAGCTCAAGCACGCCGGCTGGGACGGCATCGTCCTCACCGGCGCCGCCGAGTCGCTCAAGTACATCCTCATCGAGAACGACAAGGTGACCATCAACGATGCCGGCGACCTGGCTCAGATGGACACCTATGCCACCGAGCAGAACCTTCAGACCCGCCACTCCTGCAAGCACCGCATCATGCTCATCGGCCCTGCCGGCGAGAACCTGGTGCGCGACGCCATCATCATGGCCGACGACCACAACGCCACAGGGCTGGGCGGCATGGGTGCCGTCATGGGCTCCAAGAAGGTCAAGGCCATCGTCTGTCGCGGTACCCTGCCCTCGCCGCAGATAGCCGACCCCAAGAAGGTGCTCGAGCTGCGCAAAGCCGAAGCCGACCTCATGGTCCCCAACCCCGGCGTGGGCGCGGCGGCCGGCTCCATGATCGAGCTGGCCGGCAAGAACGGCGAGTGCCGCGTGGGCATGGCCGGCTGCTTCGGCTGCGTGCAGCCCTGCGGCTACGCCATCAGGTGGAAGGACGGCTTCGCACCCGGCATCGGCGCCCTCAAGTGCGGCGAGTTCATCTGCGACCAGCAGGCCCTGGCCATCACGGGCGAGTATGTGGGCCGCAACCACTACAAGAAGATTATCCAGCAGGGCCTGCTGGGCATCACCGGCCAGCCCTCCTACCGCGAGGTCATCCAGGACGACATCAACGGCATCTACGACGAGCCCATCACCTTGCTCCACAACGGGGTCATCACCGAGGCCGACCTGGGCATCCCCTACCAGTATGGCACGCCCGAGTTCTACGACGCCTTCAACCGCGGGCTGGCCTACCGCACCGGCGAGATGGCGGGTCTGGGCGACGGCGAGGCCAAGTTCTGCTGCGAGACCCTGGGCACCGACGAGGCCATCTACGACTACCAGCGCAACGGCCTGCGCGCCGGCAAGCACGGCGGCTGCCCCGGCTTCGTCATCACCATCTACCGTGTGCCCGGCCTGCTGAGCCGTATGACCTCCACGGTCAACTCCGCCGACCAGCGCGGCCTCTACCACTACCTGCTGCCCATGTACGAGCCCTTCCACGACGAGGCCACCGAGATGGGCCAGGACCTGGCCAACTGGGGCACCAAGTACGCCGCCCGCGCCGTCAAGTTCATGCAGGACTTCAAGAGCTCCATGGACCTGGTGGGCCGCTGCTTCTTCCATTTGGGCACCGACTCCATGGGCGTCTACCAGCATCTCTTCCAGCAGCTGCATACGGCCGTGACCGGCCAGCCCTATGGCTACGGCGAGGAGGAGACCTACTATGCCGAACGCCAGTGGCTGCTCGAGCGCTCCATCCTCATGCGTCAGGGCCACACCCGCGAGGACGACCAGCTCTTCGACGCGGCCTACGAGGAGCGCGCCCAGTACGGCGTCACCAAGGAAGCCATGGACGCCTGCCTGGACGAGTACTATGACATGCGCAACATCGACAAGGCCACGGGCCTGCCCAGGAAGAGCGAGTACAAGCGTCTGGGCATGGAGGACATAGCGACCGAGCTGGAGACCGCCTACGGCATCCAGCTGCCCGAGTAGGGGGCCCGGCGGCGCAACGCGCCGGGAGCCCGTTTGGGAAAAGGACCCCGCAGACCATGTGCCTGCGGGGTCCTTTTTGCCACTCCGTCCGGGCTTCCGCCGGCCCTATGCCTGGCGCTCCCAAAGGCCGCTCCGGCCGCCTTCCTTGCGCAGGAGCCGCACGTCCACGATTTCCATGCCGCGGTCGACGGCCTTGCACATGTCGTAGATGGTGAGGCAGGCCACGCTGGCGGCGGTCAGAGCCTCCATCTCGATCCCGGTCTTGCCGGTGACGCCGGTCGTCGTGACCACGTGGAAGCCCACGCGCCCGTCAGGCCGGGAACCCTCGCCGCTAGCCGGGATGGGGTCGATCTCGACCTTGGCCTTGGTGAGGGGCAGGGGATGGCACATGGGGATGAGGTCGCTGGTGCGCTTGGCCGCCATGATGCCGGCCACGCGGGCGCAGGCCAAGACATCGCCCTTCTCGGCCCGGTCTTCCAGGACCATGGCCTGGGTCTCAGGGTGCATGAGGATGGTGCCTTCGGCCAGGGCCGTGCGCTTGGTCACCTCCTTGTCGGACACGTCCACCATGCGGACCTCGCCCTTCTCGTCCACATGGGTAAGGGTGTCGCGATAGGCATCGCGGGGGGTCTGGCCTGCCGCTTCCTGCTCGATTGCCATGGGGCTAGCCTCCGATCTGCGACATGTAGCGCTCGGTGCCCTCGGTCACGTGGGCCTCAGGCTTGATTCTCAGGGCCTGCTCGAAGGCGGCGCGGACCGCGTCGTCGTCCCCGGCTGCCAGGGCCTCGCGCACACCCACCTCCACGTCGCTGAAGAGGCAGGGGCGCAGGTTGCCGTCGGCCGTGAGGCGCAAGCGGTTGCAGGAGGCGCAGAAGTGGTTGCTCATGGCGCTGATGAAGCCCACCGTGCCCTTGGCGCCCTCGAAGAACCAGTAGTCGGCGGGGCCGTGGCCGTCGGGCCGGCGGTCGGAGGCGGGGACAAGGGGGCCGAGTCCGGCCTTCTCGCCCGCGTCAGAGATGGTCTGGCGCAGTTCGGCCGTGGGGATGGTATCCTCGCGGCTCCACTGGGACACGTTCTTGAAGGTGCCGCAGGAGCCCTGCTCGTCGGTGTCCAGCTGCATGTCCTCGTCGCCGATGGGCATGTACTCGATGAAGCGCACGTGCAGGGGCCGGTCAAGCGACAGGCGGGCCAGGCCCAGGAAGTCCTGGTGGAGGGCTCGGACGGCCACCGTGTTAACCTTGACCGTTTTGAAACCGGCCTCCAGAGCTGCGTCGATGCCGGCGAGCGCGTCGTCCAGGCTGCCCAGGCGCGACACGGCGTGAAAGACCTCGGGGTCGAGCGTGTCCAGGGAGATGTTGGCGCGGGAGACCCCGTTGGCCACCAGGTCCCTGGCGTAGCGGGGGAGGAGCGACCCGTTGGTGGTGATGGAGATGTCCTCGATGCCGGGGATGGCGTAGAGCATCCCGGCCAGCTCGGGGCAGCCCTTGCGGACCAGGGGCTCGCCGCCGGTGAGGCGCAGGTGCCTGATGCCGTACTCGGAGGCGATGCGCACAAAGCGCTCAATCTGCTCGTAGCTGAGGATGTTCTCGTGGGACTTGAAGGAGACACCGGTGGCCGGCATGCAGTAGACGCAGCGGTAGTTGCACCGGTCGGTGATGGCGATGCGCAGGTAGTCGATGGTGCGGCCGTAGCCGTCGCGTCGGGCTGAGGGTCGGGACGGGGCCTGGGGCTCGGTGGCGCCCGTGGGGCGGTCAGCACAGCCTGCGCCCGCGACCGCGCCTGTCATGACGGCGCCCACGCCCGCCCCGACGCCTTGGGACGCGCCTGCGGACTGCGCAGGGGAATGTACGGTGGCGATCTGTTCCATGTGACTCCTTTGAGAATGGTCAAGGCTCCGCTGTGCTCTGCCAAACTATACCCGATGAGCAGCTACTATGGAGGCAGACATCGACAAAGACAGTGGTTCTGTGACAGCTCGTACCAAACCGTACAAGGCGGCACGGGACCACCAACCCAGGCGGCGAGAATCCAGGCGGCGGGAGCGGGCGACTGACGCTGGCCGCCGGGCACCGAGAGGGGGCGCCATGACACAGGAGCATCTGGGAGGGGAGCTGAGGCGCTTCGGCAAGGAGGGTGAGCCGGTGGCCTTCCAGGTCGTAAGCCCCTTCGAGCCCACCGGCGACCAGCCCCAGGCCATCGCCAAGCTGTCCCAGGGCCTGCGGGACGGCCTGCGCTACCAGACCCTTCTGGGCGTCACCGGCTCGGGCAAGACCTTCACCATGGCCAAGGTCATCGAGGAGGTGGGCCGGCCTGCCCTCATCATCGAGCCCAACAAGACCCTGGCGGCCCAGGTGGCGGGGGAGATGCACGAGCTCTTCCCTGACAACGCCGTGGTCTATTTCGTCTCCTACTACGACTACTACCAGCCCGAAGCCTACATCCCCCAGACCGACACCTACATCGAGAAGGACTCCTCCGTCAACGAGGAGATCGAGAAGCTTCGCCACCAGGCCACGGCCGACCTCCTGTCCCGGCGCGACGTCATCGTGGTGGCCTCCGTCTCCTGCATCTACGGCATCGGCAGCCCCCAGGACTACGCGGGCATGGCCCCCAACGTGGACAAGAAAGTGCCCCTGGAGCGCGACGACCTCATCCACGACCTCATCGACATCCTCTACGACCGTGACGACTACGACCTGCACCGGGGCACCTTCCGGGTGCGCGGTGACGTAGTGGACGTCTTTCCGCCTTATGCCGAGCACCCTGTGCGCATCGGGTTCTGGGGCGACGAGGTGGAGTCCATCCAGGAGGTCGACGAGGTGACGGGCGAGGTCCTGCAGGAGTTCGACGCCGTCCCCATCTGGCCTGCCTCCCACTACGTGACCGAGCGGCCCAAGGTCGAGCACGCCCTCAAGACCATCCGGTCCGAGGAGGAGGCCCGCGTGGCCGAGTTCAAACAGGCGGGCAAGCTGCTCGAGGCCCAGCGCCTGCAGCAGCGCACCGACTACGACCTCGAGATGCTGGAGACCATGGGCTTTTGCTCGGGCATCGAGAACTACTCCCGCCACCTGGACGGACGCGAGCCGGGCGAGCCGCCCTACACCCTCATCGACTACTTCCCCAAGGACATGTTCTGCATCATCGACGAGTCCCACGTCACGGTGCCCCAGGTCCGCGGCATGCATGAGGGCGACCGGTCCCGCAAGGTGACCCTGATTGAGCACGGCTTCCGCCTGCCCTCCGCCCTGGACAACCGGCCCCTTCGCTTTGACGAGTTCGAGGCCCGCGTGTCCCAGTTCCTCTACGTGTCGGCCACGCCCGGCGACTACGAGGAGCGGGTCAGCCAGCAAACGGTCGAGCAGATTATCCGTCCTACCGGCCTGCTCGACCCCAAGATTGACGTCCGCCCCGTCCGCGGCCAGATTGACGACCTCATCGCCGAGTGCCGCGCCCACAGCGAGAGGGGCGAGCGCGTGCTGGTGACCACCCTGACCAAGAAGATGGCCGAGGACCTGACCGACCACCTGCTGGACGAGGGGCTCAAGGTGGCCTACATGCACTCGGACACGGCCACGCTCGACCGCGTGCAGATTCTCCGCAAGCTCCGGACGGGCGTCATCGACGTGCTGGTGGGCATCAACCTGCTGCGCGAGGGCCTGGACATCCCCGAGGTGTCGCTGGTCACCATCCTGGATGCCGACAAGGAGGGCTTCCTGCGCAACCGCCGGTCGCTCATCCAGACCATGGGCCGCGCCGCCCGAAACGTTTCCGGCGAGGTCATCATGTACGCCGACACCGTCACCGACTCCATGCAGGTGGCTATCGACGAGACCCGCCGGCGCCGCGCCATCCAGGAAGCCTACAACAGGGAGCACGGCATCGAGCCCCGCAGCGTGCGAAAGGCCCTGAGCGACATCACCAGCTTCATCACCGGGACAAGCGAGGAGGACCCAATCAGCGCCGAGCAGGCTGTGGCTGCTGAGCTGAGCAAGCTGGACAAAGGCGAGCTAGCAAGGGTCATCGCGGCCATCGAGGAGGACATGCAGGCAGCCTCTGCGAAGCTGGACTTTGAGGAGGCCGCCCGCTTACGTGACCAGCTGGTCCACCTGCGCGCTCAGGTGGAGGGGGTCGACGAGGCCGACGTCATGAGCAACCTCAGGAAGACCGCCCGCAAGAGCGCCGGCGTCGGTGCGACGGGGACGGCCAAGCGCTTCAACAAGCACGCCAAGCACTAGGGCGGGACAGGTGCTGGGGCAAGGCGGGCCCCTGGGGCCTACCGGCTGGCCAGGATGTCTTCGACAACCGCCCGGGCGGTGGCCAGACCGTCGGTCGCCGCGCTCATGATGCCGCCCGCGTAACCCGCGCCCTCGCCGCAGGGGAAGAGGCCGGCGGTGCTCGTGGACTGGCGGTCGCCCCCGCGCGTCATCCGAACGGGCGAGCTCGACCGGGACTCGACAGCCGTGAGCACCGAGTCAGGCGCGTCAAAGCCGTGCAGGTGCCTGGCAAGCAGGGGTATCCCCTTGCGCAGGGCGTCTGCGACGTAAGGGGGCAGGGCAGGGGAGACGTCCCCCCAGGCGACCCCGCGTGGATAGGTGGGCGTGACGGCGCCCTGCCCTTTGGAGGGGACCCCGCGCACAAAGTCGCCCAGGCGCTGGGCCGGCGCCGCAAAGTCGCCCCCACCCAGTTCAAAGGCCCGCCGCTCGCACTGCCGCTGCAAGGCGACGCCGGCCAGGACGTCGTCGCCGGGAAGGTCGGACGGCAGGACGTTGGCCAGCAGGGCCGCGTTGGCGTTCCTGCCGTCGCGGGCATGCAGGCTCATGCCGTTGGTGACAACCCCGCCCGGCTCGCTGGCTGCCGCGACGACGCTGCCGCCCGGGCACATGCAGAAGGTGAAGACGCCGCGCCCGTCGTCCATGTGGCAGCTGAGCTTGTAGGTCGCGGCGGGAAGGGCAGGGTTGCCGGCGGCGCTGCCGTACTGGGCCTGGTCGATGAGGCTCTGCCGGTGCTCCACACGCACACCCATGGCAAAGGGCTTGCGCTCGAGGGCCACGCCCCGGGCCCGGGCTTCCTCGAAGACGTCGCGGGCCGAGTGGCCGCAGGCCAGGACTACCCGCGAGGCGGCGACGGCCCCGACGGTCCCGTCGGGCTTGGCGACCTCGATGCCGCGGACCCTGCCCTCCTGGATGACAAGGCCGGTCATGCGGGTGCGGAAGCAGACCTGGCCGCCGGCGGCCCTTATGCGGGCGCAGAGCTGCTCGACCACGCCGGGCAGGATGTCGCTGCCGATATGGGGATGGGCGTCCCAGAGGATGTCGGGGTCGGCACCGGCGTCCACAAAGGCCTGGGTCACCCAGGGGATTGCCGCCGACTTGGTGCCGGTCGTGAGCTTGCCGTCCGAGAAGGTGCCCGCGCCGCCCGCGCCGAACTGTATGTTGGACTCGGGGTCGAGCTCGCCGGTCCGGTTGAAACCCTCAACGGCCGCCGTGCGCTCGCGGGGTGCGTCGCCGCGCTCGACCAGCAGGGGCGCGCAGCCCGCCTCGGCGAGCGCCAGTGCGCAGAAGAGGCCCGCGCAACCTGCGCCCACGACGACGGGCCGCTCGGCATCGCTGGCCGGGGCCCCGCCCAGGCTCGGCATGTCAAGGGGCTCGGGCTCCCAGAGGACGACGGAGCCCGGCTGCTTGGCCTTGCGCACGGCCCGTGCCTCCTGGCTCTGCCCGCCGACGAGCTCCACGTGGGCCGAGGCCACAAAGTGCACGTCACCCTTGCGTCGGGCGTCCACGGCCAGCTTGGAGACGCTGCAGGAGGCGATGTCCTCCGGGGTCAGGCCGAGCTTGCGGGCCACAGTCTCCTTGAGGCGCCCCTGGTCGTAGGGGCGCTGTCTCTCGGCGCCGGCCAGGGGCAGGTTGATGGAGCGGACCTCAATCATGTCAGACGCCTTTCCGCTTGCTGGGGGTAGGGAGAGCTGGGGTTAGAGGGTGCGGGGGCAGGATGCAGGGGCAGGGGCGCTGGGAGAGGGGATGCGGGGGCAGCCGGCCTGGTTGCGCTAACCGCGAAGGCGGCCGGCCTGGTCGGCCTCGGGCGCCCGCCCGAACCGTCCCGCCACCGCCCGGGCCGCTGCCATGCCGGACAGCCAGGCCCAGGAGAGGTTGTATCCCCCGCAGGGCCCATCGACATCCAGGGCCTCGCCGCAGACAAACAGGCCGGGCGCGCCCGCCAGCTCCAGCGTGGCGGGGTCGACGGCCCCAGTCGGGACGCCGCCCCGGGTCAGCTGGGCGTGCCTCTCGTCGGCCGTGCCGCGCACCACAAGGTCGTAGCGCTTGAGCAGGCAGGCCAGGCCGGCGCAGTCGATGGGGCGTCCACCATCGCGGCCGCAGTGGTCGCGCATGAGCCTGAGGGCCACGGCCGGCTGTAAGGCTCCGTCCAAAAAGCGCAGGCGGCCCCCGGGGGTCCCGGCAAGCCACGCCAGGCTCTCCAGACGCTGTTCGAGCAGGCCGCGCAGGGCTTGCTCGTCTAGCTCGGGCACCAGGTCGATGCGGGCGGTGTCGCCGGGGCGCGCATGGCGTGAGGCGTCGAAGGTGACGACGCCCGAGATGCCGTAGGGGCGGAAGAGGACCTCGCCCGGGGCCTGGAAGACGGGGGTCCTGTCCTCGGGCGCTCCGGCGGGGTCGGGGGCCACGGCCGTCCCGCGCTTTTCTCGCCCGGCCTGGCCCCCTGCCTCGCCCCGCAGAATCGAGAGCTGGCAGAAGACCCGGACCCCGTCGAGGCCGGCGACCCGGTCCCTGTCCGTGGCCAGGGGGCAGAGGACGGGCTCCTCGCGCACAGGGGCCACGCCCGCGGCCCGGCAGGGGATGGCGGCCGTCCCGCCGCCGGCGCACCAGATGACGGCAGCGAAGGGGCGGGTCCGCTCGCGCCCGTCCTCGCTCACGCTGGTGACCAGCCAGAAGCGTGCCCCGTCCCGCTCGCGCAGGGCCACGTCGGTCACTCGTTCCTGCAGGTCATAGGTCACACCGGCCTGGTCGCAGGCAGACAGGAGGACGTCGAGGACGCTCGAGGCCGCGCGGGAGCGAGGGTAGCAGCGGCCTTCGCTGTCGGCTGTGTGCCAAAGGCCCAGCCCCTCGAAAAGGCCCAAGACCGTGTCCAGGGGCCGGTCCCCCAAGACAGCCGAGACAAAGGCGGGGTCGCTGTAGACCTGCGCCGCCAGGTGCTCGTTGGTGAAGTTGCAACGGCCGTTGCCCGAGGCCAGGATGGGCTTGCCCACCCGCCTGCCGGCCTCAATCACCCGGGTGGACAGGCCGGCCCGGGCGCACAAAAGGGCGGCGCACAAGCCAGATGCGCCGCCCCCTATGATTGCGATTTCGTGAGCGCCCGGCACGGGCTACTCCACGCCCTCGGGCGTAGTCGCGAACTCAAAGCCGCCGCCCATGAGGGCGTCCTTTACCTTGGCGGTCGCCGCCACGGCGATGACGTGCTCGGCGTCGATGAGGCCCTCGGGGACCTCCTCGGCCTTGCCCGCGTCCACGACCTCGGCCAAGGTGGCGTCGATGGGCAGCTGGGCCAGGACATCGAGCCCCTGCTCCTTGGCTACCTCGTGAATCTTGCTCTTGCCGAAGACCTCAATCTTCTTGCCGCAGTCGGGGCAGACCAGGTAGCTCATGTTCTCGACGACGCCCAGCACCGGCACGTTCATGTCCTTGGCCATCTTGACGGCCTTGCTGACAATCATGGAGACCAGGTCCTGCGGGGACGTGACGATGACCACGCCCTCGATGGGCAGGGACTGGAAGACGGTTAGCGGCACGTCGCCCGTTCCGGGAGGCATGTCCACGAAGAGGACGTCGATGTCGCCCCAGGCCACGTCGGTCCAGAACTGGGAGACGGCGCTGGAGATAAGGCCGCCGCGCCAGATGACCGGGTCGTTGGGGTTGCGCATCATGAGGTTGATGGACATAACCTTGATGCCGGTCTCGGTCACGGCTGGGGCCAGGAAGACCGGGCCGGCCATCTTGATGCGCTCGTTGTCGATGCCGAACATGTGGGGGATGGAGGGGCCCGTGATGTCGGCGTCGAGGATGCCGACCTTGAGCCCCTTGCGGCGGGCCTCCACGGCCAGAAGGCCGCAGACCAGGGACTTGCCCACGCCGCCCTTACCGCTCATGATGCCGATGACCTGCTTGATGTGACTGGCCTTGTTCTGCGCGAGCTTGGCCGGCGCGTGCGTCTTGACCATGTCT
Source organism: uncultured Coriobacteriaceae bacterium (assembly GCA_964510125.1). GTDB lineage: Bacteria > Actinomycetota > Coriobacteriia > Coriobacteriales > UMGS124 > CAIFEU01. The sequence continues at coordinate 13,480 of CAZEAF010000009.1, forward strand.
GGCTGTTCGTCTGCCATGTACCTCTCCTTCTCAGATGCACCCGTAAGCAACCTCGGGGCAGGGTCAGTCTCGCCTGGCCGAGGCGTCCCTTTTGGAACATTATGGATACCCTCGCATCGTACCCGATTTGGATCGCGGGCAATACGCGGACGACGCGGACTTTGCAAGCGGTCCATCTCGTACCAAACAGGCCCATCCGACACCCGCCCGACACACGGGCCCCTCGCAGCCCGCCAGGGCCTGTCCGGCACTGCCCGACGCCCCAAACCGAACAGCTTGTTGAGATGGCATGGCGCCCGTCCGCCAGCCGAAACCCGGGGCCTTCTCGGGGCATAAACTTTCAGCATCTGATAGGACACCTGAGGCAGCCTGCGCGCAGCATCAGGCACACGGAGCGGGGGTACCGTGGCACAGGGCAGTATCGTCATCAGGGGCGCACGCGAGCACAACCTCAAGGACATCGACCTCGACATCCCGCGCGACCAGCTGGTCGTCATCACGGGCCTGTCCGGCTCGGGCAAGAGCTCGCTTGCCTTCGACACCATCTACGCCGAGGGCCAGCGCCGCTACGTGGAGAGCCTGTCCTCCTATGCCCGCATGTTCCTGGGCCAGATGGACAAGCCCGACGTCGACTCCATTGAGGGCCTGTCGCCGGCCGTCTCCATCGACCAGAAGACCACGTCCAAGAACCCCCGGTCCACGGTGGGCACGGTGACCGAGATTTACGACTACCTGCGCTTGCTCTTTGCCCGCCTGGGCACGCCCCACTGCCCCGAATGCGGCAGGGTCATCGAGCGCCAGACCACCGACCAGGTGGCCGACAAGGTCCTAGAGGTGGCCGAGGGACGCCGCGTCTTGGTCCTGGCCCCTGTCGTGCGCGGCCGCAAGGGCGAGTACCAGAAGCTCTTCGAAGACCTGCGCCGGGGCGGCTTCTCCCGCATCCGCGTGGACGGCGAGATCCGCCGCCTGGACGACGGAGACATCGAGCTCAACAAGAAGATTAAGCACACCATCGACGTCGTGGTCGACCGAATCGTGGTGCGCAAGGACGCCCTGGGCCGCATCGCCGAGGCCGTGGAGACCGCCACCAAGCTGGCCGAGGGCAACGTCTGGTTCTACCTCATGGAGGCCGACGGCGCCCCCGCCGAGCAGCTGGAGTACTCCCTGGCCCTGGCCTGCCCCGTCCACGGTCACTCCATCGACGACCTGCAGCCCCGCGACTTCTCCTTCAACGCCCCCTACGGCGCCTGCCCCGACTGCGACGGCTTGGGCGTGCGCCATGTCATCGACGTCGACGCCCTGGTCTGCCGCCCCGAGCTTCCCGTGGCCCGAGGCGCCCTGGGTGGCTTCTTCGGCCAGTCCAACTACTGGCCCCAGGTCTTGGAGGCCGTGTCCCGCCACCTGGGCCTCGACCCCGACACCCCCTGGCGCGACCTGCCCCGCTCGGTCCAGAGAACTTTCATCGAGGGCCTGGGCCAGCAGAAGGTCCGCGTGGACTACCACACCCGCGACGGGCGGGACACCTACTGGTTCACCACCTTCCCGGGGCTCTCGTCTATCCTCTTCGAGCGCTACAACGAGACCGACAACGACAACATCAAAGCCCGGCTGGAGCAGTACATCCGCGAGGAGCCCTGCACGACCTGCCACGGGGCCCGCCTCAAGCCCGAGATCCTAGCCGTCACGGTGGGCGGCAGGTCCATCAACGGCGTGTGCGACATGTCCTGCGCCGACGAGCTGGCCTTTTTCGACCAGCTTGAGCTGACCGAGCGCCAGCAGGCCATCGGCGCCCGCATTGTCAAGGAGATTCGCGCCCGGCTCAAGTTCCTGGTGGACGTGGGCCTGGGCTACCTGACCCTTTCCCGGTCGGCCGTCTCCCTGTCGGGCGGCGAGGCCCAGCGCATCCGCCTGGCCACCCAGATTGGCGCGGGCCTCATGGGCGTCCTCTACATCCTGGACGAGCCCTCCATCGGCCTGCACCAGCGCGACAACGGTCAGCTCATCGCCACCCTCAAGCACCTGCGCGACTTGGGCAACACGGTCATCGTGGTCGAGCACGACGAGGACACCATCCGGGCGGCCGACTACGTGGTGGACATGGGCCCGGGCGCGGGCGAGCAGGGCGGCGAGGTCATCGCCAAGGGCACGCCCGCCGAGATAGAGGCCACGCCTGGCTCCATCACTGGCGACTACCTGACCGGCCGCCGCATGATTGAGGTCCCTGCCGAGCGCCGCCATCCCGGGCGCGGGGCCGTCTCCATCGAGGGCTGCTGCGCCAACAACCTGCGCGATGTGAGCGTACGGGTGGAGACCGGCACGCTCACGGTGGTGACCGGCGTGTCCGGCTCAGGCAAGTCCTCCCTGGTCACGGATACCCTGGCCCCGGCCCTCTCCAACGCCATCATGCGCTCCAACCGGCCTGTGGGCCCCTACAGGAGCCTGGAGGGCTTGGAGCTCATCGACAAGGTTATCGACATCGACCAGACCCCCATCGGCCGCACACCCCGGTCCAACCCGGCCACCTACATCGGCCTCTGGGACGACCTGCGGTCCCTCTTCGCCTCCGTGCCCGAGAGCAAGGCCCGGGGCTACGGGGCCGGCCGCTTTTCCTTCAACGTGCCGGGCGGCCGCTGCGAAGCCTGTAAGGGCGACGGCCAGATTAAGATTGAGATGCACTTCCTGCCCGACGTCTACGTGCCCTGCGAGCAGTGCGGGGGCAAGCGCTACAACCGCGAGACCCTGCAGGTCACCTACCGCGGCAAGAACATCTCCGACGTGCTGGACATGACCGTGACCGAGGCCCTGGGGTTCTTCGCCCACCTGCCCAAGATTGCCCACAAGCTGCAGACCCTGCAGGACGTGGGGTTGGGCTACGTGCGCCTGGGCCAGCCGGCCACCACCCTGTCGGGCGGCGAGGCCCAGCGCGTCAAGCTGGCCAAGGAGCTTCACCGCCGGCAGACGGGCAAGACCTTCTACATCCTGGACGAGCCCACGACCGGCCTGCACTTCGAGGACGTCCGCCAGCTCTTGATTGTCCTTGAGCGCCTGGTGGACGCCGGCAACACGGTCCTGGTCATCGAGCACAACCTGGACGTCATCAAGGTGGCCGACCGCCTCATCGACCTAGGGCCTGAGGGCGGCACTGGGGGAGGGACCGTCGTGGCCGCCGGCACACCCGAGGAGGTCTGCCAGGTGCCCGAGAGCTACACGGGCAAGTTCCTGGCCCCCGTCCTCGCGCGCGACCGGGCCCGCCAGGCAGCGCGGAAGGATTCTTAGGAGCCCGCACCGTCTGAGCATCCTCGCCTGCTACCATGGGACAAGGACAGATGCCATCGCGGGGGAGCCGGGATTGGGACGCCCCCTGCGCGAGTGAAGGAGAGCAGCCATGAACGAGATCGCTTTCGGCCTGCCTGCCACGGGCGACACGACCGACCCCACCATCCCCATCGTCATCGCCATCATCGCCGCAATCGTCATCGTCGTCGCGATTATCCTCATCATCGTGAGCCGCAAGAAGAACCGCAACGGCCGCTAGCCCGCGGTAGGGAAGACGTGGGCGAGCAGAACCGCGCAGCCGCGGCAACAAGAGGAGATGCCCTGCAGGCAGCCTGCCGCATGGGTGCCATAAGCCAGGTCTTTGCCGCCGAGGCGGGGGCCGCGCGATGAGCCTGCGGAATCGCAAGGGCGGCACGCTCAGCGCCCAGGCCCCCGAAGACCAGGCGCCCCAGGTGGGAGAGGGGTTGGCCGAGGGGTCTAAGGTTGGCTCGGAGGTGCAGGCCGAGGCTGGTCAGCAGCCCGGGTCCGCCGGGCATACCCAGACCATGGGCGAGCGGGTGGGCCGGTCGGCGGCCATCATCAGCGTCTGCGTCATGATCTCCCGCATCACGGGCTTTATCCGCACCTGGGCCATGGGCTTTGCCATGGGCACGACCCTGCTCTCCTCCTCCTACCAGGTGGCCTGCAACCTGCCCAACCAGCTCTACGAGCTCGTCATGGGCGGCATGCTGGTCACGGCCTTCCTGCCGGTCTACGTGTCTCTGCGCAAGCGGGAGGGTCAGGAGCGGGCCAACCGGTATGCCTCGACCCTGCTTGGCCTGGTGATTATCGTCTTGGGCGCGGCGGCCCTGCTGGGCACAATCTTTGCCCCCCAGGTCGTCTACACCCAGATGTTTCTCAACCCCGCGGGCGACCGGGAGCTCGTGACGGCCTTCTTCCGCTTCTTTGCCATCCAGCTGCTCTTTTACGGCATCTCGGCCGTGGTGGGGGGCCTGCTCAACGCCGAGCGCGACTACATGTGGAGCTCGGCTGCGCCTATAGCCAACAACCTCGTGGTCATCACGGCCATGTTCGCCTACGTCTTCGTCGCCCCCCGCAACCCCGACCTGGCCCTGCGCATCATCGAGATTGGCACGCCGCTGGGCGTCTTCACCCAGATGGCCATCCAGATTCCGCCCCTGGCCCGCAAGGGCATCAGGCTGCGGCCCCGCATCGACCTGCGTGACCCGGCCCTGCGCGAGACCATAGCCCTGGGCGTCCCCACTATCGTCGTGACCGTCTGCTCCTTCGTCACCGTGTCGGTCCAGAACGCTGCGGCCATGGCGGTGACCGATGCGGGCTCCTCGGTCCTCTTCTACGCCCGCCAGTGGTTCACCCTGCCCCACGCCTTCCTGTCGGTGCCGCTCACCACCACCCTCTTCACCGAGCTGGCGGACATGGCGGCCGAGGGGGACCGCACGGGCATGCGGGACGCCATCGTGGGCGGGACCAAGCAGAACCTCTTCTTCATGGTCCCCTTCGCCCTCTACCTCATGGTCTTCTCGGTGCCACTCGTGTCCCTCTTCTGCGCGGGCGCCTTCACCCAGGAGTCCGTGGCCATGGTGGCCGGCTACCTGTCCTGGATGGCTGTGTCCCTGCCCTTCTACGCCCTCTTCCTCTTTATGCAGAAGGTCTTCAGCTCGCTTCGCCGCATGCGCTTTTACGCCTGGGTCAACGTGGCCGTGTCTGCGGTCCAGGTCGTGCTGACCCTGTTGCTGCCCCTGGGGGCGGCCGGCTGGGGCGGCATGGGCATCAACGGCATCGCCCTGGCCCAGACAGCCTTCTTCCTCCTGGGCGACGTGGGCTGTTACTGGTACCTGCACCGGGAGTTCGGCTCCATCGGCTTGAGGCAGATTGGGCTCAGCTTCGGCCGGTCCCTGGTCCTGGGCGCGGCAGGCGCCCTGGTGGGTTGGGCGGTCCTGGCCGGCCTGGCGGCCCTGGTGGGTCCCATTGGGTCCTCCATCCCCCGTGCCTTGGCCTTCACGGTTGTCGGCGGCCTGGCCGCCCTGGCCGTGACCTACGGCGGGGCCCTGGCCCTGCACGTGCCCGAGTCGAGCCTCATCGGCCGCTTGCTGGGCCGTCTGATTCGCCGCAGGTAGGGCAGGGGCGGGCTGGGACGCGCTGCTGCCGCCTATGGAGGCCCCTTTCGCAAAGGGGCAACCCCTTTCAGACTGTTGGGCCGCTTCTGTGTCGACAAGCTGCGCAAAGGCCGGTCCCATATCACAGGTCCCGTTTGGGATAAGATGATACGGACCAGCGGCCCGGGCTCTTGGGCCCGCCCCTGCGACATGGGCAAGACAGCGCCGGCCGACTGCCGACCGGCCCTTTTGAAAGGCGGGATGTGACCATGGCAGATTCGGCGAGCCTGATCTCGACCGAGCAGGACGTGCGCGAGCGCCTCGCGCCCGTGCTGCTGGGCGGCGACATCCTCACCTATTCCTGCATCCGCAGCTTCTACTCGGCCTACGGGGTCCACTCCCTGGTCCTAGCGGGCTTCGACGCAAAGATTATCTCCAGATCCCGCTACGCCGAGCTGCGCATCGTCCCCGACGTGGACCAGGACGCCGTGGCTGTCGACGCCCTCAGGAAGGTGGGTCAGGAGCTGGTGTCCAAGGGCAAAGTCCCCCTGGTCCTGGGCACGGGCGACTGGTATGCCCGCACCCTCTCCCAGCACAAAGAGGAGCTGTCCCAGTGGTTCGTGGTGCCCTACATCGACTTTCCCTTGCTGGACGAAATTACCCAGAAGGAGCGCTTCTACCAAATCTGTGAGGAGCTGGGCATCGACTACCCCAAGACCTGGGTCTTCAACTGCGCCGACCCCGAGGCCGAGATAGACACCGAGTCCTTAGTCTACCCGGTCATCGCCAAGCCCTCCAACTCGGCCCGCTACCACTACGCCGACATCCCCAACAAGAAGAAGGTCTACACGATTACGACCCCCGGCGAGCTGGCCGAGCTTTTTGACAACCTCAAGCAGTCCAGCTACGACCGGGAGCTCATCGTTCAGGACCGGGTGCCCGGCGCCGACGATGCCCTGCGGACCATCACCTGCTACTCCGACGCCACGGGCGACGTGCGGGTCTGGTCGACCGGCCGCGTCCTGCTCGAGGACCACATGCCCACCGCCATCGGCAACCCGGTGTGCATCATGTTGGAGCGCAACGACGAGATCGCAGGTCAGGCAGCACGTTTCCTCAAGCATGTCGGCTACCACGGCTACAGCAACTTCGACGTCAAGTACGACTCGCGCGATGGCAAGTACCGCTTCTTCGAGGTCAACACCCGACCCGGCCGCAACTCCTTCTACATGAACATCGGCGGCGTCAACTTCGTGACCCTGGCCGTGGACGACCTGATTCTTAACCGCAAGATTGAGCGGCGCGTGGCCTGCGACGAGGGCCTCTACACGGTCGTGCCCAGGGTCGTGGTCAACCGCACGGTCCAGGACCCCGAGGCACGGCGGCGGGCCTGCGCCATGTTCGATGCCGGCAAGGACCAGAACCCCCTCTTCTTTGCCACCGACACGCCGGCCCACTCCTTCTGGGCCCATGCTATGTACGCCAACCAGGTGCGCAAGTTCAAGCGCTACGTCTGGGACGTCGACAAGTAAGCGGGTGCCGCCTGTGAGCCGCGACCATCCCGACGAGCCCGACCGGTCCCTCGCCTCAAGGGGGACGGCCGGGCCCGCCCATGACATAGCGACCGACGACCCCCGCTATGCGTCCGTCGCCGACGAGGCCCCCCAGGCCCCGGCCTCCGACCTCACCATAGCCCAGCAGGTGGACCTGGTGCCCACCGAGCCCGGCTGCTATTTGTGGAAGGGGTCCGCCGGCGAGGTCCTCTACGTGGGTAAGGCCAAGAACCTGCGGGCCCGCATGCGCCAGTACACGACGCTTGCCGACGAGCGTATCAAGATTCCCCTCCTCATGGACCAGGTCCGCAGCTTCGAGTACATCGTGGTGTCCAACGAGCACGAGGCCCTGGTGCTGGAGATGAACCTCATTCGCCAGTACGACCCGCCCTTCAACGTGGACTTCCGCGACGACAAGTCCTACCCCTACATAGCCCTCACCGAGGGCGAGGTCTTCCCGGCCATCAAGTTCACGCGCGAGAAACACAAGGCCGGCACCCGCTACTTCGGCCCCTACACCAACGCCCGCTCGGCCCGGCAAACAATCGACCTGGCCCGCAAGGTCGTGCCCCTGTGCTCGGCCACCTGCCCCGAGTGGCGGCGCGTCCAGCGGCTGACCCAGCGCCATCCCGACGACATCCCCATGGTCCAGATGGAGCTGGCCGAGAGAGGCCGGCCTTGCTTTGACGCCAGTGTGGGCCTGGGACCGGGCGTCTGTGGGGGAGATATGGGCCCCGTGGACTACGCCAAAAACGTCCGCCTCATGGAGCGCTTTCTGTCGGGCCGGCGGTCGGAGTTCGAGGACCAGCTCGAGGAGGAGATGCGCGGGGCGGCGGCCGACCTGGACTTTGAGCGGGCTGCCCGCTGCCGCGACCGCCTGGCGGCCCTGCGCGACATAGGCGAGAGGCAGCAGGTCGTCTTCCCCTCGCCCATCGACATGGACGTGGTGGGCTTTTGGCGCCAGGAGACCATAGCCGGCGCCCACGTCTTCGCCGTTCGCGAGGGCCGTACCCAGCGCAGCTGCGAGTTCGTGCTGGACAAGGGCCAGGACGTGAGCGAAGGGGAGCTGGCCTCCAGCTTCCTCAAGCGCTACTACGCGGGCGGCGCCGACATCCCCGACGAGGTGGACCTGGGCGTTGAGGTGGAGGACGCCGGGGCCATAGCCGAGTGGCTGACCGAGAGGCACGGCCGCAAGGTTGTCATCCGCGTGCCCCGGCGGGGAGAGAAGCGCCGCCTCCTGGACCTGGCCAACCAGAACGCCCGTCACACCCTCATGCGCTTCATGGTTCGGACCAGCTACGAGGACCGGCGCATCAACGAGGCCTTGCTGGAGTTGGAGAGCGCCCTGGCCCTGCCAGCGCCCCCCATGCGCATCGAGTGCTTCGACATCTCGACCCTGCACGGGTCCTTCACGGTGGCCTCCATGGTGGTCTTCACCAACGGTCGGCCCGACCCTGACCAGTACCGCCGCTTCAAGATTCGCGCCCCGTTGGACGAGGCCAACGACTTCCTGTCCATGCGGGAGGTCCTGGGCCGGCGCTACGCCCCCGACCGCATGGCCGACGAGAGGTTCGGCTCCCGGCCCGACCTGCTCATCCTAGACGGCGGGAAACCCCAGCTCTCGGCCGCCATCGAGCAGCTGGGAGACCTAGGCTTGGACATACCCCTGGCGGGCCTGGCCAAATCGGATGAGGAGCTCTTTGTGCCCTGGGACGACACACCGGTGGTCCTGCCCAGCGGCTCGGCCTCCCTCTACCTGGTCAAGCACGTGCGCGACGAGTCCCACCGATTCGCCATCACCTTCCACCGGGAGCTGCGCGGCAAGGCCATGACGGCCAGCCTGTTGGACGACATCCCCGGCGTGGGGCCTGTCCGCAAGAAGGCCCTGCTCAAGAGGTTCGGGTCCATGAAAAGGCTCCGTGAGGCCAGTGCTGCGGACATAGCCGGGGTCCCCGGCATTGGCGACGAGCTGGCCGAGGAAATCTTCGATACCATAGCCGCCTGGAAACGGGCCCATGAGGACGTGCGCGGCCAGGCGGGCTTGGACCGGCCGACGCAGTCCTGAGGCTGTTCGAGACGTAAGGCCTCACGCCTGGGTGACGGGCTTGCCCGTCCTAGGCGGCCTCCTGGTCTCCTTCGGTGGCTGCCTGCCCCTCTTGGGCGGCTGTCTGCTCCTCCTCGAGGGCCGCCTGAGCCTCCTCGGCTGCCGCCTGTTGGGCCGCCTCCTCCTGGGCGGCCGCCTCCTCCCAAGCCCAGAGCTCCTCGTCCGTGCTCACGACCGCGCAGGCCTCGTCGCAGGAGACCCCGGCGCCCTCGGCTAGGGCCGCGCAGCCGCGCACGTCCACCATGCGCAGGCTGGCGTTGCCGGTTACGTCCAGGCTCTCAAGGGCGGCCGCGGATGTCACCGTAAGGGCGGCCAGGTCGTTATCGGACAGGTCAAGCTGCAGAAGGGCCTCAGCCCCGTCAAGGCTTATGGTCTCAAGGCTGCAACGGGAAAGCTCCAGGTACTGCAGGTTGCCCAGGCCCAGCTCCGCCACGGAGAAGCTCTTGAGGCTCAGGCCCGTGCAGGTGAGCGAGGTCAGGTTGGGCAGGGCCGAGAGGCCCCGCAGGTCGGTGACGCCACTGCCGGACAGGTCCAGGCTGGTGATATTGCCCAGCTCGCTGGCGGTGAGCAGGTCGTCTCCGTTGGGGTTGTAGGTGCTGGAGAAGAGGTGGCTGCGGAGCTTCTCGTCGGGGAAGGCCTTGGAGGTGCAGGCCACGCCGCCGGTCAGGTCGCAGGATGAGGGGACCCGCAGGGTGGACATGGCTGCCGCACAGGGGGTGATGTCAAGTTTGCTCAAGGAGGTCCCCGAGGCATCCAACGAGGTCAGGGTAGGCACGGGGGAGAGGTCGAGCGAAGTGAGGGGATTGTCGCGCACGTCGAGGGAGATGAGCAGGGGAAGCGAGCTCAGGTCCACCGACTCAATCTTGCAGGAGGCGGCCCGCAGGGTCGTGAGCGTGGATGGCAGGATGCCGGAGGTGAGCCGGGTCAGGGCCGTGTTGGAGACGTCCAGTGTGGTGAGGCCGGTGAGCCAGGCGATGCCCGTGAGGTCGGAGGTGGACTCGTCGCTCACCGTGAAGGTCGTGGTGGACTCGCGCTCGCGCTGGGACAGGGCCCCGTCTCCGTCAGAGTCGACGATGGCCAGGCTGGCCCGGAGCCCCTCGTCGGGGAAGAAGCCCTGGGCGATGGGGATGGTCACGTTCTGACCCCGGTCCATTGTGATGTCGGTCACGTTGGGGCAGGCCGAAAGGTCAAGCCGGGCGATGCTGTTGGAGGCACAGGACAAAGACTCGAGGGCGTTGCAGCCGGTCAGGTCGAGCGAGGCCAGGTTGTTGCCACTCACGTCCAGCCGCACCAGGTTGGAGAGGCCCGTCAGGCTGACCCCGGCCAAGCGGCAGCCGGACAGGTTGACGCTCTGCAAGGCCGTGTTGGCGGTCAGGTCGGCGCTTACCAGGTTGTTGTCCTTGGCGTTGAGGTCGGTCAGGCCGGTCAGCTTGGCTATGCCCTCTAGGCTGGCGATATCGCGGTCGGAGCAGTCCAGCGAGACGATGGAGGCCAGCTCGTCGGCGTTGAGGGCCCCGTCGTCGTCGGCGTCGTAGGTGGCCACGACGGCGCGGAAGGCCGCGTCGGGGAAGTTGCCGTCGTCGAGGGCGAGGCCGTTGCCCGGCTTATAAGAGCTCAAGATGAGCCAGGCCACCAAGCCTGCGGCCAGCAGGGCCAGGACGACAATGACGGCTATCAGGGCCGGATGGGGCCGCCGCGCGCCTTGAGCCGAGAGCTCGGCAGGCGAGGGGGCGTAGCCCAGGGTCGGCCGGGTGTCGATGGCGGCCCCGCCGAAGGAGGGCGCCATGGGGATGAGCGGCTCGCCGCACGAGGGACAGTGCGTCTGGGAGCGCGAGACCTTGGAGTTGCACGAGGGGCATCGCATTGTCGCTGGACCTTTCTTCTCGCTGCCCGATGCGGCCGGGCGCATTCTGTAACCATCATATACGTGTTGTGGGCCCAAGGCCCGTGCTCCACGCCAAACACGCGCGCATCGCCTATAGTTGGGGAAAGGTTACGGGCGCCCGCAGGCTGTGGGGCGCCGCGAAAGGCGGGAGGTCCCAGCTTGGCAGATGTGAACGCGGCCGTCCAGGCACCCGGGTCGTCGGACGCGGACGGGCAGCAGGTCCTGCTCGGGCCCAGCGTCGTGGTGCTCACGGGCATGTCGGGCGCCGGGCGCACCGAGGCCCTGCACGCCCTAGAGGACCTGGGCTACTACTGCATCGACAACCTGCCGCCGTCCATGCTGGTCGCCATAGCCAAGCTGGTCGGCCTTCCCGCGAGCTCGGGCCGCCACCTGGCCGTGGTGTGCGACGTGCGGTCCCAGGAGTTCTTCTGCCAGCTCAAGGAGGAGCTGGGCAAGCTGTCCGAGGCCGAGATTGACTACGAGCTGGTCTTTCTCGACGCCGACGACGAGGCCCTCTACAAGCGCTATAGCTCCCTGCGCCGCCGTCACCCCCTGGCCCGCGGGTCGACGACGGTAGCCCAGGCCATAGCCAAGGAGCGCGAGCGCCTGTCCTCCATACGCGAGCTGGCCAACGTGGTCATCGACACCAGCCACATGCGCACGGCTGGCCTGCGCAAGCGCATCACCAAGGAGTTCTCGGCCATGCCCCCCGAGCAGGGCATGAACGTGTCGGTCTTCTCCTTTGGCTTTAAGTACGGCCTGCCCCTGGATGCCGACCTGGTCATGGATGTGCGCTTTTTGCCCAACCCCTACTACGACCCTGCCATGCGCGACCTCACGGGTTTTGACGAGCCGGTGCGCGACTTCGTCCTCTCCTCGCCCCAGACCAAGTCGTTCATGGAGGCCTGGTGCCGCCTGCTCGACGAGGTCATGCCGGGCTATGTGTCCGAGGGCAAGCAGCACCTGTCCATAGCCCTGGGCTGCACGGGCGGCCAGCACCGGTCGGTGGCCGTGGCCGAGGCCACGGGCGACTACCTGCGGGAGCACGGGTATCGGGTCACCACCACTCACCGGGACGTCAGCCGGGCCGAAAACGGGGGCGGCCGATGAGCGCCAGCCTTGGGGAGGGGCGGGTCCGGGCCGTTTCCGTCGGAGGCGGCACAGGCCAGCCGAACACCATACGCGCCCTCATGAGCCTGGGCTACTTCGTCACGGCTGTGGTCTCCATGGTGGACGACGGGGGCTCCACGGGCATCCTGCGTGAGAAAACCGGCATCGTCCCTCCCGGGGACATCCGAAAGTGTCTGGTGGCCATGGCCGACCCTGCCCACGAGGTCCTGGCCCGGTCCTTCCAGCGGCGCTTCCCCTTTGCTGACAACCACGCCCTGGGCAACCTGGTCCTCACGGCTCTGACCCAGCAGACGGGGTCCTTCGAGCAGGCCATCGAGATATGCAGCGAGCTCCTTGGCTGCACGGGCCGGGTCGTGCCCTCCACGCTGGACGACATAGTCCTGTGCGGCCGCACCCGCGACGGGCAGGAGTTCCGCGGCCAGGCGGCCCTGGGCAAGGGGCCCTGCGCCCTGTCCCGGGTGTGGCTCTCGCCCGCGGGGCCTGAGGCCTACGCCCCGGCTGCCCAGGCCATCATGGAGGCCGACATGGTGGTCCTGGGGCCGGGGTCCCTCTTCACCTCGGTCATCCCCAACGTGCTGGTGGACGGAATCCGCCAGGCCCTGCACGAAACCAAGGCCGTGCGGGTCTGGGTCTGCTCTCTGGCCGACATGCAGGGGGAGACCTGGGGCCTCTCTGCCGCCGAGCATGCCGACGCCCTCCTCTCCCACGGCATGGAGGGGGCCATCGACGTGGCCCTGGTCCACCAGCCCCAGCCCCCCGACGCCTCGGTTGCCACCCGGTCCTACCAGGCCCTGACCAAGGAGCAGGTGCACGAGGACGCCATGAGCCGGGCCTCCCTGCTCGGGCCCAACGCCTCCGGCCAGCCCGACCCCGACTGGTACTTCCGCCCCGTGACCCTGACCGATGAGGGCCTGCGCGAGCTGGAGGGGCGCATCCCCCGGGTCATCGTGCGCGACTTTGCCGACTCTCGCTTTCCCACCTGGCACGACCTGGGCAAGCTGTCTGCGACCCTGCAGGGGGTGCTTCAGACGTGTCGTTCACCGCGCAGGTAAAGCACGAGCTGGCCACCTGCCCCCTGACCGAGAAGGAGGCCGACGCAGAGCTGGCCGCCATCGTCCGTATATGCGGGACCCTGTCCCTGTCGGGCCGACAGCAGTTCCGCCTGGAGGTGGCAACCAGCACGGGCTCGGTGGCCCGCAAGGCCTACCAGCTCCTGCGCGAGTGCTACAACCTGCGCTGCGAGCTCACGGTGAGGCGCAGCATCCTCCACAAGACCCACAACTACCTCATCACGGTGCCCGAGCAGCCGGTCCTGCCCGAGGCCCTCGTCCTTATGGGCGTGCTCAACGACGATTTGGGCCTGGCCCGCGAGATAGAGGGCAACATCGTCAAGACGGACGCCTGCGCGTCCTCCTACCTGCGGGGGGCCTTTATGGCGGGCGGCTCGCTGTCCGAGCCCCACGCCGACGCCCACTTCGAGCTCGTCGCCCAGCGCCTGCCGCTCGCCCAGGGCCTGGCCGCCCTCATGGGCAGGCTGGGGGTGCCCGCCAGCGTGAGCCGGCGCAGGAGCGACTTCGTCATCTACCTCAAGAGTGCGCGCGACATCATCGCCTTCCTGCGGCTTGTGGGGGCGCCCGAGGCGGCTGCCTCCTTTGAGCGGGCTCGGGCTGTCAAGTCCCTGCGCAACGACACCAACCGCCTGGTCAACGCCGAGCTTGCCAACCAGAAGAAGGTGAGCGACGCCGCGGCGGCCCAGATTCAGCTCATCCACGCCATAGACGAGCAGGTGGGTCTAGCAGCCCTGCCCGAGGCCCTGCACGACTTCTGCCGCCTGCGCCTGGCCCACCCGGAGCTGTCCTTGCGCGAGCTGGGGGAGGCAGCCGAGCCGCCCCTGTCGAAGTCGGCTATCGGCCACCGGGCTCGCCGCCTGGAGGAGTATGCCGTTCAACTCGGCCTTTCTCCCGAATAGTTCCCCCGATGGCTTTGTGGGGTGCGAAACGCGCCTGAAATGATTAGGATAGAGAGTGTGTGGCGTTCGGTGCGCAAGGAGTGCGCCGGGCCGGGAACTGCCTGACAAAGGAGGAGCCTCATGACGCTCAAAATCGGCATCAACGGATTCGGCCGCATCGGACGCATCGTCCTGCGCGCGGCGCTCGACGACCCCGAGGTCGAGGTTGTGGCCGTCAACGACCTGGGCAAGATCGACTGCTGCTCACTGCTGCTGCGCCGCGACTCGGTCCATGGGAACATCAACCACGACGTCAAGACCGACGGCATCGACCTCATCGTGGACGGCAAGCGCATCAAGGGCTTGTCTGCCCGCGACCCCAAGGGCATCCCGGACCTGCCTTGGGGCGAGCTGGGCGTCGACGTGGTCCTCGAGTGCACCGGCAAGTTCCGTGACTCCGACTCCCTGCGCAAGCACATAGACTGCGGAGCCAAGAAGGTTGTCCTGTCCGCCCCGGCCAAGGGCAACATCGACGGCACCTTCGTCGTGGGCGTCAACGACAAGGACTACGACCCGGCCACCATGGACATCGTCTCCAACGCCTCCTGCACCACCAACTGCCTGGCCCCCGTGGCCAAGGTCCTGGTGGACGAGTTTGGCATCGAGCGTGGCATGATGACCACCATCCACGCCTACACCTCCGACCAGCGCCTGCTGGACAACTCCCACAAGGACCCGCGCCGCGCCCGTGCGGCCGCCTGCTCCATCGTCCCCACCACCACCGGGGCCGCCAAGGCCATGGGCCTGGTCCTGCCGGCCCTCAAGGGCAAGTTGGACGGCGTGAGCATGCGCGTGCCCGTGCCGGACGGCTCCCTGGTCGACCTGACCTGCCAGCTGTCCCGCGAGGCCACCAAGGAGGAGATTAACGCCGCCATGAAGAAGGCCGCCGAGGGCGAGCTCAAGGGCATCCTGGAGTACTCCGAGGAGCCCCTTGTGTCCTCTGACATCGTCAACGACCCGGCCTCCAGCATTTTCGACGCCATGTCCACCATGGTCCTGGGCGGCGAGCGCGGCGACATGGTCAAGGTCGTGTCCTGGTACGACAACGAGATGGGCTACGCGAACCGCCTGGTCGACCTGGCCAAGATCGTGGCCCAGTAAGGCCAAGCGGGTAGCCTATGGTATACGTGACCGGCGACGTCCACGGCTACTTCGGCCGCATCGAGCGCTTCTGCGCAGCCCAGGCCACCTCGGCAGGCGACGTGCTCGTCCTTCTGGGCGACACCTGCATCAACCACTGGGGTGACAGGCGCGACGAGGAGCTCAAGCGCAGGCTGGCGGCGTTGCCGGTCACCTTTTTGTGTGTGCACGGCAACCACGAGCTCAGGCCCTGCGAGGCCCTGGGCTACCGTGAGGAGATGTGGGCGGGCTCGACCGTCTTCGTACAGGATGCCTACCCCAACCTCCTCTTTGCCAAAGACGGCTCCGTCTTCGACCTGGGCGGCTTGTCCTGCTTGGTCGCAGGCGGGGCCTATTCCATAGATAAGGACTTTCGCATAAGTGACGGCCGGCGATGGTTTGCCGATGAGCAGCCGGGCCCCGTGGAGCGGGCCAACGTGGAGCGGGCCTGCGACGCCGCCGGCTGGAAGGTCGACTTTGTCTTCTCCCACACCTGCCCCATAGAGAAGAGGCCCCGGCAGGCCTTCTTGGCCCGGGTGCGCCAGAGCGAGGTGGACACCTCCACCGAGGAATGGCTGACGGGCTTGGAGGAGCGCCTGGAATTCCGCCGCTGGATGCACGGGCACTTCCACATGGACCTGCGCGACGATCCCAAGGTCTGGACCCTCTTCAAGGACGTCATCGAGCTCGAGACCGGCCGGGTGGTCTTCAATGCCGCTGCCGACGCCGCAATGCTCGCGGACGGATGGCCCCTCACGCGCAGAATCGGGAGGTCTTGCCGATAAGGCGGCCTGCGTATAATACAAGCCCGTCCATTTGTGCAAAAATGATTTGTTGGTTCGTTTTGTTGCTTCACGTTGTCGCATACTCATTGCCGGGTTTAAGGCCTGGCCCAGAGGAGGTCTCATGTCGCGCAAACGCAGCGTACTCGACGCGGACGTCGCAGGCAAGCGGGTGCTCATCCGTGTCGACTTCAACGTACCGGTCCATGACGGCAAGGTCGCCGACGACACCCGCATCAGGGCCGCCCTGCCCACTATCCAGCACCTGGTGGACGCCGGCGCCCGCGTCGTGATCATGAGCCACCTGGGCCGTCCTTCGGGCACGGGCTTCGAGGAGGAGTTCTCCCTGGCCCCCGTCGCCGGCCGCCTGTCCGAGCTTTTGGGCAAGAAGGTGGCCGTCGTCCAAGACATCTGCGGGCCCGACGCCCAGGCGGCCGTGGCGGCGCTCTCCGACGGCGATGTCCTTTTGCTCGAGAACCTGCGCTTCGACAAGCGCGAGAAGAAGAACGACCCGGCCTTCGCCGCCGAGCTGGCGGCCCTGGGCGACATCTATGTGGACGATGCCTTCGGCGTCTCCCACCGGGCCCATGCCTCCGTGGTGGGCGTGCCCCAGCTTCTGCCCGCCTACGCCGGCCTGCTCATGGCCAAGGAGGTGGCCACCATCACCGGCATGCTGGAGGAGCCCGACCGCCCCTTCGTGGCCGTGCTGGGCGGCTCCAAGGTCTCCGACAAGATTGGCGTCATCGAGCACCTTATGGACAAGGCCGACCAGATTCTCGTCGGCGGCGGCATGTGCTTCACTTTCCTGGCGGCCCAGGGCAAGGGCGTGGGCACCTCGCTGCTGGAGCAGGACTGGGTGGAGCGGGCTGGCGCCATGCTCGAGCGCGCCCGCCAGTGCGGCTGTGAGCTGGTGCTGCCGAGCGACTACGTGGTGGCCGACGCCTTCAACAACGACGCGCGCACCCAGGTCGTCGCCCCCGACGCCATCCCTGCCGACATGATGGGCCTGGACGTGGGCCCGGCCACCGTGGCCGACTACGCCGCCCGCATCTCTAAGGCCAAGTCGGTCTTTTGGAACGGTCCTATGGGCGTCTTCGAGATGCCCTCCTTCGAAGCTGGCACCAAGGGCGTGGCCCAGGCTATCGCTGATAACACCGCGGCTCAGAGCATCGTCGGCGGTGGCGACTCCGCGGCAGCCGTCGAGCAGTTCAAGCTGGCTGACCGCATGACCTTCATCTCTACCGGCGGCGGCGCCTCGATGAAGCTGGTCGAGGGCGAGAAGCTGCCGGGTGTGGAGGCGATTCCGGATGCTGACTAAGCCCAAACGGCAGGCCGTGTTCGACAAGACCGGCCAGCGGCGTCTCATCGTCGCAGGCAACTGGAAGATGAACGAGACCTACCGCGAGGCCGTGGACCTGGCCCAGGGGGTCTGCGACCGCCTCTCGCGCGAGTGGCGCGAGGACGCTGACGTGGTCCTGTGCCCGCCCTTCACGGCCCTGCGGGGGGTGAGCAACGTCATCGCCTTCGACCATAGCGCCTGGTGCCAGGTGGGCGCCCAGGACGTCTCCTTTGAGGGCGACGGGGCCTTCACCGGCCAGATTAGTGCCCGTATGATTGCCGACCTGGACTGTCTCTGGTGCATCGTGGGCCACTCCGAGCGCCGGGGCCTCTTGGGCGAGACCGACGCCGACGTGGCCCGCAAGGCCGCCGCGCTCCAGGCCGCGGGCATCACCCCTATCGTCTGTGTGGGCGAGGGGAGGGACGTCTACGAGGCCGGGCAGACCGTCGACCATGTGACAGCCCAGGTGGCGGGGTCGCTGGCAGGCCTCGAGGTGGGTCAGGCCGGCTTGGTCCTCGCCTACGAGCCCATCTGGGCCATTGGGACGGGCCTGGTGCCCTCGCCCGAGCACGCTCAGCGGGTCGCCAACGCCATCCGCGCCTGCGTGGCCCAGACCTTGGGCGAGGACGTGGCTCAGGCGGCGAGGGTCCTCTATGGCGGATCGGTCAAGCCCGGTAACGTGGCCGCCTTCGTGTCCTGCCCCGATGTGGACGGTGTCCTGGTGGGCGGCGCCGCGCTCGACGCCGACGATTTCGTGGCCATCGTCTGCAGGGCGGTGGAAGCCCGCCGCGCATAGGGCCCGGAGAGGTATACTTCTTCGGATTGAGTCCTTGTATCTCTTGGAGGAGTTACCTTGAACGCATTGCTTATCGTGCTGACCGTTCTGTGGTTCATCGACGGCATCGCACTCGTCCTGCTCATCCTCATGCATTCGGGCAAGGGCACGGGCGTGTCCGAGATGATTGCCGGCAGCATGTATTCCAACACTGGGGGCTCGGGCATCGTCGAGAAGAACCTCGACCGGCTTACCATCATCACGGCCCTAATCTTCGTGATTCTGCTGCTGGTCTTCATGCTCATCTTCCCGCTGGGCTCCGTGGCCTAGGGTTTTCGATGAAAAGCGCGGCTCGAGGGGGTTTCCCTTGGGCCGCGCGTCGTGTCCGAGGGGCACCGTGTTAAGGTTTTATGGACGGGCGCCTCTTGCAAAAAGGCGCTTGCACCGGCAACGGTTTTAGGTAATATATCCATCTGCGTGTTAGATGCGCATGTCGGAGTGGCGGAATTGGCAGACGCGCTAGCTTGAGGTGCTAGTGACCACACAATCGGTCTTGCGGGTTCAAGTCCCGCCTCCGACACCA
>CAZEAF010000010.1:0-31652 GCA_964510125.1 uncultured Coriobacteriaceae bacterium
CAGGACCAGGGCCGGGTCACCTACGCCGCCCGTCTGGACGCCCGTGTCCCCCGGGCTGCCCTGACCCGCGTCGCCCGTTTGGGCGCCCGTGTCCCCCTGGCTGCCCTGACCCGCGCGGAAGGCGGTTGCAGCAGTGGCGTCGAGGCCAGCCGGGAAGGCCGCTCGGAGTAGTCCCTCCCCCGTGGGATGCCAGAGGTCCTCGGGCAGGATATCAGCAAAGCCCGCCTCCTCGTAGGCTGCCCGGTATTTGCGCAGGCCGTCACCCGTGAGTTGAATCTGATTGCGACGGGGGTCCTCTGCCCAGAGCCGGGCCCCGACCGCAGCCTTCACGACCCTCTCGCTGGCAAACTGGCGCTCGATGCCCCCGTCGGTGAGCATATAGAGGCCGGGGTAGACCTCGCGGCGCATGGCATCGCCTACGACACCCACGAGCCCGCGCACGCCTGCCGACCAGGCCCGCCAGGCCACCGCGTCGATGGTCGAGGCACCAAAGAGAGGTATGCGCAGACCGCAAGCAAGGCCTTTAGCTGCGGAGACGCCGATGCGCACGCCGGTGAAGGAGCCCGGGCCCGTGCCGCATACAAGGGCGTCCAGGTCGGTTCGGGCGATACCGGCGGCGTTCAGCATGTCGCGCACGGTGGGGATTAGCTCCACGTTGGACTGGCGCCGGCAGAGATGGTCGGCTGTGGCGACGATTCGAACCGAGGCCGTCCCCTCCCCCGCCACCGCCTCACGCACGCGACCAAGGGCGCAGGCCAGCATGTCTGTCGAGGTGTCAACCGCCAAAATCAGCCGGCCCTCGCATGTGGCAGGCCTCCCGCCCGCCCTCACACTTGCCGCAACGTTGCCGGTCTCAACGCTGCCAGCCACAACGCCGCCGGTCAAAAGCCCATCAGCCATGAAGACGCCCAATCTCCTCGTCAAAGTCCGCCGGATTATATCGTGGCCTCATGCAGAGGCGTTGTGCTTCTAGGAGGCCCGCGCTGTTAAGCGCACGCGCAAATCGGCCCTGTCGCCTGTCCGGGCGGCTCCTCGGCATGGCACGGATTCGAGAAAAAATATCTCGGTGGCATGGATTCGAGATTTCGTATGTTTCTGAAGGCTTCAGATGGCCGTCTGGGTGACCTGCTCGGGCGGCGGATTTCTTCGCATTGCATATATTTTCTAATACAATTGATTATATTGATGTACAGTTTCTCTTTACGATAGTTTTCAGGTTCATGAATATGTTCGGCAGCTGAAAGGGCATACGAAATCTCGAATCCGTGCCAGGCAAATACTTTTTCTCGAATCCATGCCACCCCGGAGACACAGCTCCCGCCGGGACACCCGCGCTAACCTGGATACGAGACCCCACCGCAGCAACCCTGTCTGTCGCGAATGTCACTTTTCCGACATCCTGGGTGGTCCGGTGGCGGCAGGGCAGTACATCGCGCGAGCTAGTTGACACTATTTCGATGTCGTGGGTGTCGGGGCTGCCACGATTTCGATGTCCTGGGTACTTTTTTCACCCACGATGTCGAAATCGTGGCAGGTGGGCCACCCAGGAAGTCGAAAAAGTGTCCAATCCCCCGAAACACCCAGGATGTCCAATTGTGGCAGGGCGTTTTGGTAGCGCATATTGGCAGGTCAGGAGCGCGGCGCTTGGGAGAACAGCGCTTTGTGGCAGGGCGCCTTGTGCCGGGCAGGCAGGCAAGCGGGCGGGAGCTGGGGCTCGCCGGAAGCTAGCCGATAAAGGACTGGACAGATGAGTCGAAGGCCTGGGCCAGCTGCTGGGCGCGGGTACCATGGGGGTGGGCAACGACGCGACGCGGGGGCTCGTCACCCTCGGGCTTGTCGTCCACGGCGGCCGCAGATTCGTCGCGGGTAAAGACCAGGTCAAGGCGGTCGTCGCCAATCTCGTCGGCAAAGCGCTCGCCCCACTCGATTAGACAGGCGCCGTCGCCCTCCAGCGCGTCGTAGAGGCCCACGTCGTCGAGCTGGTCGGCGTCGTCCAAGCGGTAGAGGTCGAAGTGGTAGAGGGGGATGGAGCCTCCGTCATGCACGGTCATAATGGTGAAGGTGGGGCTGGTGACCGGCCGGGAATCGCCCAGGCCCGCCGCCACGCCGCCGGTGAAGCAGGTCTTGCCGGCACCCAGGTCGCCCGAGAGCACGACGACGTCGCCCGGCTTCAAGCTGCCCGCGAAGAGTTTGCCGAGCTGGTGGGTGGCATCGGCGTCGGCCAGCAGGTAGCTGCCCGTCTCGAAGCGGCTTATGCCTTCCATGGGTCGCCCCCCTCCGGGCCGGGCCCAGCGCTGGAAACCTGTCCCGACGCCGCGGCAACCTGGCCCTGCATATACGTGGCGCCGGCGGTGGGGTCGTCGAGGGCGACCTCGCCGCGGAGGAGCTGGCCCAGCAGGTGGAAGTCATGCTCCAGGTCGGCCATCTTGGACTCGTCGCGCAGGACGGCCGCCGGGTGGAAAGTGGGCAGGACGGCGAAGTGGCCGGCGTGCTGGACCTTTCCGCGCAGGCGGGTGATGCCCACCTCGGTGTGGAGGATGAAGTGGGTGGCGGGGTTGCCCATGGTCACGATGATGTCAGGCCAGATGCTGCGAATCTGCTCGCGCAGAAAGGGCGAGCAGGCCATGACCTCGTCGGGGGCGGGGGCGCGGTTGCCCGGCGGGCGGCACTTGAGCACGTTGGCGATGTAGACGTCCTTGCGCTCGACGCCCACCTGCTCGGCCAGCATCTTGTCGAGCAGGTGGCCGGCCTGGCCCACGAAGGGGATGCCCTGCACGTCCTCGTTGTAGCCAGGCGCCTCGCCGATGAGGACCACGCGCGCATGCGGGTCACCCACGCCAAAGACGATGTTGTGCCGCGAGGTGCACAGGGGGCACAGGCGGCAATCACCCAGCACGGCGCGAATCTCCTCGAGGGTCACCTCGCGGGCCCGCTGGTGGGTGTGGCCGGGGATTTTAAGCATGGGCATGGCGCGCCTCCCGCTTGGGGCTTCAGGAGCAGTAACCGCTGGCGTTGAGGTAGACGTGGGGCATGCGCATACCAAAACCGCAGGCCAGCTCGTAGTGGATGGTCCCCAGACGCGCTGCCAGGTCGTCGAGGGTGATGGCCTGGTCGCCCTGCCGGCCCACGATGGTGACCTCGTCGCCCACCTCGATGGGGGTGCAGGAAATCTTGCGGGCGTGGGCGAGCTCGGGCTCCACCTCAATCATGAACTGGTCCATGCAGATGTTGCCCACCTGGCGCCAGCGGTTGCCCTCGTAGAGGACCTCCATGTTGTTGGAGAGGCGCCGGGGCAGGCCGTCGGCGTATCCGATGGGCAGCGTGGCAATCTGGATGGAGGGGCGGGCCACACGGTAGGTCATCCCATAGCCGACACCCTCGCCCACGTGCGGCTTTACCACACGGGTCACCTTGGCCTTCACGCTCATGGCCGGGGTCAGGCAAATTTTGCCGCGCGTAGTGTCGCCGGGGTACAGGCCGTAGAGTCCGATGCCGAGGCGGACCATGTCGAAGTGGGCCTCAGGGTGCAGGACGATGGAGGCTGAGTTGGCGCAGTGGACGCAGCCGGGGTCGATACCCGCCCCGCGCAGGTCGCCGACCGTATCGCGGAAGCGCTGCAGCTGCAGGGCGAAGTCCCAGTCGGAGGTGGACTCGGCCGTGGCGAAGTGGGTGAAGACGCCGTCGAGGCTGATGCCCGAGAGGCGCTCGGCCACGTGCATGAACTCGACGGCCTCGTCAAAGGGCACGCCGATGCGGGTCATGCCTGTGTCCACGGCCAGGTGGTAGCGGGCCTCGACGCCGGCGGCCGTGGCGGCTTGACCCAGCTGGGCGGCAAACTCCAGCTCGTAGACAGAGGGCATGATGCCGTACTTAACCAGGGTGGGGATGGATGAGATGGGCGGCTCGGACAGGACAAGGACGGGCTCGCGGATGCCGGCCTCGCGCAGCTCAACGCCCTCGTCGACCGTGGCGACACCAAAGGCGTCGGCCCCTGCGGCGGCGGCAGCCTTGGCCACGACAACCGCCCCGTGCCCGTAGGCGTTGGCCTTCACAACCGCCATGAGGCGTGCCGGGGGGTGCGTGAGGCTCTTGAACGCGCGCAGGTTGTTGCGGATGGCGTCGAGGTCGACCTCGACCCACCCCCATCTCGTTGCTGGGACCTCTCGCTGGGCTGGCATGTGAGCGTCTCCTTCGTCTTGACGCTTGGCGGTTCGTGGGCCTCTGCTGGTGCTGGCCTGCTCCTATATAGTATGCCGCCACCAGGGCCATGTTGCCCACCCCCGCGGCAACCTGGTGCCTATCGCTTTACTTTTGGTCGCGACGGCCCTTGCGGCCATTCGTGACCGACGGACGGTCCTCGGGCGGCACCGCGGGTGTGACGCCCGTGTGCTTGGTGGCGCGACGGTGGAACTGCTCGAGGGGCGAGGACGGATTGGACTCGGGCTCGGGCTCAGGCTCGGCCCCGTCCTCCAGGTCGTCATCCTCGGCAGGCCCGTCGGCTGCCACGCCACCCTGGTAGACACCGGCTAAAAACGGCGGGACAGCCAGGTCCCCGGCGGGCTGGGCAGGCTGGGAGGGATTGGCGGGATTGGCGGCACCGTCAGCGGCGGCGGCCTCCGCGAAGGACTGGCCCTCGTCAGCGGCGGCGTCTTTGGCCTCCGCGGGGTCCTGGCCCTCGCCGGCGGACCCGGTGGGTTCATCGGGTCCGGCGGGCTCAGCAGACCCGACCACAGGCATGACCTGGGTGACCTCGCCGCCGCCATCCGGGAAGCCGCCCTCGGAAGACCAGGAGGCAGCATCCAGCCCAATCTCAGTGGTCTCGTCCGCCAGGACGGCCCCCGACCCCTGACCCCCGGGCAGGCCGGCCTCGCCGGGGACGGGCGCCGCCCGGCTGGTCGACAGGCGCTGACGGCGTGCGTTCGCCGCCCGCTTGGCCCGCGCGAGGCGCTCCGATTGCTGCTCGGGCGTCTCGGGCTCCTCGAGCGGCTCGTCGTCTTGACCCCAAGCGGCTGCCGTAGCTGCGGCGTGGCGGGCGGCCTGGGCCTCGACCGAGGGCTCTACCCGGGTCTCGTCCTCGAACTCCAGGGCGCGCTCCAGCTGCTCGCCCACGTCCTCCTCGCCCTCGCCGACCAGGGCCTCCTCGGCGCGCCTTTGCAGCTCGTCGAAGGCCAGCCCCACCAGGTCGGCAACGTCGGTGGCCATGACCCCGCGCGAGCCGCAGCGCAGACAGGCCAGCTCTCCCGCCACGGCATGCACCCGGTCGGCGCCAGCCATGAGCAGGCAGAGCTCGTCCGCGCCCAGCCCGTCGCCGGGACCGGCCTGGGCCACGCGCTGGGCCAGGGTGCCCGCGCAGATGCCGGCCAGAACGTCGCCTGTGCCGGCGGTGGCCAAAGCCGCAGGCCCGGGCTCCACAATCAGCGCCGTGTCAACGCCTGCGACGGCCGTGGTCTCGCCCTTGGCCACCACCGCGAAGTCCGAGGAGCCCACGGCCCAGGCCAGAGCCTCGGCGCCCTCGATGGAGCCGGACAGGCTGGCCGTGCGCTCCATGTCGCCACCCAAAAGGCGGGCCAGCTCACGGCGGTGGGGGGTCAGGACCAGCGGGGCCTCGCGGCGCAGAGCCTGGGGGTTGCCCTCCGCCGTGCCCGCGCAGATGCGGACGAGCAGGTTGAGGGCGTCGGCGTCGAGCACCAGGGCCCGGTCGGTGCCCAGCAGGGTCCGCACGACCTCGCAGGCCCCGTCGCCGGTGGTCATGCCCGGTCCGGCCAGGATTGCGTCAGCATGGCTGGCCAGCTCGCGTACCTCCTCGACCGCGCCCACGGAGAAGGTGCCCATGGGGCTGGCGGCCAGACCCACGACCGGGATGCTGAGCAGGTGGGCCTGGGCGACGGGCACGACGGGGTCGGGGACGGCCAGGGTCACGTAGCCAGACCCCGCACGGGCCGCGGAGATGGCGGCCATGACCGCGGCACCCGGGAAACGGGTGGAACCGGCCACGACCAGAACCCGGCCGCGCGAGTACTTGTCCTGCAGGCGGCTGGCCTCGGGGAAGATGTCCAGGTAGTCGGCCTCGTCCAGCAGGCGGGCGCCGGCGGCCTCCCCGATGTCCTCAACGCCCTGCTCGGTCCCCACCAGGGCCGCGACCACGATCTCCCCGCTCGCCTCGCGGCCCAGGCCCGAGACCAGGCCGGGCTTAGCGGCGAACATGGTCACCGTGCAGTCGGCCGTAAAGTGAGGGCCGGAGGCCATGCCGGTCTCAGCGTCGATGCCACTCGGCACGTCCACCGAAACGACCTGGCCCAGAAAGACCTCGTCGACCGCCGCGACCCAGGAGGCGTAGGGCTCGGGCATGGCCCCGCGGAAGCCGATGCCGAAGCAGGCGTCAATCACCACGTCGGCGTCGCCCAGGAGGCGGTCCAGCTCGTCGCGCTCGGGGGCCACGTGGATGGGGACGCCCATCTCGCAGGCCTTGCGGGCGGCGTCCTTGGCCGGAAGCTTAGTGACCATGGCCGGCGTGGCCGGGCACACCACCGCCACGTCCACCCCGTACCGGGCCAGATTGTCGGCCGCGACCCAGCCGTCCCCACCGTTGTTGCCCATGCCGCAGAACACCACGACCGAACCGGTGTCCACGAGGTCGGCTGCCTGCATGGCCACAACGGCCCCGGCGCGGGACATAAGCTCGGCGGGGTTCAGGCCCCGGTTGGCGAGCGCGGACTCGAAGTCGCTTGCTTCCTTGACGGTCATCACTGGCTGCATCTATCGGTCCTTTCCCCGGTCGAGGTCGTCGAGCAGGGCTCTGGCCTGCTTGAACTGGGCTTCGATGACGGCCTTCTCGTCCTCCTTGCGCTCCTCGCGCCTGGGCACGGAGTCGGGCGTGGAGGCCACGGCGTTGGCCACGGCGACCTCGCGTGTGTGCGAGATGGAGATGTAGACCTCGGTCACTCCCTGCCTTTGGGCAATTTTAGCCGCCTCACCCGCAAGAATTGCGACGGGCCGGCCTTTTTCGTCATGGGACACTGAGACATCGGCAAAACCCACGCTGTCAAAGCCGCAACCGAGGGCCTTGAGCACCGCCTCGCGGGCCGCAAAGCAGCCGGCATAGGAGGCGCCGGGGTCGGCCCGCTTGTCGCAGTAGGCCCGCTCCTCCTCGGTGAACACACGGTAGCGGAAGCGCGGGGTGCGCGTCAGGATCCGGCGCATCCTCGCAATCTCGACCATGTCGACGCCCACTCCTGCCACGTGCATGCCCTCCCCTATTCCGTGGTGACCGACTTGGCCAGGTTGCGCGGCCGGTCGACGTCGCACCCGCGGGCGATGGCGACGTCGCGGGCCATGAGCTGCAGATAGACGGCCGAGGTGACGGGCGTGAGCCAGGAGGCGGTGCGGGGCAGCCACATGACGTGGTCGGCCAGGCGGGCCACCTCCTCGTCGCCCTCGGTGGCCACGGCCACAACGCAGGCACCGCGGGCCTTGACCTCGGCGATGTTGGAGACAGTCTTGTCGCGCACCTCGTCTTGGGGCACCACGAAGACCACCGGGAAGCCCTTGTCCACCAAGGCGATGGGTCCGTGCTTCATCTCGCCGCTGGGGTAGGCCTCGGCATGCAGGTAGGAGACCTCCTTGAGCTTGAGGGCGCCCTCCCTGGCCGAGGAGGCGTTGAGCTCGCGGCCGAGGAAGAGGGCCGAGGTCCTCCCCTCGAAGACCTTGGCGGCGGACTCGGCCAGGCCCTCGCGGGACAGGACCATGCTGACGGCGGCCGGGATGCGCTCCAGGTCGGCCAGCAGGGCCACCGACTGGGCTCCGCTCATGACCCCGCGCCGGTCGGCGAGCAGGATGGCGATGAGGCAGACGGCCGCAATCATGGAGGTGTAGGCCTTGGTGGAGGCCACGGAGACCTCGGGGCCTGCCTGCAGGTAGAGGACGCCGTCGGCCTCGCGGGCTGCCGTGGAGCCCAGCACGTTGGTGATGGCAATGGTGCGGGCGCCCATGGCCTTCATCTTGCGGGCGCACAAAAGGGTCTCGGCCGTCTCGCCTGACTGGGTGATAACCAGGCTGAGGGTCCGGTCGTCGATGATGAGGTCGCGGTAGAGCATCTCGCTGGCCACGTCCACCTCCACGGGCAGGCGGACCCAGGACTCGATGAGCGACTTGGCCACGAGGCCGGCATGGTAGCTGGTGCCACAGGCTGCGATAACGACGCGGTCGACGGACTGGAGGTCCTCGTCGGAGAGGAAGAGCTCGTCCAGGTCGACCCGGCCGGCGCCCACGCGACCCGAGAGCAGCCGGGACAAGGCCTCGGGCTGCTCGTAGATCTCCCGGGCCATGAAGTCGGGGAAGCCGCCCAGGGTGGCGCTGGACACATCCCAGTCGATGACGATTCTCTGGGGCTCCACGGGGGCGCCGACGGCGTCGGTCACGTCAATGGACCCGTCGGGCGCAAGGACCGCGAACTCCCCGTCGCCCAGGGTCATGACCTCGCTGGTGTAGGGGGCCAGGGCCGTGAGATCGCTTGCCGCCATGGCGCCGCCTTCAATCTTGGCCAGCACCACTGGGGAGCCCTTGCGAGCGATGACTAGGCGGCCAGGCTCGTCGGCGCAGACGCAGGCAAAGGCCCAGGCGCCTTGGAGGCGGGCGCATGCCCGGCGCATGGTGGACAGGAGGTCGCCGTCGTAGAGCTCCTCCACCAGGTGGACCATGACCTCGGTGTCCGTGTCGCTGGTGAAGGAGTGGCCGTGGGACCGCAGCTCCTGGCGCAGCTCGGCGTAGTTCTCGACGATGCCGTTGTGGGCCAGGGTGATGCGGCCCGTGCAGTCGAGGAAGGGGTGGGCGTTGCGCTCGCTGGGCACGCCGTGGGTGGCCCAGCGGGTGTGGGCGACGCCGCAGGTACCGTGCAAGGGACGGCCTTCAAGGGCGTCGGACAGGACCTTGACCTTGCCCAGGCGCTTGGTCACACGGACGCGGCCGTCGGGCCCCTCCACAGCCAGGCCGGCTGAGTCGTAGCCGCGGTACTCCAGGGCCCGCAGGCCTTGGAGGAGATAGGGCTGGGCCTCTTTGGTGCCCGTATAGCCTACGATGCCGCACATGTGCGACCTGCCTTTCGTAAACCAGGTGAGAGGACGGGCGCAACCGCCCGGCGATGACCGTTCATACAGAAATGGGGCCCACGCAGACCGGCTGCGTAGGCCCCGAACAGTGCACAATGAGCTTGCAGGAGCTCGAAGGCTTAACGCTTCGAGAACTGCGGGCGCTTGCGGGCCTTCTTGAGGCCGTACTTCTTGCGCTCGACCACGCGGGCGTCGCGGGTCAGGTAGCCGGCCTTCTTGAGCTCGGCGCGGTAGTCGCCAGCCTTGAGCAGGGCACGGGCAATGCCCAGACGGACTGCGCCAGCCTGGCCGGAGACGCCGCCGCCGTTGCAGTTGCAGTAGACGTCGAAGTGGCCGAGGGTGTCGGTCACCTTGAGCGGCATGCACGCCATGTCGACACGCTGCTGGCTGCCGAAGTACTCGGCGGCATCGCGCTTGTTCACGACGACCTTGCCGGTACCGGGGAGAAGGCGCACACGGGCGACCGCGTTCTTGCGGCGGCCGGTGCCCCAGTAAATCGCATCATTCTCTGCCATGGGACCTAAGCCTCCAGCTCAATCTTACGCGGTTTCTTGTCCTGATAGGTGTGCTCAGGGCCGGCGAAGACCTTGAGCTTCAGGAACTGCTCGTGGCCGAGCGTGTTGTGAGGGAGCATACCCTTCACAGCGTGCTCGATGATGCGCTCGGGGTGGCGCTCCATGGCCTGACGGTAGGTCTCCTTCTTGAGGCCGCCCGGGTAGCCGCTGTAGCGGTAGTAAGCCTTGTCCTCGGCCTTGTTGCCGGTCACGCGGACCTTCTCGGCGTTGATGACGATGACATAGTCACCGGTGTCGACGTGAGGGGTGTACTGCGGCTTGTTCTTGCCGCGCAGGATGGAAGCTACCTGCGCTGCAAGGCGACCGAGAACCAGCCCGTCAGCGTCAACCAACACCCAGTCGCGCTTGACCTCGCCCTTCTTGGCGTAGTACGTGGTCTTCACGTAAAACTCCTCCAACTCATGCTTCGCTGTTCGTCACTAATACAGAGTATTCACGGGGCTCTGTGGAAGTGAACTTTTCGAGTTTATGCAGCGGCGGGCCGAACGTCAACGAGCAGGGACGAGCCATCGCACGCTTAACACAATCGCGTAACAGGGGACGCAGGCGCATTGCGCCCCGCGCGAGACGTAACGCGCCCCCGTCCCCTGTTACGAGGAGGCCGGGGCCCCAAGGGACCCCGGCCTCCTTTGCTATCCGGGCGACGGCACGTCAGTCACTTCCCGAGAAGTGGTGCTCGCGTTCTTTACTCTTTGATCGACGGGTAGAAGGTTGCCTGCGCCTGCAGCTCGTTGATGGTCTTGCCGTCAACGGCCGGGGAGTCGACGAACTCGGAGACCGTGGCGACCGGCTCAGACACATCCACGTAGTGGCCCTTGTCGTTGAGCTGGGCCGTGTCCTGCACACGCCAATAATGGTCGTTCACGTCGGTCAGATAGTAGGACTTGCCGGCGACGTCCATGTACACGGAGTGGTTTGTTCTCAGGTACTGCTCGAGCTCGTCGCCCTCAAGCTGTATAGGGTCTTCTGCCTTCTTGCCCATTGCGGACTCCTTTCCCTAGTCGGCCAGGACATACCTTCCGGCGCGCCGATGCCGCAACCGACGCGACGGGAAAGTATATGCGACCATCATGACGCATGCGGGCGGATTGTGCAGCAAGAATTTTTGGGAAAGATGACGACTGGTCCCCAGGTTGGCCCGGAGAAGAGGTCCTCTGTCCCGCCGCCTCGCACCCCACGCGCCGGCCGCCTTGACCGGTCGCCTGCCAGACCGAGGAGGCAGGCGAGCGACCGGCGGCGACGCCCTACGCGGCAGGTTCGGGCACGGCCGCCCGGCCCAGGCGCGCGTCGAGCACCGCCCGGCGCACGCGCAGCACCGCGTAGACCGCTATAACCCCCAGATAGGCCACAAAGGTCACCAGGGCCCGGGGCGAGCCCCCCACGAGCGCGGAGCGGCCGAGGACGAGCGCGATATGCAGCGCCAGCAGGGCCACCATGACATAGGCCCCGCGCTGGATTGCCTTCCACAGGCGCGGGTTCATGGCGTGGCGCACCCGGGAAAGCGACGTCACCGCCAGGACGAAGAACAGCACCGTGAGCACCATGGCGACAATCAGCGAGAGCGCCACGTTCGTGCGACTCCCGAGCAGAGACCCGAACCGTCCCAGGTAGGGAGGCAGGTAGGTGGCCAGGTGCCCCAGAATCAGGATGAACGAGAGCACCGACAGGGGCCCGCGCAGCGGCTGCAGGTATTTGCGCGCGGCCGACCCTTTGCCCATCACACCCGTGAACATCACCACCGCGACCAGCAGGGTCGCCAGGTAGCCCTTCTGGAACACGACCGTCAGCCAGTGCACGTTGGAGAGGTCGGCACCCGCGGCCACCCCCCAGACGTAGACCGCCGTCGCCACCAGCGCCACGCCGTAGAAGACGCCCGGCACGCGCTTCAGGGCCCCGCCCAGGCATAGCACCAGCACGGCGGTGACGACCAGGGCTATGACAAACCCCACGAGAGCGTCGCTTAGCATGCAATCACCTAATCTTTCACTGTTTCGGCCAGAGCCGCCGCATCACGCTTGATGTACTGCGACGCGAACCGGGCGAGCCCGCGATAGAAGTCGGTCGAGGCCTTGTGGTCGGCGTCCCGGGCGAAGCTGGGCACCCAGTTGGCCAGGTGCTCCCGGGAAAAGTCGCGCTGGGCCGCCATTAGGCGCCGGACCTCGGCCTCGTCGCCCTTCCCCTTGGCCTCGACGGCGCGCCCAATCAGATAGCCCATGAACTCCAGCTCGAGGGCGAGGTGGTCCTCGCAGTCATACCAGGTCTTGCTCTTGCCCAGGCCGAACTCGCGATACCATGCCAGGACCTCGTCGCGCGCCTCCTGCATGAGCATCCCGTTCTCGCTGGTGTAGACCGACTCGAAGGGGTAAGCGGAGTTCTTCTTGGTCGACCCCGCTCCGCAAAAGGCCTTGGCGTAGTCGCGGGCCAGGTCGAGCGTGCTCGCCTCGGGGGAGGCCAGGTAGCCGCGCATCATGCCGAGGGCCCCGTGCCAGTCGCCGTCGTCGGCCTCGATCACCGCGCTGCCGCGCAGGGTCTCGAGGAGCTCGTCGTCGACCTCGCGCCCGAACAGGCGGGCCAGCAGCGCATACACCTCCATACGGTCGCTCATGATGGCATCAAACTCGCTGGACTCGACGGCACACGTTGACATGGGGTTCCCCCTCAATCGGTCGGTGTAGGTGGATGGTGGGCGAAAGGCGGGGCCCGATGCTCGCGGGCCTCCTCGGAAGGAGAAAGGCCCAAAGGCCCA
Source organism: uncultured Coriobacteriaceae bacterium (assembly GCA_964510125.1). Taxonomy (GTDB): domain Bacteria; phylum Actinomycetota; class Coriobacteriia; order Coriobacteriales; family UMGS124; genus CAIFEU01. The sequence continues at coordinate 12,426 of CAZEAF010000010.1, forward strand.
GCATGGCGGGCCTTTGGGCCGGAAGGACGATACTACGAACGCCAGGTCATCTTATCGAGGATGTACACGTTGGCCGGGGCGTTGCCGGAGTCCTGCAGGCGATAGGCATGGTCGCCTGCGGCGGCGATGAGCTTCGACACCTCGCTGTCGGGGTCGTCGATGTCGCCGAAGTGCATAGCCTGACCCGTGCAGGCGCTCACGCACTCGGGCGTACCGTCCTCGTCGATGAGCTCCCGGCACATGCTGCACTTCTTGGCCACCTGCTCCTCTTCGTCGACGTAGCGGGCGCCGTAGGGGCAGGCCCCCACGCACAGGGCGCAGCCGATGCAGGCTTCCTCGTTGACCTGCACGGTGCCGTCCTCGCGCTTGAACGAGGCGCCCGTGGGGCAGACCTCAACGCACGGCGCGTTGTAGCAGTGCTGGCATTTCATGGGCAGGAAGTACATCTCGACGTTGGGGAAGGTGTCGCCTTCCTTGATGGGGTTGGGGCCGATGCGGTCGATCCACGTAAAGCGCTTGCCCAACGCAGCGCCGTTCTGAACCTTGCAGGCCGTGGTGCAGGTCAGGCAGTTGATGCACCTGTTGCACTCGGTTACGATGGCATACTGCATTAGAACATCGCCTTCTCTTCTTCGGTCATGGGCATCCATTCCTTGAGGCGCGGGTCGTCGCCGGAGGTGATAATCTCGACGCCGGTGTCGGGGTCGCAAGGGATGATATGGCCGTCGGGGCAGTTCTCCTCGGTGCACTTGTAGACCTTGACCAGGTACGAGCGCAGGGTCGAGGTACCCAGGTGCGGGTCCTGGGCATACTGGTCGACCAGGACGTTGATGTTGGAGAGGTCCCAGCCGTGCTTGGGCGCGGGCAGCTCGGGGTACCACCAGCCGTGGTCGGCCTCGATGACGCGCGGGTCGATGCCGGCGAAGAGGTCAGCCGTCTCGCGGATGCGGCCGCGGCGCGACTCGATCCAGCACCAGTCGCCCTGCTCGATGCCGAGCTTGGCCGCGGTGTCGGGGTGAATCTGGAACATGGGCACCGGGTACTGCTCGCGCAGGTAGGGCTGCTGACGGCCCTCGGAGTGGAAGAAGAGCGGGTTGCGGCGGCCGGTCGTCATGATGAGCGGGTACTCCTCGTAGACGTCGGGCGTCTGGTAGGGGCTCTCGTAGGGCTCACGGACGGTGGGCAGCGCAGCCAGGTAGTCGTCGTTGCGCCCGACCTCGCGCTCGATACCCTGGGTATCGGCCGGGTAGGACTCCAGGATCGTCGACCACAGCTCGAACTTGCCGGTGGGGGTGGGGAAGCCGGTGGGTCCGGGCTTGCCGGTGGTGTTGTAGTCCTCGCTCTCGGGGTCGAAGTAGCCCTGAGGGGCGCGCAGCCAGCCCCACATGTAGCGCTTGTAGTAGCCGAAGGGGCTCATCTTCTTGAGCGACCACTGGCCGTGCTCCTGGTACTTCTCGCAGAAGTCGTCGTAGGAGTCGAACTCAAGAGGGGCGCCGCCCAGGCCGAGCTCGGTGGGGCCGCCGGCCTGCATCACGTGGCCGCCCATGAAGTCCATCGGCTTCATGGTGATGACGCTCATGTCGAGGGCCTGCTGCTCGGTCGGCCACTCGGTGTCGCCGAACTCACCGAGGAAGGGCACGTTGCTCTTGTCCTTGGGCCACCAGGGGCTCTCGAGGCGCGGGGCGAGCTCGTTGATGAGGGTCAGCGAGTCCCAACGGGCCTCGGCCAGCGGGTCGTCGATAATCTTGACCATGGGGCCGAAGCCGCCCTCACCGTTCTGGGAGGCGCGCACGCAGGAGTTCTCGAGGAAGTGGCGGGCGGGCATGATGACGTCGGCCAGCTCGATCGTGGGCGTGAACCACAGCTCCCAGCCCATGTAGAAGTCCAGGGTCTTGAAGGCCTCCCAGTTGGCCGTGGCGTTGCCGCAGTGGAAGTGGCTGCCCGTGCAGGAGATCATGCCGCGGATGGGGTAGGGCTTGCCGGTGAGAATCATGTCGGTCGCGGAGGTCTGGTCGTGGTAGATGGCGGCGTTGCCCACCTGGTTGGACCAGGGAATCAGCGGGAAGCGACCCGTGCCGGGCGTGCAGTCGTCACCCACGGCGCCCGCGCACATGCCAGCGACCTCGGGGGTGCACTTGTTGTCGACGAACGGCGTGTGGTACTGGAAGTACGTGTTGTACAGGAAGTACATCAGGTCGCTGCCGCGGTTGCCACCGAAGGTGTCGATGTTGTTGGTGATGCCCGACAGGCACAGGATCGTGCGGCAGGTCTCGGCCGAGTTGCCGGTGTGCTCGACCGGCAGGTTGTACTGGATGCCGCCCATCTCGGGCTCGCGCGAGTAGGCCAGGGCGGTGTCCTCGATGAGCTTGGCGTCGAGCCAGCAGTGCTCCGCGCCGCGCTCGGGGGTCCAGTAGCTCACGCGCTCGGAGAACTTCTGCCAGACGGGCACGGCCTTGACGGTGCGGCCGTCCTTGAGGGTGACCTCGAACTCGCCTTCGAGCGCCGGGTCGAGGTTGAGCTTGGCGGGGAAGCCCGGGTCCTTGGTGTCAAGGCCGGCGCAGTCGTCGTAGCGCGGGTCGTCCTCGGTCATGTAGCTGGGATGACGGACGAAGCAGTCCTTCTCGGGGTCGGGCAGGGTGGCCTCGTCCTCGCCGTCCCACAGGCCGCTCGGCGCGTGGAAGTAGGTGAGCTTGCCCTCGTTGAGGTTCCAGACCGCGAACTTCTGCGGGTCGCCGCCCTCGACGACGTCGCTCTCCTTGAGCAGGCGCGTCTTGATGGTGAGCGGGTAGGCGCCGGGCATCTCGTACTTGTTGGTCCACTCAAAGCCGGAGGGCTCCATATCGTCGACCACGAGCATGGGGCCGTTGGTCCAGCGCTTGATGAAGAGCTCGTCGTAGCGCTTGTTCTGGATGATGACGTTCATCATGGTCTGGGCCAGGGCGTCGTCGGTGCCGGGGCGCAGGTGCAGCTGGTAGTCGCACTCCTTGCCGAGGTTCTGCAGACGCGGGCCGACGCAGATCGAGACGTCGGAGTTGAACTTCATCTCGGTGACGACCTTGCCGGCCGAGTCGTAGTTCGAGACCTCCTGGTTGGTGCCCCACTGGAAGAAGCACTTGGCGCCGTCGTTGGTGGCCACCCAGTGCGGGCTCGGGTAGGCAATCATGGCGCCAGTTGCGATACGGGGGCCCTTGCAGACCTGGCCGGCGGTCGAGCCGACGTTGGACATGCCCACGACGCTCGGGAAGCTCTCGATGCCGTAGGTGGTGGTGCGGCCGGTGCCGTGCAGGATCTTAATCGAGTGCCAGCCCATGTTGGCGGGGTCGTCGATGATCTTGTGGATACCCTCGGCGCACATGTCCATAGCCTCGTCCCAGCTGATGCGCACCCACTTGGGGTCCTCCCCCTTGGGGGTGGTGCGCTTCATGGGATACTTGACGCGGTCGGGGTGGTAGAGGGCCTGCATGGCGTCGCGGCCCTTGGTGCAGCAGTTGCCGTGCGAGGAGATGGCGGTGTTGTCGCCCTCGATCTTGATGACGCGCCCGTTCTTGACGCTGACCCAGATCGGGCACTCCATCTTGCCACAGGCGCGGCAGTGGCTGCGGATCTTCTTGACCTCGTCATGGTCGGCCGCGAGTTCCTCCGCGCTCGCCTTGCCCAGACCCGACAGCCCTCCCGGCAGCAGGCTCGCCGAAAGGCCGGCGGCTAAGCCGATCTTTGCGAACGTCCGGCGGCTCATCGTGGATGTTGCCATGGCTTGTTTCCCCTTCCCTTTCCAAAGTTGCAACGTTCATTGCTCCTTTTTTGTACGCCGCATGGCTTGGATGACGGAAACGACAATCTGGGATGGGGGGAGACCGTCTGTGTGAGTTGTCCGATTCCAAAATGGACTGCCCCTAATTACTGAACGGGCTTACCCTGGAATGTTGGGCCCGCAAAGGGTCGATGTACAATTGGGCGAGCTGGCATGGGAGAGGGCTTTATGCAGGTAGAGGGAGCTTTATGCAGGTAGAATACCTAGAGGAGTTTCTCGAGCTTGTAAACTATATGAACTTCACACTCGCCGCCCGCAAGCTCAACCTCACGCAATCGGCGCTCAGCAAACACGTCGCAGCCCTGGAGAAGGAGTTCGACGTGATGCTGTTCGACCGCAGCAAGCAGCAGATTGAGCTCACCAAGCAGGGCCGTGTTTTCTGCGAGGAAGCCTCGCGCATCCTCGACGCCTACCGCAGCGCCTATCGGAAGCTGCATAACGTGGCCAGCGAGGTCAGGGTGGCCGGGTCACTGCACGACTCGGCCATCCGCTACCTGATGGCCATGGCTCAAGACGCCCTGCGCGAGACCAACGAGACGCTGCGCGTGGTCTCGTGCGAGTATCCCACCGGCGCCTTGGGGGACGCCCTCGCCGAGAACAAGATTGATTTGATTGTCGACGTGGAGCACGTGGGCGCCTATACCGGCGTCCCCGGTTTCGAGAAAAGCTACCTGACCTCCGTGCCCCTTTTGGCTGTGGTGAAGGCCGACCATCCCCTGGCCGGCCGGTCGTCGGTGACGATGGACGAGCTTGCCGACGAGCTGATTATGCATCCCACGGGTAGCATGGAGATCCAGCAGGGCGCCCAGATCATCGAGGCTGTCTTCGCCGCCCACGGCATCAACATTCACAAGCACATCTTCTACGCCAAGACCTGGGATGACTTCGCCACGGCCGACTACGGGGACAGCGTCTTCGTGATGCCCCGCTCGCTCTTCAGCCGCCAGCTGTTCGGCTCCTCGTTCTCCACGCTCTGCGGCATCCCCTTGTCAGACCCCGAGGCGCGTTTCTCGTACTGCGTCGTCTGCCGCCAGGGCGAGAAGCGCTCCGACGTCCTGCGCTACCTCGACGTCCTCCATGAGACGGGGCGGAACATCGACGCCCAGGGCTAGGCGGTGTCCCAGGGTGTATCGGGGGACGTGTATCAGGGGACGTAGCCCATTCACATGTGACAGGACTACGTCCCCCGATACACAAAAGCAGGCCAGGGCAAACGGCTGCTCTGGCCTGCTGTCTTTGCTGAGATGGTGCCCCCAACGAGACTCGAACTCGTGTTCCCGCCTTGAAAGGGCGGTGTCCTAGACCGCTAGACGATGGGGACCGGACACAGAAACGTATTATCATTGAAAAGGGGCGGGTGCACAAGCCCTCTTTTTGCACCCGCCCAGCCTGCACAAATCCCGCGTGACCCAGTCCCGGCCGGGCGGCCGTGGGGACCGGGGGCCCAGGAGAGCCGGGCGACTCCCTTCGGGCGAGCCCTAGAGCGAAATCCTCTTGAGCCGCTTTTCAATGGCATCGTTGATGGTCTTGAGGGCCTTGACGCGGGCGTAGTACTTGTTGTCGCTCTCCACGATGGTCCAGGGCGCGTACTCGGTGGAGGTCAGGCGGAGCATGTCGTTTATGCAGGTGCGGTAGAGGCCGTTCTTATCGCGGTTGCGCCAGTCCTCGTCGGTAATCTTCCAGCGGCGCTCCGGGTCGTCCTCGCGGTCGTGGAAGCGGCGCAGCTGCTCCTCGTCGGACACGTCAACCCAGAACTTGACCAGGATGGCGCCCCAGATGCGCAGGTCCTCCTCGAACTCGTTAATCTCGTCATAGGCGCGGCGCCACTCCTCGGGCTTGGCAAAACCCTCGATGCGCTCCACCAGCACGCGGCCGTACCAGGTGCGGTCGAAGATGGCCACATGGCCGGTGCGGGGCAGGTTGGTCCAAAAGCGCCAGAGGAAGGGGTGGGCCAGCTCCTCCTTGGAGGGGGCGGCCACGGGGTGCACCTGGTAGTTACGGGCGTCCAAGGAGGAGGCCACGCGCTTGATGTTGCCGCCCTTGCCCGCGGCGTCCCAGCCCTCGTAGGCGATGACCAGGGGGATGCGCCTACGGTAGAGGATGAGCTGGAGGTCGCGCAAACGATCCTGCTCGTCGTCCAGCTTCTTGTGGTAGTCCTCCTCGGACAGGGCAAGATCGTGGCGGACGTCGCCAAGGCTGGGCACCTCGACCAGCTTGAAGCGGGAGGTCAGGTCCTTGGCCGAGCCGATGTCGCGCTTCCCGGCCTTCTTCTTGGGCTTGTCCTGCTCGGCGGGCTTAGCCTCCTCGGCCTTCTCTGCCTGCCCGGCAGCCTCGTCCTCGCCGGCCTTGACCTGCTCGGCGGGCTCGGCGGCAGCGACCACCACCGGCGCCAGGCTCGCGGGCTCAGGCTTGGTCTCCCCGCTGGGCAGGGGCTGGTTGGGATCGAACCCGCGGGCCTGCAGGGCCTCGGTCATCTTCTTGGCCAGGGTGGACCAGATCTGCACGTTGGCGTTGCGGCGGAAGATGGAGGGCACGACGTTCCACTCGGAGCCCTGCAGCTTCTTGTCCGTGAGCCAGCGGTCGAAGACCTCGCGGTACTCCTCGTACAGCTGAATCTGGCGCAGGTCGTCCTGGCTGACCTTCCAGGCCGAGTCGGGGTCGAGGATGAGCTGGGTCGTGCGCTGCACCTGCACGTCCTTGGGGATGTGGAGGAAGAACTTGACGATGAGGTAGCCGTCGGCCGTCAGTTGGCGCTCGAAGGCCACGGCGCTCTTCATGTGCTCCTCGATGTGGCGCTGGGCCCGCTTGGCCAGGACGTCGTTGACCTTGGGGTCGCTGGACAGGTCGCCCGCATGGTGGACGTCGTCCACAAAGGACTGAGACAGGGCGCTGTAGTAGGAGCGGTTGAAGATGGTCATGGTCCCGTGGGCCCCCAGCCGGCTCCAGAAGCGCGACATGAAGGGCAGGCGGGCCTCATAGCCCACCGGGTCGGATATGTTGTGGACCGAGTAGAGGCGGGGGTCCAGGTTGACGACCAGGTCGGAGATGCGGGCGCCCTTGCCGGCGGCGTGCCAGCCCTCGAAGATTACGACCGTGCCCAGGCCGGCCACCTTGGCCCACTGCTGCAGGACCATGAGGCGGCGGGAGAGGGTGTCACGCTGGGCGTGGTATTCCTCGCGGGTGAGCTCGCCTGTGAACTTGACCTTATCGAGCATCGGTTTCCTCCTTTGTCTGTTTGCGCTCCAGGCGGTCGATGGACTCGCGCAGAGCCTCAATCTCCCCCTGGGTCTTGCGAGCGCGCACAATCATGGCCACGACCAGCACGACCATGACCAAGAGTATGAAGGCGTAGGCGGCGATGACGAAGGGGGCGCCGGAGAGGACGGTGGAATAGGCTTCCTGAAGGACGGGGTCCATGGTGGTTCCTTTCTCTCAGCCGCATGGGCGGCCGACATCGACGTGACGGGTGCGGGCTGGGCGGGTGCGCCCGGCGGGCACGGTGTCCCTTTGCGGGGCGCTCCCCTAGCGGCGAAGCTCCTCGTAGCGGGTCTTGAGGTCCTCGACCTCGACGGCCTGCTCGGCCAAGCACAGACGCAGGCGGTACAGGCCGAAGGAGAAGAGGCCCACTCCGAACATGGCCAGCAGGAAGGGCACCAGCATGTTGGGCGGCAGGCCCGAGTCGGTGCGGAAGACGACCGGGTGGATTGAGGAGGGCACCAGGCGCGTGATGAAGTAGGAGATGGGAGCGTCGATGGCGGCGATGATGGCGAAGACCGAGGAGAAGCGGGCGCGGCGCTCGGGGTCGTCGATGGCGGCGCGCAGGATGAAGTAGGCGATGACCAGCAGGGTCAGGATGAAGTAGGTGGTGAGGCGCGGCTCCCAGACCCACCAGACGCCCCAGTCGTGCCGGGTCCACATGTCGCCGGACAGCATGACGCCCAGGATGAAGACCAGGGCCAGCTCCATGCAGGTCTTGCAGCGCAGGTCGGAGCGGGCCTGCTTGCGGGCCAGATAGAGGATGCCGTAGACGGCAGCGGCGATGACGAAGACCAGGGCCACGACGGCCACGGCCACATGGAAGTAGAAGATTTTCTGCGAGAAGAGCAGCTTGGTCGTGACGACGGTGCCGTTAATCATGACCGCCTGGCTGTCGGAGAGGTTGGCCCCCTTGACCATGGGCGCCACCAAGAAGACCAGGAGGAAGGCGACAATCATGAGGATGCCGCCCACAGCGGCGCAGGCGGCGGCGACCACCTCCCAGCGTCTCCCCTTGCGCACGGAGGCCGCCTTGGCCCCGTCCGTCTGTATCTGCGTGTCCTGTGCCATCGTGCATCCCCTTTCGTATGGGAGCGTTTCTGCCGTACCCGTGCTATCGCAAGGCCCACTGCCGTGCAGAGGCAGCCGTGCCAAAAGCGCAAAGACCAACGCCGCCCGGTCCGGCCGCTAGGACCCCACCACGAACTCGTAGAGACCCCAGGCCGCGGCAATCATGATGACGTCATAGCCGCCGGCCAGGGCCAGCGACCGCCAGAAGACCGCCTCCTGGCCCACCACCCCCAGCAGGGCCGCGCTGGTGGCCGAGACGCAGGCGTAGAGCAAGGGGAAGACCACCGGGATGAGGAGGATGGCCAAAAGGACATCTTTGCCCCGCGTGTCCATGGTCATCGTGGCCATGAAGGTGCCCACGCCCGCCATACCCACCGTGCCGGCCAAAAGGGGCAGCACGATGAGCCAGGCCTGGTCGCCCACCTCGGCCCCCGCCATGAAGAAAAAGAAGAAGAGGGGGACGGCGATGACCTCGACCAGGGCCATGAAGAGGAAGTTGCTCGTGGCCTTAGCCATGAACATGGCCGACCGGGACACGGGCGCCACCAGGGTCCCCTCCAGGCAGCCGTCGGCCACCTCGTTGGCGAAGGCCCGGTTGAGACCCAGAAGGGAGGTGAAGACAATCATGGCCCACAGCAGGCCGGAGGCCACGTTCAGGATGTCCAGCTTGTCGCCGGTCTGCGAGAGGGTGGCCCCGTAGACCGTGAGGACCAGGACGGCGTAGACCCCCATGGAGACGACCATGTCGCGGGTGCGGAGCTCTATGCGCATGTCCTTGGCCAAAAGGGTGCGGTACTGGCGCCAAGCGCTCATGAGGCCGCCTCCACATCGGACGTGAGCGAACCCACGCAGGACAGGTAGGTCTCGCGGAACTCGCCGGCGTCCAGGTCCTCGCGCCTGCCCGCCCGCACGACCCGGCCGCGGGCCAGGATGAGGGCGTGGGTGCACAGGGCGTAGCCCCGCTCCAGGTCGTGGCTGACCATGACGAAGGTCCTGCCCGGGCGGATGCGCTCGACGAGCTCGTCCAGCAGGCGCATGCCGTGGGGGTCCAGGCCCGCGTAGGGCTCGTCCAGGAGCATGAGCTCAGGGTCGCCCACCAGGGCGCGGGCGATTGAGAGGCGCTGGGTCATACCGCGCGAAAAGGTGCGGGCGCAGTCGTTGGCCCGGTGGTCCAGTTCCACCAGCTCCAGGAGCTCGCGGACACGGGCGTCCACGTCGGCCACCCCGTAGAGCCGGGCGGCAAAGGCCAGGTTCTCCCGGGCCGTGAGGTCGCCATAGACCATGGACTTGTGGGAAATCATGCCCAGGCGGGCCCGGACCTTCTGCACGTCGCCGGTGGCCACGTCCTCACCCAGGATGCGGCAGGTCCCCCGCGTGGGCTTGGACAGGGTGGCCAGGATGCGCAGCAGGGTGGTCTTGCCCGCCCCGTTGGGCCCGAAGACGGTGAGGAAGGAGCCGGCCGGCAGGGTCAGGTCCACCCCGTCGAGTGCCCGGCGCAGGCCGAAGGCCTTGACCAGGTCGCGGGCCTCGATGGCAGGCTCGGACTCCCCGCACGCGGCCCGACCGGCAACGCCGGTACCCCTGGCCTGCGCGTTTTTATCGGCAGAGGGCGTGGTCATGACTACCGTGACTTCTTGGGACGATTGGACTTCCTCTGGCCGGCCGTCCCGCGACCGCGCCTGTCCTCAAGGGCTGCGGCCTGCCGGGCCTGCTCGTCGGCGGCAGCAAGCTCGGCCCCCTCGGTCAGCGAGATGCCGCGGCGCGGGATGGTGGCGCAGACGATGCCCACGACCATGATGCCGAAGCCCACCCAGACAAACCAGATGAGGGGGTTGATGCGGACGTCCAGGTAGATGGACTGAATCTGGCCCGTCTGCTGGTTTTGCTGGGCGGTGACCGCCAAGAAGAGGTCCTCGAGCGGAGTCGAGTGGGTCTTGGCGTGCATCTTGATGGAGCCGGTGGTGGGGCTCACAATCTCGATGGAGGGCGCCAGCTCGCCCTCGGCCACGCCCTCGCGCGCAAAGCCCACACGGGCTGCGATGTCCACGCCGCCGGTAGCCTCGACCTCGGTCTGCTCCAGCCCCTTGTACTCGATGGTGTAGGCTCCCACGGTCACGGAGCCGGGGTTGGCGTAGGTGATGTTGTAGGTCTCCTCGGTCACGTACATGGCGCTGCCGATGAGGCCCACGAGCACGACGCCCAGGCCCAGGTGGGTCAGGTAGCCGCCAAAGGCCGCCGGCGACTTGAGGAAGAGGTTGGCGAGCGCCCTGCCCGCGCCCTCCCCCTTGCCGGTCATGCGGCCGCGCACGCCGCGGACGACGAGGTAGACCGAGCAGGCCACCAGCAGGGAGGCCACCAGCAGCCCCACGACGGCCAGGCCGTTGTAGTACCAGGACGGGCCCATGTCCGCCAGGTCGGAGGCCGTGGTGCCACCGTCGGCGACGGCCTGCTCGTAGGCGGGCAGCAGGCGGGTGAAGAAGACCACCATGAGCAGGGCGAAGATTACGAGGGCCGCGATGGCGGGCACCAGCAGGTTGCGGCGGAACTCCTTGCCGTCGGTGCGCTTCCAGGACAGGAAGGGGCAGACGGCAGCCAGGGCGCAGACCAGGATGCCCAGGGGGCGGGCGATGGTCTCGTAGGCGCCGGTGCCGATGGAGGAGCCGCCAGCCGGCAGCCAGGAGGGCAGGGCGCTGGCTACGGTGAGGTAGGCCAAAAGGATGCCCGCGAAAATCGTGATGAGGCAGGTCAGGTAGAAGGACCCGTTCTTGGAGACGACCGACTCGATGTCGTCGACGCTGGCAAAGGACTTGCGGCGGACCACCCACAGGATGGCGAAGGCCAGGAAGGCCACAATCATGATGGTGAGGAAGAGGGCGGTCGAAACCGGGTCGGACGAGAAGGCGTGGACCGACTGGACGAGGCCCGACCGGGTGATGAAGGTGCCCATCACCACGAAGACAAAGGTCAGGGTTGCCGAGAGTAGGGCCCAGCCCCGCATCATCCCGCGGCGGCGGTAGGCGTTGAAGCTGTGCAGCATGGCCACGGCCGTAAGCCAGGAGAGGAGGCTGGCGTTCTCGACCGGGTCCCAGCCCCAGTAGCCACCCCAGCCCAGTACCACGTAGGCCCAGACGGCGCCCAGGCCGATGCCCACCGACAGAAAGATGAAGGCAAAGAGGGCCATCCGCTGGCAGAGGTCGACCCAGCGCTTAGAGGGGTCGTTGACGACGAGGGCGGCGATGCCGTAGGCAAAGGGCACGGTCATGCCGGCGTAGCCGATGAAGAGCATGGGCGGGTGCAGGACCATGGCCCAGTGCTGGAGCAGGACGTTCATGCCCCACTGCAGGGCCACGCCCGTGAGCTGGCCATCGCTGATGTAGGACTCGGACGTCTTGATAAAGGGGTCGTTGGAGGACGAGAAGAGCATGGTCATGGCGAAGAGGGCGATGACCACCTGGATGACCAGCAGGGCGATGGTCGTGAGCCGCTCGTGCTGCTTGCGGCGGGCAAAGGCCACGAAAGCCGCGAATGCCGTGATGAGGAAGGCCCACAGGAGCAGCGAACCGGCACGGCCGGCCCACAGGCCCGACAGACGGTAGAGCCAGAAGAGGCCGTCGTGGGTGTCCACCGGGTAGTTCTGGGCCACGTACTGGGAGCCGATGTCGTGGGTGAAGAAGCCAATGACGATGGAGAGGCAGCTCAGAAAGGCAGCCAGGGCCACCAGGTAGGTAAGCCGGTAGCCCCAGCGCCGCGAGTCCTCGCTCTTGCCAAAGCCACCGACGGCCAGAAAGACGACCGCCAGCACCGAGCAAATCAGCGTTGCCCAGAGCATGGCCGACCCGAATGTGACCAGTCCGTACGAAACCATCTGCCGTGACCCTCCCCTATACGTGCCGGCTGGCGGCGCGACGAGCCTGCGCCCCGCCAGCCCCGTTTTTTACGTCCAGCCTCAGGCTTCCTGCTTGGCCACGCCCTCGTCCAAGGCGACGTCGGTGGCGTTGAAGACCGTGCCGTCCGCCGAGAGGGTGCCGCTCACTACGACCGCCGAGCCCTCCTCGGCCCCCTCGGGCAGGGCCCCCTTGTAGACGGTCTTGACCGTGCTGCCGTCGGAGGTGAGCTCGAAGCGGTAGTCGGCGTTGACGTCGGCCAGGCTCCCCTGGACGATGTAGCCCGCCACCTTGAGGTCGCTCACCTCGGCGTAGACGCTCAGATTCTTCTGCATCATGGACACCGTGAGAGCGCCTTCGGCAGATTCGTACTTGGAGGGGCACTTGGTGACCATCTCGCTTGCCGTGAGGACGCCGTCGCCCACCTTGCCGGTGCAGATGGCCGTGATGCCGTTGCCGAAGGTGGCAGGAAGGGCCCCCTCGTAGACCACCTGCAGGGTCTGGCTCGCGTCGTCCTCGTCCCTGACCTGGAAGGTCGTCGTGGTGCCCTCGGTGACGTAGGAGTCGTCCACGACCGCCCCGGACACCTGGACCTTCTTGCCGTCGTACTGGCCCGAGGCTGCCTGGCCGACCGAGAGGGCCTGGGCAGTGGAGCCCCCGCCCAGCACGACGAACAGGACGATAGCCACGACGAGGATGATGAGGCCGACGAGCGTGAGGCGCCGCTTGGCAGCTGTGTTCATGCACTTCCCTCTTCCTTCGAGACGACGCCGCCCGCCCGGTCTCGCCCGGTCCCGCCTGCCCATGGGGCCGCAGGATACAGGCCACGGGCGACATCGCACCATTTTCCTTTGTATGACTTACCTCAAACAGGTTTAACTGTGAACTAACAGAAGTGCGAGTATTGCCAGCAGGTCCCTGCCCACAAGAAACGCCCAAATGGGCAAGGGGCCTCGGTCCTGCCATCACCGCAGGCGAGAGCCTTGTTGAGAGCCACTGGCGCCTTGCTGGGGGCTACCGGGACCTTGCTGGGGCCTTACCGCTCGGCAAAGCGGGGCAGGGCCCGGCGCAGGGCGCGTGCGATGAAGAAGGCCGCGATGCCCTTGAAAGCCTCGGCCGGGATATAGGGGATGGTCGTGTACATGAGGGCGCCCACGATGCCGGCCGCCGGGGCGCTGGGCATGCCGATGGCGATGTAGTGGACGGTCTCCACCCCGTAGATGACCAGGGCTACCACGACCAGGGCGACGACGTCGGCCAGGATGCCGCGGCCCTTGTCGGCCAGCCGGCGCTCAGGCGGGCAGACGGCGCGGCGGACCAGCGAGCCCAGGGCGGCCGCAAGGATATAGGAGTAGAGGAAGCCGCCGAAGGGGCCCATGAGGCGGGCGAGCCCCGGCGAGCCGGCCCAGGAGAAGACCGGCAGGCCCACGGCGCCCAGCAGGATATAGCCGGCATAGGTGGCCGCGGCCGGCAGGGGTCTGAAGGTCAGAGCCACGACCATGACGATGAGAACCTGCAGGGTGAACTTCCAGATGGCGATGGGCACCGTGATTTGGGCCGCCACCGCCGTGAGGGCGATGGCCAGCGCGCACTCGGCGATGACCACGGGGTCCACGCTCCGCTTGCGCACCGGCCCGCCCTGCGCCGCCTTGCCCTGCTCTGCCGGCGCAGCCACGTAATGTGCCTCCGGCGCGGTGGTCTTCTCGCCTGCCAACGTCGCAATCCTTTCTTCCTGTTCCTGTTCCGTTTCTGTTTCCGTTCCCATCCCCGTGTGCGCCTCGCGCCCGTCAGAACCTGCCCCGGGGGCCGAAGGTCGCCCGCGGTCTCACAATCTGGCGGCGCACGTAGGCAAAGGTCTGCCTCTCCCCACGCTCGGCAAGCATGGTCAGCAGGCGTTCGAGCAGCTGACGGGCCTCGGGGTCCATCTTCACCCCATCCGCCTGCTCGCGGCGGAAATACTCCAGGGAGGAGGCGTCGGTGTAGTCCCGGCCCTCGTAGACCTTGCTTGCCGCGACTCGGTCGCAGAGCATCTCGACCACGTAGCGGGTGGGCATGGGGCAGCCCCTCAGGGTGTGGTCGGCGTTGCTGGTCACGTCAATCCAGTACTCGAAGTGGTGGCGGTTGCGGCCCTTGTGGTGGAGCCAGGACTCGGAGACGCCCCGGTCGGCGCGCTCCGCCGCGTTGGGGCTGCGGTAACCCTGGAAGTAGCGGGCTCCCAGCCAGAACTCGGTGGGCGAGTACTTGCTCATGTCATGGGTCAGCCCTTGGCGAAAGAGGCCGCAGGCAAAGCAGTGGCGGGCGACCAGGGCCTTGTGGTGGGTCACGGTCTTGAGGTGGCCCCAGAGGTTGCGGGCGCGGATGCGGGGTAGACCCTTGCCGTTGCGGCCACGCCACCCTAGGTCGCCCGCGCCTGTGCGGTCTTCGGTCCGCGCCATCAGATCCGCCCCGTCATGCGCAGGGAGGCCTGCTCGCTAGCCAGGCTGACCTCGGACCCGTCGCCCAGGCGGACCCGGGCCCTCCCCCAGCCGTCGAAGCCTAAGAGCAGCCCTTGGGCCGAGAGGGCCCCCTCCGGCGTCAGGGCCACGACCTCGTGGCCCAGGGCCGGCACCAGGGCCTCATAGTCCTGGGAGACGCAGGCCAGGGGCCCCTGGGCGGCCAGGCCGGGATAGGCCCGCAGGCGCGTGACCCAGTCGCCCACGGCCAGGACCATCTCCTCGCGAATCCGCTCGGCCAGGGTCTCCAGGCTGGGCAGACGGGCGGGGTTGTCCACCAGGTCCTCCAGGCAGATAGGGTCGAGAGCGTTGCGGGAGACGGTGACGGGGTCGCCCGTGTCATGGGCCCGGCGGGCGGCCGCGACGGAGGTCCTGAGCAGGTTGACCCCGATGCCGGCCACCGCAAAGGCCCCCGTGCCGTCGTGGCCAGCTTCCACCAGAAGGCCCGCCAGCTTGCAGCCATCGCCGTGCCAGGGGACACCGTCGGCTGCGCCGGGGTTGGCCACCAGGTCGTTGGGCCACTTGAGCCCCACCTGGGTGCCCAGGCCGGTGGTCTCGCGGACGGCCTGCAGGGCCCCCATCGTGGTTAGCAGGGGCAGGGCGCCGAAGTAGGAGACGGGCACCGCCGGGCGCAGGCAGACGGACAGGCAGACGCCGCCGCCGCTAGTTGCCCAGGTGTGGCCCCGCCGGCCCCGGCCCGCCGTCTGCAAGCGGGCGCACACGGCCGTCCCGTTGCCGGCGCCGGCCCGGGCGAGGGCCATGACCTCGTCGTTGGTCGAGCCGCATTCGTCGACGATGGTGAGCTGTCCGTCGTTGGGCACTGCCCCTGCCCCCTGCAGGTCCCTCGCCCGAGCGCCCGTCATCGCAGGCTCCCCAGGTCGCAGGTGACGCGCCCCACGCGGTCCTCCGGCTGCCGCCAGCCTATGCCCTCGCGCTCGCAGAAGGCCCGCACCTCCCGGGGCCCGCCCAGCAGGTCCTCCAGGGGGCGCAGGACGAAGTCACGCTCGCCCATGAGGGGGTGGGGCAGGGTCAGGCGGGCGCCAGCGTGGCGCTCCCCCTCCATCCAGAGCAGGTCCAGGTCCAGCGTGCGGGGGCCGTTCTCCTCGCCCCGCACCCGGCCGTGGGCCGCCTCCAGGGCCAGGAGCTGCTGGAGCAGGGCCAGGGGGTGGAGCTCCGTAGAGACCTCGGCCACGGCGTTGGCAAAGGCAGGCTGATTCCCCTTGTAGGCGGGCTGGGTCTGGTAGGCATGGCTGGCGGCCACCAGCTGGGTGAGGGGAAGCTCCCCCAGACCTTCCAGAGCCTCGGTCAGGGTGTGGGTTTTCTCCCCCAGGTTTGCTCCAAGGGCGATAAAGGCCTTGCGGGGGGCGTTCCTGCCCCACATAGCCTCTGCCGACCAGATGGCCTGGGCAGTCCCCGCCACGTCGTGGACCCGGACGATGCGGGCCCCCCGCATGACGCCGGCGATGGCTATGCCCGTGCTAGCGGCGTCGCGCGCGGCGGCTTTCGTCACCCCGCTCACCGCCCCCACGAAGCGCTTGCGGGAGACGGCGCAGACGAGGGGGTAGCCCAGGTGGGCCATGGCCCGGGTCTCCCGCTGCAAGAGGACGTCCTGCTGGGCGTCTGTGTCAAAGCCGGCACCCGGGTCCAGGCAGATGCGGTCGTGGGCGACGCCAGCCCGCTCCAAAGCCCTTGCCTGGGCGGCCAGCCAGCCCAGGACGGAGGCGGGCTCGGGCGAGACCCCGCGGGG
The DNA here is from genome assembly GCA_964510125.1 of uncultured Coriobacteriaceae bacterium. Lineage (GTDB taxonomy): Bacteria > Actinomycetota > Coriobacteriia > Coriobacteriales > UMGS124 > CAIFEU01. The sequence continues at coordinate 28,686 of CAZEAF010000010.1, forward strand.
CCTCATGCAGAGGCAGCCGCAGGCCCCGTCCCCCACCACCGCCCCCAGCATGGCCGGGTCGGTGAAGCCATCCACGTCGTTGACAATCCGCGCGCCCGCGGAAAGCGCCGCCTGGGCCACCAAGGCGTGGCGGGTGTCCACCGAAACCAGGGCCCCTGCCTGCGCCAATTCCCGGATGACGGGGACAACCCGGGCGGCCTCCTCCTCGGGCTCGACCGGGGTAAAGCCGGGCCGGGTGGACTCACCGCCCACGTCCAGGATGTCCGCACCCTCGTCCAGAAGACGCAGGCCCCAGCCGACGGCTGCCTGGGTCGTGTCGTGCAGACCGCCGTCGGAGAAGGAGTCGGGCGTCACGTTGACGACGCCCATAATCCGGGTCCGCCCCAAGTCCAGGTCGACAGGCCCGCAGGCCCAGTGAGAGGCCAAGGGTGGCAGGCTTTGGGCACCGGGGCCGAAAGCGCCGGCCTTCTGGGCCTCAGGATGCTCGTCTTCGCAGGTCAGATGCCTTATGGCTTCCATCGTCCTCCTCTAGCCCCGCGGGGCTATGAGCTGCATGGCACGCTCGTGCAGCTCCTGGTCGGCCCTCAGGGCTCCGCGGGCCACGCTGGTGAGGGTACGGGCGCCGGGCTTTTTGACCCCTCGTATGGTCATGCAGAGGTGCTCGGCCTCCATGACCACCAAAAGGCCGGCCGGCCGGACCGCCCGCTCGATAGCGTCGGCCACCTGGACGGTCAGGCGCTCCTGGACCTGGGGGCGGGCGGAGGCGACCTCCACGGCCCGGGCCAGCTTGGAAAGACCGCAGACCCGGCCGTCCTCGCCGGGCAGGTAGACCACGTGGGCCTGGCCAAAGAAGGGCAGGAGGTGATGCTCGCACAGGGAGTGGAACTCAATGTCGCGCACGCAGACCAGGTCGTGGTAGCCCGCGTCGAACATGGTGTCAATCTGCTGGGCAGGGTCCTGGCCGAGCCCCGCGCAGGTCTCTGCGATGGCCCGGGCCACCCGCTGGGGGGTCTCGCGCAGGCCTTCCCGGTCGGGGTTCTCGCCCATGCCCTCAAGCATGAGCCGAACGCCCATCTCTATCTTCTTCCTGTCCATCACCATGAGCACCAACTCCCTGACCTGAGGTCATCTCGGCCATCGATTGTAACAGTCCCATGGCGGGGCCCTGTGGCGGAGAGGCTCGGACGCCCCTGCCTGCTAGCGGGCCGAGCGCTCAAAGGCGTCGCGCTGGTTGCGAGTCTCATAGAGGTCGGTGTAGTCGCGCCTGAGGACAAGAGTCTGGGTCCAGTCGCCCCAGATGCGCATGCGACGCTCGGCGCTGGGCACCGCGAAACCGTGGTACATGCGGTGGGCCATCCAGGCCAGCCAACCGTTGAAGCGTATCTTGGACCCGCCCTTGCCCAGAGCGCCGCTGCAGAAGGCCCCGTAGCCCGCGCCCAGGCCGGCCACCATGCCGGCGTTCTCGTGCCTGTACTCGGCCAGCTGGCCCGTGCCCCCCAAGGTGGCCTGGAGGTTGGCGATCAGGACCTTACTCTGGCGCATGGAGTGCTGAGCCGTGGGGGCGCAGGAGCCGTCCGGCAGGCCGTGACCGGTGAGGTCGGGCACGCAGGAGCAGTCGCCCAGGGCCCAGACATTCTCGACCACCTTGCCGTCTGCGTCGCGAACCCGCAGGTCAGGGCCGCAGATGACCCGGCCTCGCCTCTCCAAGGGCAAGTCGGTCTGGGCCAGGACCGGGGCCGCCTTGACGCCAGCCGTCCACAGGATGAGGCCGGGGTCGTACTCGGCGCCCGAGGAGGTGACCACGTGGCCTGCCTCGGCCGATTTGACGCAGGTGGACAGGTCGATGTGGGCACCCAGACCCTCCAGGTGCCTGATGACCTTGGAAGACTGCCCCACGGCCAGCTCGGGGAAGACCCTGTCGGTGGCCTCGATTACATGGAAGTCCAGCTCGGAGGCATCGAGGCGGCTGTCGTCGCGGACGAGGCGGCGGGCCAGGCCGTAGAGCTCGGAAAAGGCCTCCATGCCGGAGAAGCCGCCGCCCACGCAGACAAAGGTGAGCAGGTTTCTGCGCTCGGCCGACCCCTTGGGAAGCGATGCCGCCGTGCGGACGTTGCGGATGAGGGTGTCGCGCAGGTAGACGGCCTCCTCGACCGTCTTGAGGCCCACGGCGCTCTCGGCGATGCCGGGAATGGGCAGGACGCGAGTGACGGCGCCCAGGGCCACAACCAGGATGTCGAAGGGAATCTTGGAGGTCAGGCCCACGGAATCGACGACGTCCACCGTGCGGTCGGCCACGCTGATGCCCGTGACCTCGGCCTGGATCAGGCGGGTCTTTTTGAGGTGCATGGCAAAGGGGACCACCACGTGGCGGGGCTCGATGGAGGCGCCGGCGACCTCGGCCAAGAAGGGCTGGTAGACGCAGCCGGAGCGGGCGTCGACCAGCGTGACCTGGCCTTTGTCGGGCGTCAGGTGCTTTTCCAGCGCCCGCGCGATGTAGTAGCCCGAAAGGCCGCCGCCCAAAATGAGAATCTGCTTCATGTAAACTCCTGGTAACAAATTACCCGCCGCTGTACTACCCATCGCTGAGTGACCCATCGCTGGGTGACCCGCTGTTGAACTACCTACCGCTGAGTGACCCGCCGCCGTACTGCCTGCCGCCTTGGAAGAGACATGGCATAGTGTAAAACCGACGGTAATCAGAAATGGAGACGCCCGTGCAAATCGACAAGACCCGACTAGAAACCGACACGCAAGCCGCCGCTTCCGCAACTGAGGGGAACCCCGCCGCAAACAAGGCCGCGCCGGATGGTGCCGGTGAGCAGACGGGTCCGGGGGCGACTGCGTGTACGGGCGGCCCCTGCGAGGGCTCCGGCAGCGTCGACGGGCAGATGGGCCCGGGAGCGGCTGGCCTTGGCGAGCGGCCCTTCCTCGAGGCCATGGCGCCCAGCCAGCGCGACCGCTTTGCCC
>CAZEAF010000011.1:0-27649 GCA_964510125.1 uncultured Coriobacteriaceae bacterium
ATGGAGAAAATAAGGAAATGGCTGACGAGCATAAACGGACGATGCCCTCTCCACTCCCACCATTTCAGACGCCGCAGGCAGTTTGTCAATATCCTTCGAGGGATGATTTCGCCCGGGGAATGCTACAATGAGCAAACGCATACAAGTCCATCACAAGTGAAGCAAAGGGGATAAGCAACGACTGCGTGCCAGTAAGGTTTAGGGGGCCCGGGGACGAAGGGATTGTAATGATTAGTCGTTTGCACCGTGTTCTCATTCTGTTCTCAACGGTGTCGGGATGCACCGCAACAATTGCGCGTCGAATCGGAACGGATTTGATTGCCTACGGGGTAAAGCCGCAGGTCTGCTCAGTCGAGGAGAGCTCGGGCATCGTCACGGAGTCCTTTGACGCCTGCATCCTGGGCAGCGGCGTCAGGCTTGGCAGGTGGCACAAGGATATGCGTGAGTGGGTCATGGCAAATATAGAAGGGCTCTCCCATATGCCCGTGGCCCTGTTCTCGGTGGGCCTGCGCGGCGTCATGCCAGACCGCTCAATCGATAAGAAAGCCTTCTCGTCCGAACTCGAGGCCTCCCTTGCCTCCGTGGGTGTCAAGCCCACGGCCGGCAAGGCTTTTTTGCCCGGCTGGAAACAGTCTGAGGGCTTCTCCGCCATGGAGAAACTCGCCCTGCGTATGTACCCCCTTCCCGAGGGGGACTACCGCGACTGGGACCTGGTGGACGCCTGGGTGAGCACCATCGTCACCGACCTACTGCGCGAGTCCAGCCACTCCGTCGCCAAGGCGCCCGTCGCTCATTATGGCAAGGAGCGCCAGCGGGCGGCCGCGAGCGTCTCCCGCCGCAGGTCCCCCGTGCTCATCTCCCGTCCCAGCTCCTTCTCTGACGCCGGCCTTGCCTGGGAGGAATGCAGCGCATGAAGCGCACCACAGTGGTGAGCGCCGACCCCGACGCTCCCACTCGCGGAAGCGACGCCGACCGTCGTCCCGAACGCGGCTCACTCAAGCTCTTTTTCAGCTACGCTCCGATGGCCGGAGCCACAACCGCGCTGCTCGACGAGGTCCAGGGCATGGTGGCCCGTGGCAAAGACGTCTTCCTCGCCGAGGTGGTCGAGCCCTCCACGAGCAAGCTGCGCGGCCAGCCCTTTGATTTGGACGCCGTCCTCAAGCGCGCCCCCGACCTGGTGGCCCTCGATGATTTCGCGGGGCTCAACCCGCAGGGGGCGCGCAACCGTTATTGCTACCAGGACGCCATGGAGCTCCTACACGCGGGGATTGACGTCTACGCCGTCCTGCGCGTCTCCAACCTGGAAAACGAGCGCGACCGGGCCACGGTCATCTCCGGGAACGTGCCCGGAGCTGTCGTGCCCGACCGTCTCCTCTACAGCGCCCAGCAAGTTGAGTTCATCGACATCGACCCCCAGGAGCTCGTGGACCGCTGTCGTACGGAAGGCCGCCCCTGCGACAGCCTGGAGGTCCTGCGCCAGCTGCGCTCGCTGGCCCTGGAGTGCTTCGCCTTCTACGCCTCATCCACGACCGAGGGGGCGCAGGCCTCCGCAGGCACCGGGCTCTCCCCGCGCGACCGGGTGGCGGCCTTGGTCAGCACCAAGGAGCCGCCTGCCCCCGCCCTGCTCGAGGCCACCAGGCTGGCAGGCGTGGGCCATGCCCCCTTACGCGCCATCTGCCTGCGCCGGGAGCAGCGGGGCCGGGACGCCGGGCAGGACGACCCCGAGATAGAGCACCTGCGCAAACAGGTGGAGGCCCTGGGCTTTGAGTTCGTGACCCTGTGGTGCTCCGACCCGCTCGAGACCCTCCGTGACTACCTAAGGGTCCAGGGCGTGACCGACGTGGTCATGACCAAGACGACCATCCCCCGCTCCCGCTCCCTCTGGGGCGCCCGGTCCACCGTACGCTCCCTCCAGGAGGCCCTGGTCAGCGCCCGCATCCACCTGGTGCCGGGCGAAACCCTGGCGCAGCGGAGCCGGGCCTCCTTTCGGGGACGGCCGCCCCTGCTGGAGATTACGAGGGGCCAGGTGGTCCTCACCTTGGTCTGCGTGGCCCTGGGCGCCTGCCTAGCCAGGCTCTTTGCCTTCCTGGGCCTGAGCGGCACCGACATCTTCCTCGTCTACATGCTGGCCGCCACGGTGGTGGCTGCGCGCACCCGCAGCTACCTGCTCAGCTTGCTGTCCGTTGGCCTGAGCCTCCTCTTCCAGGTGGCCACCATGGGCGCCGAGATTACGTCGACGCAGGGGCCCGGGGGCTACCTGTCCTACGTCCTCATGATTGCCCTGCTGACCGCCGTCCCCCTGGGCATGGCGCGGGTGGGCCGGTCCGCCGAGCAGGCCAACCGCCGCGAGCAGCACACCCAGGCCCTCTTCGAGCTCAGCCGCAGCCTGGGCTACACGCATGGCGTGCACGACGTCGTGGACGTATCCCTGGACGCCCTGGTGCGCCTCTTTGGGCGGTCGGCGGCCATCTACGTCGCCGACCCCTTTGAGGCGACGGACGAGGGCAGGCGGCGGGGCAGCGAGGCCATGACGGTCCAGGTCGTGCCCGGTGACCTGGTCGAGGACGACTTCGCCCGCGTCAACGAGCTCAACATCGCCCACTGGGTCTTCGGCAGCGGCGAGGCGGCGGGCGCCCAGACGGACACCAACTCCACTTCCGACATCACCTACCTGCCCCTCACCATGGAGGACTCGGTGATTGGCGTCGTGGCCGTCTCGGCCCGCAAGCGCCTATCCCCGGGCGAGGAGGACTTCCTGGGGCTGGTCGTGGGGCGCGTGATTGTGGCCCTGGAGCGGCAGGCCCTGGCGGCGGGACACCGGCGCGACATGCAGAACCTGCAGGTGGGCGATATCCGCAACAGCTTCATCAAGGGCTTTGTGGAGTCGTCCGACCTGTCGGCGGGCACCATCGCCGAGATGAGTCGCATGATTCAGAGCTCGCGCGACGACGAAGCCGAGTATCGGACGGCCGTCGAGCAGGCGATGGGCCTGGAGGCCTCTCGCACCCGCATCGTGCTCGACCGCATCAACGACGCCGTCCTATCCCGCCCCACCAACCCCTCCTGCGACCTGCGCCGCGAGGCCCAGGCTGCCGTGGAGGCGGGCCAGCAGGGGAGGGGCTCCACGATCATCGAGCTGGACACGACCGAGGACATCCCCGAGGTCACGGCGGACGGGGCCATGCTGCGCATGGCCGTCCTGCTGGTCCTGGAGGCCTCCCTGCTCTACGCCCCGGTCGGTGGCACTGTGGACGTGTCCGTGCGCCGGCACGCCGACTCGGTGTCGGTGAGCATAGCCGACGACCGGCCCGATGCCCTGGCCAGCCCCGCCTCGGCCTTCTCCCGCACCTTCGAGCAGGACCGGGCGAAGTCCCTGCTCGACTACCTGTCCGACCGCGAGAGAGTGGGCGCGGGGGAGGAGGGCGCCCAGGGCCTAGCCCGCGCCCTGCTGGTCCTGCCCGCCGCCTGCATGGCCATGGGACAGGTGGACATCCGGCGGGTCGGTCGTGTCGATCGCGCTCAGTATGGGCTTTACATGGCAGCGCTTATCGTGCGCGCCCACAATGGGGACATTAAGATGCGGCATCGTCTAGGAGGCGGCGCCGTAACCACGCTGTCGATACCGACCAACTGAGGGGTGGTGTCCCATGGGCATGACGCCCCAGGCAGAGGACTTCGAGCGGCTCGCAATCCGCTGGGCGGGCATCTCCCACGAGGCAGAGGGCTACCCGGACGCCATCGCGGCCATGACCGCCTTTCCCGAGATTTACGCCCAGGGGCGCGACCGGCTGCCCCAGACCGACGCCGACCGGGCCTTCGCCCTCGTGTGCAAGGCCTGCGACATCCTCGACGGCAAGCTCCTCTACGCCCCCGACGACGACGCGGCGGCCCGCCTCACGCACGAGGCAGGGGGCTATCTGGACGAGGCGGTCAAGCTCGACAAGGCCTGCTTCGATGCCGACCGCATCCGCTTCTCGCTTGACCAGGGGATTCGCGACGCCATGGTGGACCATCTGGCCCAGCGGTCGGACGAGGTGCGCGAGGCCTGCCTGGAGACGGCTAAGCGCGAGGGGCTCATGGCAACGGAGGGCACCTGGTCGGCCTCCGTCTACCTGCGGCCTTACCTGCGCTGGCGGCTCAACCTAGCCAACGAGCAGCTCAACTGCGGCCGCTACCGCCAGTCCCTGGAGGTCTGCGAGGACCTGCTGGCCCTAGACGCCCGCGACCTGGTGGGGGTCCGCTACGTGGCCGCCTTCGACTACGTCAAGCTGGAGGACGCCGAGGGGCTTGAGGCCCTAATCGGCAGGTTCCCCGATGACTGCAATGCCTGGTTCAAACTGGCCCGGCTCTTCATGGCCTACAAGCAGCTGCGGCTGGACGACGCCCGCGAGGCCCTGCACGACATCGTGCGAACCTATCCCGGCGCCGGCCGCACCCTCACCTACCAGGACGAGGTGAGCGTTGGCGTCTTCGATCACCTGCCCTTTGCCCCGGGGTCGGCCGACGAGCTCTTCATTGCCGTGTCCGAGGGTGCGGTCGTCCTTGACGAGAACTGCGGCGACGCCATCTCGGCCCTGTCCGACTGGATTGCCGGCGACTCCCTGGTCAAGCAAGCTAAGGAGTCGGAAGACGCCCAGTGGGAGCTGGAGCACCCCGGCGAGGGGCCCCGCGACCCGCGCGACGCCAAGGGAGGACGCTGATGCTGGTAGGTTCGGAGTTTGTCTCCCGCGCGCTCAAGAAGCGGGCGCAGAGTGACCCGTCATTTGCCGGGGACGAGCGCGCTGTGGGCCAGATGAGCCGCGATGCCATGCGCAGCCCCGATGCCTTTGTGACCGATGACGAGGACCAGGCCTTCGTCTGGCTCTCGGACGCCATCAACGCCGCCAAGCGCGAGATAGAGAGCTACGAGGACGCCGAGTTTTACGGCGAGGTCACGCTCGATGCGGCCCTGCCCCGCACCCGCGCCCTGCTCAAGCGCTGCTGCGACCGCGACCCCCACTGCTACGACGCCCGCATGCTCATGGTCCTGGCTGCCGCGACGACCGACGACGACGCCATCGAGCAGCTGATGGGGCTGGAGGAGGAGGCCCGGGCCTGGTGCGGGGAGCGGTCGCGCCTGCTGGACGGGTCTGTGGCCGACGCCTGGGACGCCGTCTTCCTCCGGCCCTACCTGCGCATCGAGGCGAAAATCGTCGACCTGCTCGTGGGCACGGCCCGCTACCGGCTGGCCCTCGACCGCTGCGAGAGGCTCCTGCGGGACTCGCCGGCCGACGGGCAGGGCATCCGCCACACGGCCTGCCTGCTCTGCGCCCGCCTGGAGGACGAGAGGGGCCTGGACGCCCTCGACGCGGCCTTCGACCACCGGGGGAGCGCCTGGACGCACCTGTCCCGGGCGGTCCTGCTCTACAAGCTCGGCCGTGTCGACGCGGCCCGCCGGGCAACGACAGGCATGGCCCGCCTGTGTCCCGGGGCGGCCTACTACCTGGTGCAGCCCGAGTACGTGGAGCCCTACGTGCCCGACCGGCCCCTCTTCACGCCGGGGACAGCCATGGAGTCCATGCTAGCCACCTACGAGGCGGACTTTTTGATCAACGACACGCCCGACTTCGTCAACTGGGCCATGTCCATCCACTCCTTCGCCAAGGCGGCGCAGGACTTTGGCCGGGCCCACGGGGGCGATATGTGGGATTCCGACCACACGTAAAAAAGTGTTGCCGGGCAAGCGAAGGCAAACCCGCACAGGCGGGTATCATATGCAAAGCATCCTGCCCGCTTGCCACGGGCGAGAAAGACTCACATGCCACAGGCTGGGAGAGGGAACGAGACCGCGCCGGAGCCTTGCCCGGGCGGGTTTACAGGGAGGTTTTTCATGGCAACTATGGTCAGGGTCCACTATCGCGGCACGCTCGACGATGGCTCGCAGTTCGACAGCTCCTACGACCGCAACGAGCCCCTGCAGTTCGTCGAGGGCAGCCACCAGGTCATCAAGGGCTTTGAGGACGCCGTGGCCAAGATGCAGCCGGGTGACAAGAAGACCATCCACCTGGAGCCCCGCGACGCCTATGGCGACCGTGACGAGCGCCTGGTCCAGCAGATTCCGATGTCCAGCATCCCCAACGCCGACAAGCTCCCCGTGGGCAAGACGGTCTACTTCCGCAACCCCGCAGGCTACCCCATGGCCGCCCTCGTGGAGAAGATTGAGGGCGACAACGTCTTCCTCGACTTCAACCACCAGCTGGCCGGCAAGGCCCTGACCTTCGACCTGGAGCTCGTGACGCGCGAGGACGCCCCTGACGAGGGCTGCACCCACGACTGCTCCACCTGCGGCGGCTGCCACTAAGGGCGGCGCCCTGCGACAGGACAGGCGGCGGGCCCGTCTCCTTTTGCGCGTGCCCTCGCCGGGCCAGACGTCCGGCGAGGGCACGCGTTTCCAGGGGGCGGGCCCGTCTTTTTTTATCGGGCGGGTCGCCGGCAGGGAAAAGGGGGCTAGGACCGGGCGCCCCGGCCCGGGCAATCAGAAGGTCACGTTGCCGAACTCGGACAGGTCGAGCTCGGGGTTGTGCTCGGCGGCCCAGTTGACGTTCCACTCGTTGGTGAAGAGCAGGAGCTGTTTTCCCCGCATGTCCTCGACGCGGCAGGTGTCGCGGGTGAGGGACAGGCGCGACATGACCTGCCTGCCGGGGTCGTTCAGGACCCAGCGAATCTCGGTGAAGGGCAGGGGCTGGCGGCGGACCTTGACGTGGTACTCGTTTTCCAGGCGGGTCTCGAGCACGTCGAGCTGCAGGACGCCCACGACGCCCACTATGACGCTCTCCATGCCGGCGCCCACCTCGCGGAAGATTTGGATGGCGCCCTCCTGGGCCAGCTCCTCCATGCCCTTGACGAACTGCTTGCGCTTGAGGGTGTCCACCTGCGTAACGCGGGCGAAGTGCTCGGGCGCAAAGGTGGGGATGGGCGGGTACTGGACGTGGCGGCGGTCGGAGCAGATTGTGTCGCCGATGGAGAAGATGCCGGGGTCGAAGAGGCCCACGATGTCGCCGGCATAGGCCTCGTCCACGATGGCACGGTCGTCGGCCAGCATGGAGGTACCGGTGGCCAGGCGCATGGTCTTGCCGCCCTGGGTGTGGTAGGCGGTCATGCCGCGCTCAAACTTGCCCGAGCAGATACGGACGAAGGCGACGCGGTCGCGGTGGTTCTTGTCCATGTTGGCCTGAATCTTGAACACAAAGCCGGAGAAGTCCCGCCCGACGGGGTCGACCTGCTCGCCCGTGAGCGTGTCCGTGTAGGGACGGGGCTGGGGCGCCAGTTCGAGGAAGCCCTGCAGGAAGGGCTCCACGCCGAAGTTGGTGAGGGCCGACCCGAAGAAGACCGGGGAGAGCCTGCCCGTGCTCACGGCCTCGAGGTCGAACTCGTGGTCGGCGCCGTCGAGCAGCTCGATGTCGTCGGACAGGGCCTGGTGGTTCTCGGCGCCAATCAGGTCGTCCAGGGCGGGGTCGCCCAGCCCGACCTCAATCTCTTTGACCTTCTTGGTGGCGTTGGCGTTGCCGGTCCCCTCAAAGGCCAGGACGTGGCGGCTGCGGCGGTCGAAGACGCCCCGGAAATTGCGGCCGCTGCCGATGGGCCAGTTCATGGGGTAGGTGCCTATGCCCAGGACCGTCTCAATCTCGTCCATGAGGTCGAAGGGGTCGCGGGCCTCTCGGTCGAGCTTGTTGACGAAGGTGAAGATGGGGATATGGCGCAGGGTGCAGACCTTGAAGAGCTTCTTGGTCTGGGCCTCGACGCCCTTGGCTGCGTCGATGACCATGACGGCGGCGTCGGCAGCCATGAGGGTGCGGTAGGTGTCCTCGGAAAAATCCTGGTGGCCGGGGGTGTCGAGGATGTTGATACAGGCGCCCTGGTAGTTGAGCTGCAAAACGGACGAGGTGACGGAGATGCCGCGCTCCTTCTCGATGTCCATCCAATCGGAGACCGCGTGGCGGGCGCCGCTCTTGCCCTTGACGGCCCCGGCCGTCTGGATGCCGCCCGTGTACAGGAGCAGCTTCTCGGTCAGCGTCGTCTTGCCGGCGTCAGGATGCGAGATGATTGCGAACGTCCGGCGCGACCCAATCTCCTCGGCCAACGAAGTCATGCGGATCCTTTCGAGCTCGATATCGGTACTGTCGGCGAGGGGAGGGCGATGCCCCGGCTTGCTGGTCTAGGCGGCTACCTGCGATTGTTTGCGTGGCGCAGGGTGTAGCGCAGGCCGGCGTCCTCGAACGCGTGGGCTAGGCGCCAGAGCGTGTCGGGGTTGGTGTCAATCAGGTGCAGGCGCAGGGCGCGACGGCCATGGGCGGACAGGGCCGCCAGGTCGCCGCGGCTCTGGGAGACGGCCAGCTGGGCCAAGAAGTAGTTCTCGCCCGGCACCTTGATGTCGTCCTCCTCGTCAGCCGAGAGCACCAAGAAGACGCCGGTGTTCTCGCCGCCTTTCTGCAGCTGACCGGTGGAGTGCAGGTAGCGGGGGCCGACCTCCAGGGCGCTGGGGACCTTCAGGATGCGGGCCAGGATGTGGCGGATAATCTCGAGCGGCCCGCGGCGCTCGCCCGTGAAGGGCAGGAAGGCGTTGACCGAGATCCAGTTGTCGGGCTTGACCAGCTCGAAGAAGGCATCAAGCAGGTCGTCCACGGACAGCAGGCGGGTGTGGTCGATAATGCCCGTCTCCTCGGCAAAGGCCTGGGTCATCTCGCAGGTGACCCAGTGCTCCTCCAGGCGGTGGGAGTTGTCGGGCATCTCGCCGGCCAGGACCTGCTTGGTCATGGTCTTGGACACCTGCACGTCAGGCTGGTTGAAGGGGGGGACCCTCATGAGCCAGCCCATGAAGGCCACGGCGTACTCCCACAGGACGAAGTGCTGGCCGATGTCGATGGGGTCCTGAAGCACGTAGGACCGCTGGGGGACCTCGGGCGAGAGCAGGGAGGCGTCCCGGTCGAAGGTGGTGTCGGGGCTGGTGTGGTAGATGACCACGGGGTGCTTGGGCAGGTGCTTGTTGAGCAGGGTGACGTCAATCTCGATGTGGGGGACGACGCCGCAGCCCTGCTTGCCCAGGGACTCGGCCACCAGCTGCTCCATCCACAGGCCGAAGACGCGGCCCGGCTGGGGCGAGATGTAGGTAAAGACATTGGCCGAGTCGTGCGAGAGGTTGCTCATGAGGAAGTCGGCCAGCTCGACGGCGGGATTGTCGGGGGTGTCCTGGGAGCAGAGCCGCTCCATCTCGGCGGCGCGGTCAACAATCCTGTGGATGTCGAGCCCGCACAGGGCCGCAGGCAGCAGGCCGAAGACCGACAGGGCCGAGAAGCGCCCACCCACCGTGGGCTCACCCAGGAAGACGCCGCGGAAGTGGAGGTCGTGGGCCACCTGCTCCAGGTAGGTGCCGGGGTCGGTGATGGCGACGAAGCGCGTGCCGGCCTGCTCCTCGCCCAGGGCCTTGACGCAGTCGTCCCAGATGAGCTTGAACATGGAGATGGTCTCGAGCGTGGTGCCCGACTTGGAGGACACGATGAAGAAGGCGTGCTTGAAGTCGATGTCGCGCAGAATCTTGTGAATGTAGATGGGCGAGAGCGAGTCCAGTGTGGAGAAGCGGACGCCCTCGTGGTAGCAGGCGTTGAGCTTGGTGATGGTCATGGGCGCCTGGGAACTGCCGCCCTCTCCGAGCAGGCCGACGCGCTCAAGTCCCTCGGAGATGACGCCGTTGGCAAACTCGACAATCCGGTCGATGTCGCAGGGCGGGTTGGAGGAGAGGTCGGTCCAGCCCATGTAATCGCGCGCGCTCTGCTCTGCCTCGTCCGAGAAGTCGAAGAGCGTGGCGTCCTTGGCGTGCATGCGCGAGGGCACGTTGCCCGCGACGAGCTCCTGCGCCGCTGTGCGTTGAGACTTACGTGTTGCCAATTCCGAGCCTCGATTCAGATAATCGGCGCGCAGCCGAGACTCCGGCACCGCGCGCTCATGTGCGCCCGCGCTCGGAAAGACGCCGCGTCAGTGGCGCGCGCGAGAGCGAGACCTATCGTGGACAGGTTACATGAAAACGCCTCTTTGCGCACGCGTCAGGGCGGAAAGCGGTCGGATGCTCCGCTAGGTTGAAGCGGAAATACACAAAGTATCCGCTGTACGATAGCGTCGTTAAAGGAAACGTGCTTTTTTTCAGATTGATTTAACAGATGCGGGGGAGCTGCTCGCCCACCAGCATGTCCAGCACGCGGGATGAGCCAAAGGGGGTCTCCAGGCGGACCAGGTGGCCACGGCCCTCGGCCGAGGGCCGAACCTCGCCGATGACGGCCGCGTCGGCCCCGTAGCGGTTGGCCCGCATGGCGGCCAGGGCGGCGTCGGCCTGGCCGGCCGGCACCACGGCCACCATCTTGCCCTCGTTGGCCACCTGGAAGACGTCGTAGCCCAGCATCTCGCAGGCCCCGCGCACCTGGTCGCGCACCGGCACGTCGGCCTCGCGGATCAGAAAGTCGACCCCGCTGGCCTCGGCAAACTCGTTGAGGGTGGAGGCCAGGCCGCCGCGGGTGGGGTCGCGGAAGCACCGGGTGTCGGGGGCGGCCGCCAGCACATCGGCGACAAGGCCGTTCAGGGGCGCCGCGTCGGACTCGACGGTGGTGGAGAAGGCCAGGCCCTCGCGCTGGGAGACGATGGCGATGCCGTGGTCGCCCAGGGTGCCCGAGAGTAGGACCAAGTCGCCCGGCTGGCAGTGGGAGCCGGAGAGGGATAGGCCCTCGGGCACCAGGCCCACGCCGGCAGTGTTGATGAAGACCCCGTCGGCCTTGCCGCGCTCGACGACCTTGGTGTCGCCGGTCACAATCTTGACGCCGGCCTCGGCGGCGGTGGCGGCCATGGTTTGCGCAATCTGGCGGAGCTTGTCGACAGGATAGCCCTCCTCCAGGATGAAGCCGCAGGACAGATAGGCCACTTTGGCACCCGAGGTGGCCACGTCGTTCACGGTGCCGCACACGGCCACGCGCCCGATATTGCCGCCCGGGAAGAACTGGGGGGTCACCACGAAGGAGTCGGTGGACATGGCGATAGTGCCGCCCCCCAAGGGGACGACGCCCGCGTCATCGCCGGGCAGGCAGGCCTCGTCGGGGAACTCCTCCAAAAAGACCTGGTCGATGAGGCGCTTCATCATGATGCCGCCAGAGCCGTGCCCCAGTCTTACCTCGGTGTCGCTGAGCATATGAACGTGACTCCTTGTCTGCGCGGGGCACCTGCCGTCCCCGCACGCGTTGTTTTAAGGCAAAAGGGCAGCTGGGAAGTCCTGCTAGGGCCCTCAGCGCGAGTGCTCCTGGTAGCGGAAGAAGGCGGCGCAGGACCCCTCGCTTGAGACCATGCAGGGACCCACCGGGTGCTCGGAGGTGCAGACCCGGCCGAAGAGGGGGCACTTGTCCGGGGCAATGACGCCGCGAAGGACGTCGCCGCACCGGCAGCCGCGGGGCTCCACGGTGGGCTCCACCTGGGGCGAGAAGGCCCGCATGGCGTCGTGGGCGGCGTACTTCTCCCGGATGGCGCTTCCCGACCGGGGGATGCAGCCAAGGCCGCGCCACTCGGCGTCCACGCACTCGAAGACCTCGTCGATGACTCCCTGGGCGGCCACGTTGCCCTCGTCTTGGACCCCGCGTGAGTAGGCGTTGGAGATGCGGGCCTCGCCCTTGTCGAGCTGGGCCAGGAGCCGGGCGATGGTGGAGAGGATGTCCACCGGCTCAAAGCCGCAGACGACGCCCGGCGTGTGGTACTTCTCGGCCAAGGCCTGGTAGGGAGCCAGACCGGTGATGGTGGACACGTGGCCCGGCAGGATGAAGCCGTGCACGTTGGTGGAGGGGTCGTCGGCGATGGCTTCGATGGCCGGAGGGGTCCGCTTGTGGGCGCTGTAGACGAAGAAGTTGCCCAGGCCCTGCTCGGCGGCCGCAATAATCGTGGCGCCCACGCCGGGCGTCGTCGTCTCAAAGCCCACGCCTAGGAAAATCACAGGCCGCGTGGGGTTGTCGGCGGCAATCTTGAGGGCATCGAGGGGCGAGTAGACCACGCGCACGTCGCAGCCCTGGGCTTTGCAGGCGCCTAGGGTCGTGGAGGAGCCGGGGACGCGGACCATGTCGCCGAAGGTAGTTGTGATGACACCGGGCATACGGGCCAGGGCAATCATGGTGTCGATGGAGCGGTTGGAGGTCACGCAGACCGGGCAGCCGGGGCCGGAGAGCAGGTGGACCCCCTCGGGCATGGCGTTGCGCAGGCCGTAGCGGGCGATGGACACCGTGTGGGTGCCGCAGACCTCCATGAGGTTGTAGCTGTGGCCTGAGGCCAGCCTCTCGATGGCTTCCAGCAGCTCGCGGGCCAGCTTGGGGTCGCGGAATCGGGTGAGGTCGAGGTCCATGGCGCGCCTAGCCCGCCACAGCCGCGTCGGCCTCGTCGGCGATGCGGCGCATGTCGCCTGCTAGCTCGTCGCCCACGAGCTCGGGGACCTCGGCCAGCAGGCGCAGGGTCTCGGCAGCGTCCTGCTCCTCAATCTGCTGGATGGCAAAGCCGGCGTGCACGAGCACGTAGTCGCCCACCTTGACGCCGGGGGTGAGCTTGACCGAGCAGTCGCGGCGGACGCCCAGCACGTCAATCTGGGCGATGGAGTTCTCACCGATGGAGACAATCTTGCTTGGAACCGCAAGGCACATGGCGGTCCTCCTTTGGGTGACAGTGCGACGATGATACGTATACCTTGAAAAGTACTATGCCCGCCGCCGCCTGTACAGAAAGGGGCCGGCAGGCGGGCCGAAGGGGCAATTCCTACATATCCTCGCGCAAAAGGCGGGCGCGGGCGACGGCGGCCTGCCCGTAGGAGATGCAGCCGTCGTTGACCGGCAGCTCGCGCGGGAGGAGGACCGTCAAGCCCGCTTGCTCCAGGCGGGACCTCACGCCGGTCAGGACCAGGCGGTTCATGAAGACGCCGCCCGACAGGGCCACCTGGCTGTAGTCGCCACCTCGGGCCACGGCTATGGCCGCGCGCGCCACCCCCTGGCAGAAGGCCTCGTGGAAGCGGCGGGCGATTAGGCGGACATCCGTGCCCGCGGCCAGGTCGTCAGCGATGGCGGCCACAGTCGCCTCGGGGCCGATGACAAGAGCCTCGTCGCCGGGCGTCTGGCTGGGCCGCAGCTCGAAGGCGTAGCGCTCAGCGTTGCCTTCCTGCTCATCCTCATCCACCAGCTCGGCTGCGGCCTCAAGCAGGCAGGCCGGCTCCCCGTCGTAGCCCGCCTCGTCCACCAGGCCCAGCATGGCGGCCACAGCGTCAAAGAGGCGACCGGCGCTGGAGGTCTGGGGGCAGTTGAGGTCGCGGGCCAGCATCTGGCGGGCGACCGGCCCCTCCACGCCCAGGCGGTCGGTCAGGGAGGCGGCCAGGGGGGACTCGCCCATGCCGCAGGTGTCGAGCAGGCCCAGGGCGCAGCGCAAGGGCTTGCGGATGGCGGCGGCCCCGCCCGGCAGGCGGAAGTAGGCCAGATGGGCGGCCCGGGCGAAGTCGGCCTGGTCGCACACCAGGACCTCGCCGCCCCAGATGGCCCCGTCGGTCCCGTAGCCAGTCCCGTCCAAGGCTAGGCCCACCACGCGGCCGGCGACACCGTTCTCGGCGAGGACCGAGGCTATGTGGGCGTGGTGGTGCTGGACCTCCACGAGCGGGATCCCGTCCTGCTCAGCCCGGCGGCGGGCCCACTTGCTGGAAAGGTAGTCGGGGTGCAAATCGCAGGCTAGGACGTCCCAGGTTAGACCGAAGAGGCGCTCGTAGAGGGCCAGATCCTGCTCCCACACGTCAAAGGCCTCGGCGTTCTCCAGGTCGCCCACGTGCTGGCAGACGAAGGCCTTGTCGGCCCGGGTGATGCAGAAGGTGGCCTTTTGCTCGGGTCCGCAGGCCAGGATGTCCCGGGGCGCCCCGCCTTTGCTCTGGTCGGCGCCCGCCCCCGCAGGCTGCGAGGATGCAGGGGAGGGCGGGGGGAAGGGGACGGGCGTGGGGGCGATGCCGCGGGCCCGGCGGACGGTTGAGCGGACGCCGCCCACCACGCGCACGACCGAGTCGTCGTAGCGGGCGCGGATGGGGCGGTTGTTGCCCAGGAAGGCGTCGGCCACGTCCATGAGCCGGGCCACGGCCACCTGGTCGTCGGCGATGATGGGCTCCTCGGACCGGTTGCCGCTGGTCATGACCAGGGGGCGGCCCACCGCGTGGAGCAGAAGGTGCTGCAGGGGCGTGTAGGGGAGCATGACGCCCAGCTCGGGCAGGGGGCCGGCCACCGAGGGGGCCACGCGCAGGCCCTCGGGCGCGGCAGCCTCGGCCTCGGGGGGCAGGCGGCGGAGTAAGACGATGGGGCGGACCGAGCCGGACAGCAGGTCGCGCTCCGCGGCGCTCACCGAGCAGAGCTTGCGGACTTGGTCCAGCCGCTCGAACATGACGGCCAGGGGCTTGGAGGGGCGGTGCTTGCGCTCGCGCAGGCGTTGGACGGCCTTCTCGTTGGTGGCGTCGCAGGCCAAATGGAAGCCGCCCAGGCCCTTGACGGCTACGATGCCCCCGTGGCACAGCATGCTGGCCGCCAGGCCGATGATGTCGTCGCTGGCCTCGAGCGAGTCGCCCCACAAGACCTTGCCGGGCTGGGCCACCGTGCGCCAGGATATCTGGGGCCCGCAGGCAAAGCAGGCGTCGGGCTGGGCGTGGAAGCGGCGGTCAGCAGGGTCGGTGTACTCGGCCGCGCAGTCGGGGCACATCTTGAAACCGGCCATGGACGTGTTGGCGCGGTCGTAGGGCAGCCTGTCGATGATGGTGAAGCGCGGGCCGCAGTTGGTGCAGTTGATGAAGGGGTAGTGGTAGCGGCGGTTCCCTGGGTCGAAGAGCTCGGTCACACAGGTGGGGCAGGTGGCTATGTCCGGCGAGACCAGCGCGGTAAGGTCGGCGGCGTCGTCCGAGGCCACAATGCGAAAGTCGCTGCCAGACACAGCGCCCGCCACCTCGATGGCTGCACCGGCGGCGGGGCGCATGGCAGCCAGGTGGCCGTCGGGGATGCGGTCCACGTGCACGGTGTCCACGCGGGCGGCGCTGGGATGCTGGGTGGAAAGGGCCAGCACAAAGGAGTCGACGGCGGCCTGAGGCCCCTTGGCCTCGATGTGCACGCCGTCGGAGGCGTTGCGAACCCAGCCGGCTAGGCCGCGCTGGGTGGCCAGGCCCCAGACGAAGGGCCGGTAACCCACCCCCTGCACGATGCCGGTCACATGGACGTGGATGTGGACGATGGGGCTGTCGGCGTTCGTCTTGCTCATCCTGGCTCCTCACGCCCCCGCTTCTTCGAGGCTCTGCTTGGTGGCGACCGACGTGAGCTTGCCATAGACGATGCCCTTGATGCCCAGCAGGCACTCGGACAGTTCGTGGACCTTCCTCGAGGCGCCGCGCACAGCGATGACCTCGAGGCAGTTGTGGTGGTCCAGGTGGACGTGCATGGACGAGACGACCACGTCGGGGTAGTTGTGTTCGACCGAGTCAATCTTGCGGGTCAGGTCCGGCACGTGGTGGTCGTAGACGATGGTGATGGAGCCAACGACCTCGGCTGCGGGGTCGGCCAGGTCCTTCTCCACGAGGGCGTCGCGGATAAGGTCGCGGATGGCCTCGGACCGGTTGGCGAGCAGGCCGCGGTGGGAGGCGTACTCGTCAAAGTCGTTGAGCAGCTCGGCGGGGATTGCGATACTGAACCGGACAAGGTCGCTAGCCATGCATGCCATCCTTTTTTTGCCTCGGGTACCCGCAGCGGTGTGACAAACGGGATGATTCGTGTGCATGACAAGCATACAAAAACGCCCGCCTCCTGTGAACGGGTCACAGAAAAGGCGGGCATCTGTATGACCTTGCTGACAGCGCGTCGGAAAGGGTGCGGGACCTGCGACGCCTGGGCCGTCCGGCTTTGGCTGCCCGAGCCCTTCGACGGCTGCGTCCCAGCCGGGGCCTAGGCCAAGTGCGGCCTTATCTTGCTCAAAAGGGAGGCCTTGGGGGAGGCGCCGACGATGGTCTCAACCGGCTGGCCGTCCTTGAAGAGAATGAGCGTGGGGATAGACATAACGCGGAAGCGCGTGGCCAGGGCCGGCTCGTCGTCGACGTTGACCTTGCCGACCTTGAGGGCGCCGGCCTTCTCGTCGGCAATCTCGTCCAGAACGGGGGCAACCGCGCGGCAGGGCCCGCACCAGCTGGCCCAGAAGTCGACGAGGACCGGGATGGGGGACTGCTCGACCTCGGCGGCAAACGTGGACTCGGTGAGAGTGATGGGCGTGCTCATAGCCTGTCCTTTCTCGATCCGTCGCGGGGACGGTGGGGGTGCGATGTTTTCCTACGACATTGCTCGTATACCCGTGGAGCCGCCCGCAAAGACCCCGCGCCCCCGGCGACCGTTCCTCCATATCTGGCAGGTTCGAGCCCGGCCGCCGCGTCCGAACGTATCATGGGAGGGGACCGAGGCCGACGAGGGGAGCGGGCGGATGGCAGACGAGGTGGGCGCCGGGCGGGAGCTGGCGGCGCAGATGGCGCTGAGGATGGCGGACGACTTTGCCGCGCGGCAAGCAGACGAGATGGACCGCATGCGCAGCCTGGGGTTTGCCCAGGTGGGAGCCACCACGCCTATCGCCTTGCTTGTCAAGGGGGCGCAGAGCGCTCAGGAGTGCGAGGGCGGCGACCTGCTGGCCGGCCCGGACGGTGCGGCCCTGTTGGCGGCCCTGGCCAAGCTGGGCTACACCGCCGACGCCTGGGCGGGGCTCTCCTGCCGCGTGCGCACGTCCGACGGCTGGCAGCCGGCCGACCCAGACGACCTGGGCTGGGCCATCGAGGTGCTCGATCCTGAGGTCGTCATCTGCTGCGACGACGAGGCCGCCCGGGCGGTGGCGCAGGCCTGGGAGCTGGACCCGGTCCCCGAGCCGGGACATGTGGTTCGCTGCATGGGCCGCCGCCTTTTGGCCCTGGGGGGCTTTGCGGAGGCCCTCGGCGACCCCGGCGGCAAGCGGGTCATGTGGGAGCGCCTCAAGCTCGTCCCACCCCTCGCCGAGCCGTTCTGACCCTGCCTCGCCCGGCGTGCGTCCGTCAAACAAGGGGGACGCCCCTTCCGGGACGCCCCCCTTTCGTCATCTAAATATATACGCTGGGTTTGGTGCAGGCGCTAATCTTCGGCGATGTCGGTGATGGCGCCGGTGGAGCAGGCCCCCATGCAGGCGCCGCAGGCGATGCAGGAGTCCTCGTCGACGACGGTGGCGACGTTGTCCTTGACCTCCAGGACGCCCATGGGGCAGGCGTCGACGCAGAAGCCACAGCCGATGCAGTTGTCAGTCTCGATGATAGGGTGCGACATGACTCTTCTCCTCACTGTGCGCGGCCCCGGTGCCGCGCGCTTCTCTCCGGGTCTCCTCCGCAGGGACTGCCGTACTCCGCCGAGCATGTCGGCGCAGGGCAGGCGGCGCCTTTTTGGACGCCTGCAAGATAGCATGTTTTACCCCCTTCGCAAGGGCTTTTTCCGCGCAAGGGTGCTGTGGGCAGCACGGATGTGCAGAAAGCCCGCGTCTCCTCATTGCTTCCACACGTCGGGCAGGCGGCCGGGGAGGGCGCCCATGCGCGGGGCGGCCCGGCTCCCAGACATCCCTCATGCGGGCCTGTAAAAAACTTGTTATATGGACACTTAGATTTTGTATAAGACGGCAAACGGGGGGGAATACAAGGACCCAGAAGGCAGCGAGAGGCCGCCGGAGCGTGCGCGCACTGGCAGGCCGCACAAGAATAGAGAGGATTTCATCATGAGCAAGGTTATCGGCATCGACTTGGGTACCACCAACTCCTGCGTCGCCGTTCTCGAGGGCGGCGAGCCCTCTGTTATCGTCAACGCCGAGGGCGACCGCACGACCCCGTCCGTCGTGGGCTTCCGCGACAACGGCGACCGCGTGGTGGGCAAGCCGGCCAAGAACCAAGCCGTCACCAACCCCAGGAACACCGTCTCGTCCATCAAGCGCTTCATGGGCCGCTCTTTCAGCGAGGTCGGCTCCGAGATTAAGACCGTCGCCTACGATATCCACCAGGGCAAGGACGGCCGTTGCGCCGTCGACATCGACGGGCACGACTACACGCCCGAAGAGGTCTCGGCCATGATTCTGCAGAAGCTCAAGACCGACGCCGAGAAGTACCTGGGCGAGAAGGTCACCGACGCCGTCATCACCGTCCCGGCCTACTTCAACGACGCCCAGCGCCAGGCCACCAAGGACGCCGGCAAGATTGCAGGCCTCAACGTCCAGCGCATCGTCAACGAGCCCACGGCCGCCGCTTTGGCCTACGGCCTCGACAAGAAGGGCGGGAACGAGAAGATTCTCGTCTTCGACCTAGGCGGCGGCACCTTTGACGTGTCCCTGCTCGAGATTGCCGACGGCGTCTTCCTGGTCCTGGCCACCAACGGCGACAACCACCTGGGCGGCGATGACTGGGACCAGCGCGTCATCGACTGGCTGGCCGACAAGTTCAAGGCCGACAACGGCATCGACCTGCGCAACGACCCCATGGCCCTGCAGCGTCTCAAGGAGGCGGCCGAGAACGCCAAGAAGGAGCTGTCCGCCGCCCAGCAGGCCCAGATTAACCTGCCCTTCATCACCGCCGACGCCTCCGGCCCCAAGCACCTGGACTACACGCTGACCCGCGCCGAGTTCGAGCGCATCACCCACGACCTGCTCGAGCGCTGCAAGCAGCCCGTCACCAAGGTCCTGTCCGACGCCGGCCTGCAGATTTCCGAGGTCAACGAGGTCATCCTGGTCGGTGGCTCCACCCGTATGCCCGCTGTGCAGGAGCTGGTCAAGCGTATGACCGGCAAGCAGCCCAACATGTCCGTCAACCCCGACGAGGTCGTGGCCGTGGGTGCTGCCGTCCAGGGCGGCGTCCTGACCGGCGACGTGTCCGGCATCCTCCTGCTCGACGTCACCCCGCTGTCGCTGGGCGTCGAGACCATGGGCGGCATCATGACCAAGATGATTGACCGCAACACCACCATCCCGACCTCCAAGACCGAGATTTACTCCACGGCCTCCGACAACCAGACCAGCGTCGAAATCAACGTCCTGCAGGGCGAGCGTGAGATGGCCCGCGACAACAAGAGCCTGGGCAAGTTCCAGCTCACCGGCATCCCGGCCGCCCGCCGCGGCGTGCCTCAAATCGAGGTCACCTTCGATATCGACGCCAACGGCATCGTCAAGGTCTCGGCCAAGAACCTGGGCACCGGCAAGCAGCAGCAGATTACCATCTCCGGCTCCACGGCCCTGTCCGACGACGAAGTCGACCGCATGGTCAAGGATGCCGAGGCCCACGCCGAGGAGGACCAGAGGCAGAAGAACGAGGTCGAAATCCGCAACCAGACCGACTCCCTCGTCTACTCCACTGAGCAGACCCTGTCCGAGCTGGGTGACAAGGTGAGCGACGACCTCAAGAGGCAGGCCCAGGACGCCATCGACAAGGCCAAGAAGACCCTGGAGGGCACCGATACCGAGGCCATCAAGGCAGCGGGCGAGGAGCTTAAGCAGGTCGGCTACAAGATGGCCGAGATTGTCTACTCCAACGTCAACTCCCAGCAGGGAGCCTCCGGTGCCGCAGGCGCCAACCCCGGCGCCCAGCAGGGTTCCGACGACGTTGTCGACGCCGACTACGAGGTCGTCGACGACGATAAGAAGGGGAACTAACGATGAAGGTCAAAGTCGTCAACCCCGATGAGGAGCAGGGGCAGCAGGCTGCGGCCGCCGGCCCCGCAGCGCCCGAGGCTGTCGACGAGCAGCCCGAGGCTGAGGTTGAGGCCGAGGTCGTGGAGGCTACGCCCGTCGAGGACGCGGACGGGCAAGAGGACGCAGACGAGCAGGAAGACCAGACAGACCCTATCACCTCGGATGACGAGGTCTTCTCCCTCGAGGACCTGGAAAAGGCCCGCAAGGCCGCCAAGGACGCCGAAGACCGCTACATGCGGCTGGAGGCCGAGTGGGACAACTTCCGCAAGCGCACCGCCCGCGAGCGCGAGCAGGAGCGCCAGTGCGCGGCCGAGTCCCTGGTGACGAAGCTGTTGCCGGTCATGGACGACATCGAGCGCGCGCTCGACCATGCCGAGACCTCCCAGCCCGAGGGTGCCTTCGCCCAGTTCGTCGACGGTATCGACGCCGTCCACACCAAGTTCGCCGGGGTCCTGGAGAAGACCGGCGTCCAGGTGATTGACCCGGCGGGTCAGCCCTTCGACGCCAACGAGCACCGCTCGGTCGGCTTCGTGGATGACCCCGACGTCTTCGACGAGACGGTGCGCGACGTCTACCAGAAGGGCTACCGCATGGGCAAGCGCGTCCTGCGCGAGGCCATGGTCACCGTGACCAAGGGAGGCCCGCGCCGCCCCGCGGAGACCGCTGAGGGCGCCCCCGCGGACACGCAGGCGGGCAAGTAGGCGTTGTGCCTGCCGGCGCGCAAGACATGAGCAATG
The DNA here is from genome assembly GCA_964510125.1 of uncultured Coriobacteriaceae bacterium. GTDB lineage: Bacteria > Actinomycetota > Coriobacteriia > Coriobacteriales > UMGS124 > CAIFEU01. The sequence continues at coordinate 20,505 of CAZEAF010000011.1, forward strand.
CAGGCAGACCGCGTCGGGCCCAGCTCGGCGCGGTCTGCCTTCGAAAGAGAGGTGGCGCACATGGCGAGTGAGCAGAACCTGTATGAGATCCTCGGCGTGGCGCAGGATGCCTCGACCGACGAGATAAGCAAGGCGTTCAGGAAGCTTGCGGTCAAGCACCATCCCGACGCAGGCGGGGACGCCGAGACCTTCAAGAAGATCAGCCAGGCCTACACCATCCTGTCCGACTCCAAGAAGCGGGCCGAGTACGACCAGGCCCTCAAGTACGGCGCTTTCATGGGCGGCCGTCCCGGCGCTGGCGGCGGGGCCGGCGTCGACTTCCAGTCCATCATCGAGTCCATTCTGCGGGGCGAGGGAGCCTTCGGGACCGAGTGGGACCCCGGACAGACGGGCTTCGCGGGCTTCAACGGCTGGGGGCAGCCCCGCCCGGCCCGCGGTGCCGACCTGTCCCTGGCCATCGACGTGCCCTTCATGGACGCCATCGAGGGCGTGACTCGTAAGGTCACCTACCGCATCCCCTCCACCGGGTCGACCGAGTCGCTCACCGTCAAGATCCCCGCGGGCGCGGTCGACGGGGGCAAGCTGCGCTACCGGGGCCGCGGCGAGTATGGCTCCAACGGCGGTGAGCGCGGTGATCTGGTCGTGGTGACCCACCTGGGATCACACCCCTTCTACACGCGCGACGACGCCGACGTCCATATGACCCTGCCGGTGAGCGTGTCCGAGGCGGTGCTGGGCGCCGAAATCAAGGTGCCCGCCCCCAACGGCAAGCGCCTGCTGCTCAAGATTCCCGCAGGCACCCAGTCCGGCCGCGTGTTCAGGTTCAAGGACCTGGGCGCTCCGGACGTCAAGCGGCGGGGCTCGGGCGTGCGCGGGTCCTTCTACGTCAAGGTCGATGTGCGCATCCCCAAGGGCCTGACCGACGAGGAGCGCGACCTCTACGAGCGGCTGGCCCAGGCCGACTCCCGCGACATCCGTGCGGCCATCGAGGAGGGGCGGTAAGCGATGCCTGCCAGAAAAAGCGAAGGCTCAGGTGGTGCTGACAAGAACCGCCCCCTCTACATGATTTCGGTCGCGGCGGAGCTCACGGGCATGCACCCGCAAACGCTGCGCATCTACGAGCAGAAGGGCCTCGTGAGCCCCAGCCGCTCGCATGGCAACACCCGCCTCTACTCCCAGGCTGACATCGAGCGTCTGGAGCTCATAGGCCGGCTCACTGACGAGGGCATCAACCTGGCGGGGGCGGTCCGCATCCTCGACCTCAAGAACCAGATCGACGAGCTCAACGAGGCAATCGAGGACCTGCGGGCCGAGTGCAAGACCCTGCGCGAGCAGGTGCGCGAGTACAAGACGCGCGAGACCATCACGGCTCTCACCTGTTACGAGGGCATGGATGGCACCCGCGGCTACCTGGGGCGCCTCTTTGAGGATGGCAGCCCCGGCCGCGACGACGGTCAGGGTGCGGCCGGGAGCAGAACGGCGCGTCGGGGCAGCTGCTGATTTCGGTTAATGAACGGCGGGCATGGATGTGCGCCTGCCCTGCCATGACGGGAGAAAGGGGCAAGTATGAGGCTCGACAAACTGGCGATGACCTCGCAGGAAGCCCTGCAGGCCGCCATAGGAATTGCAAGCGACGCCTCGGCCGCCGAGGTGCAGCCCATCCACCTGCTCAAGGCCCTGCTCGACTCCGGCGAGCGCAACATCGCCGCCATCATCGAGCGGGTGGGGGCTGACCCGGCCCAGCTCAAGTCCGCGTGCAACGACGCCCTAGCCAAGGTCCCGCAGGTCTCCGGGGACGTCCAGGTGGGCATGTCCAACGACCTCACGCGCGTCTTCAACGAGGCCGAGAAGCTGGCTGCCAAGATGGGCGACTCCTTTGTGACCACCGAGCACCTGCTGCTGGCCCTGACGGCCGACCGCGGCGCCGCAGGCAAGGTTCTCAACGGCTCGGGCGTGACCCACGAGCGCGTGCAGAAGGCCTACGCCGACCTGCGGGGCGACGAGCATGTGACCTCGGCTGACGCAAAGCCGCAGTTCGAGGCCCTCAAGCAGTATGGGCGCGACGTGACCGAGCTGGCCCGCGAGGGCAAACTCGACCCGGTCATCGGCCGCGTGGAGGAGATTCGCCGCACCGTCCAGGTCCTGTCGCGGCGCACCAAGAACAACCCGGTTCTCATCGGCGAGCCCGGCGTGGGCAAGACGGCCATCGTCGAGGGCCTGGCCCAGCGCATCGTGGCCGGCGACGTGCCCTCCACCCTGCGCGACCACGACCTCATCGAGCTTGACATGAGCGCCCTGGTGGCCGGTGCCAAGTACCGCGGCGAGTTCGAGGACCGCCTCAAGAGCGTGCTCAAGGAGGTCAAGAAGGCCAGCGGCAAGGTCATCCTCTTCATCGACGAGCTCCACACCATCGTGGGCGCCGGCGCCTCCGAGGGCTCCATGGACGCCAGCAACATCCTGAAGCCCGCCCTGGCCCGCGGCGAGCTGCATGCCATCGGCGCCACGACCCTGGACGAGTACCGCAAGTACATCGAGAAAGACGCCGCCCTGGCCCGCCGCTTCCAGCCGGTCATGGTCGAGCAGCCCAGCGTGGAGGACACCATCTCCATCCTGCGCGGCATCAAGGAGAAGTACGAAATCCACCACGGCGTCCGCATCACCGACTCCGCCCTGGTGGCCGCGGCCCAGCTGTCCGACCGCTACATCACCGACCGCTTCCTGCCCGATAAGGCCATCGACCTCATCGACGAGGCGGCCAGCCGCCTGCGCATGGAGCTCGATTCCATGCCCAGCGACATCGACGCCGTCGACCGCCAGCTCACCCAGATGCAGATTGAGGAGCAGGCCCTCATGAAGGAGGACGACGAGGCCTCCCAGGAGCGCCTGGCCACCCTGCGCGGCGAAATCGCTCAGACCCGCGAGAGGCTGGACGGCATGAAGGCCGCCTGGCAGAACGAGAAGTCCGTCATCGACCACGTCCAGGAGCTCAAGGGCAAGATTGACGACGCCAAGACCGAGGAGGAGCGGGCCACTCGGGAGGGCAACCTGGCCAAGGCCTCCGAGCTGCGCTACTCCACCATCCCCTCCCTGCAGGCCGAGTACCGCGCGGCCGAGGAAGACCTGCGCACCAAGCAGGAGTCCGGCGGCATCCTCAAGGAGGAGGTCACGCCCGACGAGATTGCTGAGGTCGTGTCCCACTGGACGGGCGTGCCGGTGTCCAAGATGATGCAGGGCGACATGGACAAGCTTCGCCACCTGGAGGACGAGCTCAAGAAGCGGGTCATCGGCCAGGACGAGGCCGTGCACGCTGTGGCCTCCGCTGTCCGTCGTTCGCGCGCTGGCCTGGCCGACCCCAACCGGCCCCTGGGCTCATTCCTCTTCCTGGGTCCCACCGGCGTCGGCAAGACCGAGCTGGCAAAGACCCTGGCGGCGGCCCTGTTCGACGACGAGCGGGCCATGGTCCGCATCGACATGAGCGAGTACATGGAGAAGTTCTCGGTCCAGCGTCTCATCGGCGCGCCCCCCGGCTACGTGGGTTACGAGGAGGGCGGCCAGCTCACCGAGGCCGTGCGCCGTCACCCCTACACGGTCATCCTGCTGGACGAGCTCGAGAAGGCCCACCCCGACGTCTTCAACGTCCTGCTCCAGGTACTCGACGACGGCCGCCTGACCGACGGCCAGGGCCGGGTCGTGAGCTTCAAGAACGCGATTGTCATCATGACCAGCAATGCCGGCTCCCAGTACATCCTCGAGGCCGGCAAGGACGGCGACCGCAAGAAGATGCAGGAGATGGTCAACCAGGTCCTGCACGCCACCTTCAAGCCCGAGTTCCTCAACCGCATCGACGACATCGTGACCTTCAACTCGCTGGGCCTGGACCAGCTGGAGAAGATTGTGGACATCCAGCTGGACGAGGTGCGCGACCGCCTGGCCGACGAGCGGCTCACCATGCGGGTCACGCCTGCCGCCATCGACGCCTTGTCCCTGGGCGGCCTCGACCCGGTCTACGGCGCCCGCCCCCTGCGCCGCCTGGTCCAGACGCGCGTGGTCGACGGCATCGCCAACCTCATCATCGACGGCAGGGTGGGGGAGAACGACGTCGTACTGGTGGACGTGAACGACGAGGGCGAGATTGTGGTCAGCCGCGACGAGCAGGCCTCCCGGGAGTCCCGCGCCAAGGCGGCTGAGACGGCGGGGGCCCCTTCGGCCGAGATTCCCGTGGAGCCCGACTCCGTAGAGTAGGAATAAAGGGTGGGGCCTGCGCCGACCTGGGCCTTGGGCCGATTCCTAGCTCCCGGCGTCAGAGCAGGTCGCGCCAGTCGTTGAGCCAGAGCCTCGCGACCCCGTGCAGTTCCTCCGGGTCCTGCGCGGGGTCGTTCGACCACACGCCGCAGGCGGTCATGCCCGCCGCCTGCGAGGAGAGGACGCCCGGCGTGATGTCCTCGAAGACCAGGCAGCGGGCGGGGTCGGCGCCCAGGCGCCTGGCGGCCTCCAGGTAGATGTCGGGGAAGTGCTTGGACCGGGCGACCTCGGCCCTGTGGACGCAGGTGTCGAAGAGCTCGTCCACCCGCACCCGGGGCACCATGGAGGCCAGCACGCTCTCGTCGTTGGTGGTGGCCAGGGCCACGGGAACCCCCAGTCGGCGCAGGCGCTCTATGTAGGCCTGAGCGCCCGGCCGCAGGTTGACGCTGTCGCGGTAGAGCTCGGCCCCCATGCGGTTCCACTCATTGCAGATGTCCTGGGGGTCCTCGTCCAGCCCGAAGTGCTCGATAGTGTACTCAGCGCCCTCGCCAAAGCCCAGGGCGGCCATGGCCAGCGAGTAATCCGGCGTGTAGGTCAGGCCCCGCTCGGCGAGGAAGATGCGGTCGACCTGCCTCCAGATGTCGCCCGAGTCGGCTATGGTCCCGTCGAAGTCGAAGATGACCGCGTCGAAGGCCGGGGGCCAGAAGAGGTCGGCGGGCGAGTTGGGGAAGGGCCGGGCCTGCCGGTCGGCGCCCGTCATGGCATTGCTGGTGTCAGGGATGGTCTCGAGGCTCTCGCTCATGGCATCCTCGGTGCGGTCGACAGTGGCGGACGTGGGGAATTGTAGCCGTTTTCCGCATGCCCCCGCGGCTTCGCGGCTCGGCAGGCGGCACAGGGTAGGCTTGGCGGGTGGGATGGGCACCAATACCACACACATGCGGCAAGGCAAGCGAGAGGAGCCCCGGTGGCGCAGGACGCAAAGGACATGACCCCCGAGCAGCGAGCGGCGGCACTGGCGGCCTTGGCCCACGAGGCCGACGTGCGGGTGCGCAAGAGCGTGGCCATAGCCCTGGGGACCCTGGGGACGTCGGCGGCAACGGGGCCCCTCTGTGAGCTCTTGGCCGACCCCGATGAGGGCGTGCGGGTCCTGGCCTGCCAGGCCCTTGGCCGCATGTGCGACCCGGCCTGCATCCCGAGCCTGCTGGCCGCCGTGCACGACGGGTCGGCGCAGGTGAGGTCGGGCATCCTCTTTGCCCTGGCCAGCATCGCGGTCCGGGGAGGCCTGGCCGCAGACCAGCTGGCTGCCCTCTTCACCCCTGTGGTGGTCATGGCCTTCGACCCCGACGACGGTGTGCGGGCCGACGCCGCGGCCGCCCTGGGCACTCTGCGCGACGCCCGGGCCGAGGAGCCCCTGCTGGTCCTGGCCGGCGACGCCGCCGCCCGGGTCCGCGCCAACGCCGCGGCCAGCCTGGGCCTTTTGGACGGGGCCGCCGGCCTGGCCGAGCTGGTCCGCCTGGCCTGTGAGGAGAGCCAGCCCCCGCTGGTCCGCGTGAGCGCCCTGGACGGCCTGGCCCGCCGGGCCGACCGCGGGAGCTTACCGCAAGACGACGGCGGCGTGGCCCGCGCGGTGGACGCGGCCTGCCGGCTGGCCGAGGACGCTGCGGGCCTCGAGGCGGCTCAGGCGACCGAGGACGACCATGAGCCTGGCCAGGGCGACCTGGTGGCCATGGCGGTCTGGGCTCTGGGCTACCTGCCCGCCCAGGGGACGGCGCGCGACCGGGTCCGTCAGGCCCTGGACCTGGCCCGGGGCAGCCAGGACGAGTGGTGCCGGCGCTACGCCGCCGAGTCGCTGGGGCGACTGGCCGGCCGGCCTGTCGCGAAGGCGTGAAGGACCCGTCGCGTCGAAGCACGGCGTTTCCCTGTGTGGTAATATCTCCAACTTGCCGGCCTTGGTCGGAACCAAGGCGCAACCGCCACCAGAAGGAGAGTTTCATGAAGCAGGGCATTCATCCCGACTACGTGGAGTGCACGGTTCGCTGCACCTGCGGCAACACCTTCAAGACCCATTCGACCAAGCCCGAGCTTTCCGTCGAGCTTTGCAACAAGTGCCACCCGTTCTACACGGGCCAGCAGAAGTTCGTCGACACCGGCGGACGCGTCCAGCGCTTCTCTGACAAGTTCGGCGGCGCCGCCGCTGCCGCCCTCAAGAAGGCCCAGGAGGCCAAGGCTGCCAAGGCTGCCGCCAACGCCGCCGCCGCCGAGGCCGCCAAGGCCGAGCGCGAGGCCAAGAAGGCTGAGAAGGCCAAGCGCGCCGCCGCCTTCGCTGCCAAGGCTGCTTCCGAGGCCCCTGCCGAGGAGGCCGCTGCCGAGCCCGAGGCCACCCCGGCCGAGTAGCCGGAAAGCACGCAAGCACGAGGCTGCCTGACCAGGCGGCCCTCCCCGCTGGGAGGGCCGCCTTTTTTGTGCATGCCCATCGGGTACAATCGTCTGTCAATCCACCCTGAGCCAGAAGGGAAGGGAGGCGCCATGGGCGTCATGCGCTCAGCGAAGAAGGCCGCGCAGATGGCCGGTCACCTGGTCCCCCCGTCGGTCAAGAAGGCCGTGGGGGACGAGGTGGGCCGCGCCGTGCGCGAGGTGGCGCCCACCCCGGCCGAGATTGCGAGTGGCCTGGACAAGGCGCGCGCCAGCCTTGCCCAGCATAACCCCGCGGCAGCCGAGAAGGTCTCCAAGGTCGCCAACGCGGCCCTGGACAAGGCCCGCACCTACCTGCCGGGCATGGTCGACAGGGCCAGCGCCATCGTGGACCGGGCCCGGGCGGAGGCCGGCGGCGGGACCTCGGGCGGGACCTCGGGCGCCGGCGACGGCCGGGCAGCGACTCACCAAGAGGAGAAACTATGACCAAG
>CAZEAF010000011.1:27749-29666 GCA_964510125.1 uncultured Coriobacteriaceae bacterium
CGGCGACGGCCGGGCAGCGACTCACCAAGAGGAGAAACTATGACCAAGGACACGGAATCGACGAGCTCGGGCCTGGCGGAGTCGGTCCTCTCGGCAGGCCTTGCCAAACTGCCGCCCCGCGCCATGCACTTTGTGAGCGACATCCACGGCGAGGCGGCCGCCTTCACCCACCTGGTCAGGTCCCGGTCGGGCTCGGTCCGCGAGGTGCTCGAGCGGTCTTTGTCCGGCGCCGCCTCGCCCGACGCCATCGCCAGGCTCCTCGAGGCCGTCTACTACCCCGAGGTGGTTTGCGACCGGGCCCATGCCAAGCAGCTGGACACCCGCACCTGGTGGCTGGACAAGATTGGTTCGCTGGCCATGCTGGTGAGCCTGCTCGGCCGCGACTACCCCCAGGCCCAGCTCACGGGCGCCGCCGCGGGGGAGACCGACCCTAGCGTCGTCCTCGGGCAGACCGGCTGCCCCGTCCCCGAGGTGACCTGCCAGCCCCAGGACGCGGCTGCCCTCGAGAGGCTGGTGGGCTGGAGCGCGGCCGGCCGGCGAGGCGAGCAGGCCTTTGACGCCGCGGTCGAGGCACTCATCGCCGCAGGCCAGGCCCGGACCGCCATGTGCACCCTGGCCTTCTGGGTCCGCCGTCTCTGCTCTGGAGCCTCCTACATGCTGGGCGACATCTGGGACCGCGGGGCCCACGGCGACGACGTCATGGACCAGCTCATGCAGGTGCCCGAGGTTGCCGTGGTCTGGGGCAACCACGACATCTGCTGGATGGGCGCGGCTGCCGGCGACCCCTGCTGCATTGCCACCCTCCTGCGCAACAACATCAAGTACGGCAACACCGCCCAGTTCGAGGAGGGCTACGGCATCTCCCTGGAGGCCCTGCGCGCCTTCGGCCAGGCCACCTACAAAGACGAGGGCGAGAAGAAGGACCCTCTCTACAAGGCCATCTCAGTTCTGCTCTTCAAGAGCGAGGGCCAGGCCATCCGTCGCCATCCCGAGTGGCATATGGACGGGCGCCTGCTGCTGGACAAGATGGACCTGACCGCGGGCACGGTGCCCGTCGACGGGGTGGACTACGCGCTCAATACCTGCGACTTTCCCACGGTGGACCTGGGCGGCGACGCCTACGCGTTCACAGCCGAGGAAGCCCGGGTCATGGACGGCCTGGTGGCGGCCTTCACCGGCAGTGCCCGTCTGCAGCGCCAAATCCAGTGGCTCTACGACCGGGGCGCCACCTACCTGGTCCTGCCTAGCCAGCCGGGCCGCCAGGGCTACCTTCTGGTCCATGGCTGCGTGCCCCTGACCGAGGGGGGCGCCTTTGCCCAGGTGGATTGCGGCGACAAGACCCGTGGCGGCCGCGACCTGCTCGACTGGACCGATGTCCTGTGCCGTCGGGCGTGGGAGGTCCGCGACCAGGTCGACCTGGACTGGATGGGCTTCCTGTGGACCGGCTGGCAGTCCACCTTCATGGGCCGCGTGGTCAAGACCTTCGAGCGCACCTATATCGACGACAAGTCCACCTGGGTGGAGCCCGAGGACCCCTACTACGCCCTCACCAACGAGGACCCGCTGCCCGCGCGGATGATTCTGGAGGAGTTCGGCCTCGACCCCGACCACGCGGTCATCGTGAACGGCCACACCCCGGTCAAGCTGCCCAAAGGCCAGTCGCCGGTGCGCGCTGGGGGCCTGCGGCTGGTCATCGACGGCGGCTTCTGCCGCGCCTACCGCAAGTCCACTGGCATCGCCGGCTACACCCTGATTGACGACGAGCTGGGCGTGCGTCTGGTGACCCATGGGGAGTTCACCAGCGTGGACGACCTCTTTGCCCTGCATGCGGACGTGGCCCACACCTCCGAGCAGCTCCAGGACCACGCCCCCGCTCCTGGGGAGCGCTGAGCGGTAGGCGCCAACCTTGCAGCCTGG
>CAZEAF010000012.1:0-9434 GCA_964510125.1 uncultured Coriobacteriaceae bacterium
GAAGACAGCGCCCCGCGCTTCGGTAGCGCGCGTGGTGAAAGCATTGCATGCTGCCACACAGAATCAGCCTGTGACAAAGATGCGACGACATGGTTTCCCGAGGCGCGAACCCGGGCGCGAGACGCTGATGACCATGATCCTCCCGCTCAAGGGGCGATGGGGCCCAGGCAGCCCGGGCGTGGGTTGACTAGTCAGTTGTTACGCGATATCCTGCGTAACGCATTATATTGCGTAACGCAGGATATCGCGTAGCCTGTTTGATTGGGGGAGGCGCGGAAATGGAGACAATACGCTCGTCGGAGCAGGTGGGAGGAATCGCCCGGAGGTTCCGCGAGGACCTGGGTCTTTCCCGCGCGTCCCTCGCAGCCCGCGCGGGGGTGAGCGCCCGGACGGTCTACGCCTTCGAGGCGGGCGAGGGCGGCAACATAGGGCTCGGGAAGACCCTTGCAATCCTGCGCGAGCTCGGCCTTTCCGTCCGCGTCGGGCCCGCGACGGAGGCCGGGGAGCCCGCCGTGCCCACACAGCCCATGCCTGAGTGGCCGGCCCTCGACGAGCGATGGGCGCTCCCTGCGACAGATGGAGACAGCCGTGGGTAGGGAGGCGTCGGTGGCAACGGAAGGCGCCGGGCTCGTGCCCGAAAGGTGGGAGCCGCTCGTGGTCCGAATGGTCGCCGAAATCGCTGGGCATTGCGCGCGCATCCGCGAAGGGTTCGACCAGTGAGCCTCTGCCGGCGTCTGGGCCCTCGATTTGAGGGGGCGGGAGCCCGGTGCAGAAAAGGGGGACGGAAACGCGTCCCGCCCCCCCGGAGCATCGGTTGATGGGCGCCCTCTGCCCATCACCTCAGGTGCCGGCGCCTGTTTCCCGCCCCGTGCCTAAAGGCCGAGGATGTCCTCCACAGCGATACGCGCAAACTGCACGCACTCGCTCAGGTTGCCTCCGCCTTGGTACATGTTGCACCAGACGCTTCCAAACTCTCCGGCGGAATAGAGGCCCGGGATGGGGTTGCCGTCGCGGTCGATGATGCGGGCATGGGCGTCACGCACGGGGCCGCCGTCCGTGTTGATGAACTCCGGCTCCATCCGTATCGCATAGAACGGCGCCGTCGCAACAGGGGTGAGCCAATCGGGGCTGCGGTAGAACTGCACGTCGACGCCCTTCTCGCAGCTCTCGTTCCAAGTGTCAACCGTCTGCGCCAGCTCGTCCGCTGGCACATCTATGATCTCGGCCAGCTCCTCTATCGTGTCCGCCTTCACCGCCCAGCCCTCTTCGACGGGGTCGCCATCGGTCAGCCTGTTGATCCCGCCCCGCACTGCGTTGTCAAGGTTGTCGGCGTCGAAGATGAACCAGCTCGTCTTGGGAAGAATCAGGTGGGGCCATTCGCCGCCGAAATTATAGTGGCCGTGCCGGCACGCCGGGGTGGTCTCGAGCCGGGCATCCCCGTTGACATAGTCGTACCAGCTCTGCGAGACCACGTAGTCGACGTCCATGTAGTAGCGGCGGCCGCTGACCCCGACGGTGATGCCGTACTGCCTGCCGGTGGTAAACCACAGCGCATGCTGAGACCCGTCCACGGTAACGGCCCCGTTCCAAGTGCCTGCCATGGAGTTCATATGCCACATCTTCGCGCCTAGGTCTTCGCAGATCCTTATGCCGTCTCCGGTGTTGCCCGGGCCGGCGATATGCACCCCGTTAAACAGCGACAGATAGTCCTGGAGCATCTCCGAGTTCCGTTCGAACCCTCCCAAGGCCATGATGACGCCTTTGTTCGCCTTGACGTGCACAACCGTGCCGTTGTCGTCGTAAACGGCGCCGACGACCGCCTTTGTGTCGGGGTCCTGAACGAGGCCCGTCAGCGCGGCACCTGTCTTAAACGTGATCACGTCCTCGTGGGCGTTTACGACGGAATTCATGAACACGGAAAACGTGGTCATCTCCTCGCCCGAGAAAATCATCCGGCCGCATGCGACGGAGTTCTCGAACTCGGGATATTCCGGCCAGCACGAGATGATGCTGTTGCCGCTGTATTCGGCCACACTGTCGTTGCCGTTGAGAAGATGCGCCTGGCCCGGGGCAAACAAGGTGTAGTCCTCAGGTTTCGCCCCCAGCTTCGTCATAAAGTCAATGTTGGTCGCCATATGGTCGACAAACGCCTCGAGCACGTCGTCGGGAGTCGTGGTGCAGTCCCCGCGGAGGTCTTTCCAGTAGGCAAGGCAGGCGTCCCGGTGCTCCGCGTCGGTGTAGATCACGCTGCCTCCGCTGTACTGACTATTCCCCCCTCCAAGGGGGTTGTTGGTCTTCTCGATAAGCAGGCACGTCTCCCCGTTGCCCTCGACGGCAACCGTGGCAGCCGCCGTCGCCCCTGCGAGACCGACCCCGACAACGACGACGTCGTACTCCTCGTCCCACACCGTGCCTTCGGAAACAACCTCGTTCGCAAGTGCCGTGGAGACCGTCCCCATCCCTACCGCTCCGGCACCGACAAGGGCGCCCGCACGCTTGATGAAGCTCCTGCGGCTCAAATTGGACATGATAGGCTCCTTTCGACATGGCGCTCAGCTCGCGCCCGTGCAACCGGCGGGGCCCCTACCCCGTCAAATTGCAGTTTAAATCGCAACGAGGCTGTTAGTAAAATAATGAAATGATAATGTTGATTATATTTTTCAATATATTGATTTGAAAACGTTATAGGGGCAACAGAGACAACCTTGCATTGGTTTGCGGGTGGCCTCCGCCGCGGGCCCAGGCCGGTCACGCCCCTCAGGAGTCTGGGGGACGCCACCCCCACCCAGAGCAAGAGCAGCCCCGTCCCGCAGGCTGCCTGTCTGGAATCGGCCGAAGTGTGCGTCTGACTTCCCGCGAAGTGAGCGTCTGGCCCCCTTTTGACGCACACTTCGCGGCATCCCAGACATGCCAGACGCACACTTCTCGGCATCTCAGACAGGTAGCTGGCCGCTAGCCAGCCTCCGCATGTGTCCATCCACGGCTCTAGGCAATCAGCCCGACCAGGACGGCACGATGCTCGACAAGGGCTCCCTTGACGACCTTCATAATCGCCGGGTAAAAGGCCAGCTCGGCGAACTTGTCGACCCGCTGGGCCAAGCCATCGATCCAGTTGAGCAGGTGCCGGTCCACAAACTCGACCTGGACATGCAACAGCTCCTGTACCTGCTCGCCCCCGAGCTCCTCGCCCGTACCGAGGGCGGCAGCGGTCTTGTCGCACATGTTGGCAACGAATTCCAGCTCGAAGGTGATGTGGTCTTCGATGTCGTTCAGGCTGTGGTCGATTTCGAGCCCCTGGCTGCGGTAGGCCTTGGCCACGTCGTCGCGCGAGTCCTGCATGAGCAGCCCTTCGGGCGAGGTGAAGACGCTCTCGTAGGGAATGGCGGCCTTGCCATCCTGGATGCCCGCCGCCAGGAAGATGCGGGCATAGTCCACCGCTAGGTCCTGGCGGACGTTGGCACCGCCGCGGGCCAGATAACGCCCCAGCTCACGCAGGCCATCTGCCATGTCGGTGTCATCGACTGCATCGGCCAGCCCACCCAGGTTGGCAGCGTTCAGGGCATCAATCTGCTCCGGCACCAGCTCCTTGTACAGCGCGCTTGCAAGCGTCCGCAAAAAACCGCCCGTCGCCTGGAAATACTCAATAGCAGCGTTCTTGTCCATCAATGGTCCTTTCCAGTCGAAACGGGCTTGGTACCGCCACGCAGGGGGTCGAGACGGGAGGGGACGGCAGGCGCATAGTGTATCGCACCTCCGTCCCCTGATTCACGGGCTACTGCTCCGGGTTGAAGAGCTCGAAGCCGTTGTAGCCGTCGCTGACCCACTCGGCATAACGCTCCGAGAGGATATAGCAGGTGCTGGGCTTGTTACCCTGGTCAGCAAGGCTGTGGACGTCCTTCTCGTCGGCCGCGGCAAGCGCCTTGGAGGCATCGCTTTCCGGGTCGTCCAGGTCGCCGAAGAAGCGGGCCTGGCCGCAGCACGCCAACACACAAGCGGGCTTCTCGTCCCTCTTGACGCGCTCGTTGCACAGAGTGCACTTACCCACCTTGCCCTCGCCGGCATTGTAGCTGCGCACGCCGTAGGGACAGACGGACATGCAGGCCTGGCAGCCGATGCAGGCTTCGCGGTTGATGGTGACGATTCCCGTGTCGGGGTCGCGCATGCTGGCGCCGGTGGGGCAGACCTCGATACAGGGGGCGTTCTCGCACTGCTGGCACATGGTGGGCAGCCAGTACTGGGTGATGTGGGGGTGCGTCCCCTGGGGTCCGTCGGTGTAAACCTTGTTCCAATACTCGCCCAGCGGGACGTCGTGCTCCTGCTTGCAGGCAATCTCGCAGGCGTAGCAGCCGATGCAGCGGTTGAGATCGACAACGATAGCGTTACGCGTCATAAGCGACGTAGCCTCCTCCCGTATCCTCAGTGTACTCAGGCAGCCAGGCAGCGAACTGCTCGGGCTTGGTCCAGACGCCCTCGGGCGCACCGTCGGCTTTCTCTACCTTGACCGTAAAACCGCGCAGCGTGTATGTACCGAATTCGGGGTTGTAGGGGGCGTCGTTCTTGGTCAGGATGTTGACGTTCATAACCTTCCAGGCACGGCTGGGGTCGTCGGAGTCAAGCAGCTCGGGGTTCCAGAAACGCTCCTGGTAGATGACCTTGGGAGCCACGCCCTCGGTAATCTGGACCTGGCCGTAGATCTTGCCGCGGCGTGACTCCAGGGTGCACCAGTCGCCGTCCTCGACGCCGATCTCCTTTGCGGTGGCCGGGTTGATCCAGGTACGGGGAACGGGGTAGAGTTCGCGCAGCCAGGGAACGTTGCGCAGGGTGCCATGGTGATACATGGGCACGCGGCCCTCGGTAAGCACATAGGGGTACTCGGTGTCGGTCGTCGGGTCCTCGGCGGGAGCCACGTAGTGGGGCACGGGCTCATAGTCGACGGATGCCGGCGGCAGTACGTAGCCATCCCAGAAGGAGGAACCTGTGGGGCCACCGGTGCGGCCGGTGATGGTCATGGCCTCGGCATAGGGCTCCAGACGGCGGGAGTTGGTGCCAAAACCGGCAGGCAGGCCGTCCTCGCCGGGCTGCTCGTAGCTTTCCCAGGAGCTCTCAATCCAGTGCTCCATGGTGTCGAACTCGGCGGGCAGCTTCTCGCAAGCCTCTTCCCAGGTCCACTTCTCGCCAAAGGAGTTGCTCATGAAACCGGCCAGGTACTCCTTGTACTCGTCGTAGGTGTGCCAGTAGGGGCCTGCGGCGCCCGTGATCTCCGGGTCGAAGGCCATCTTGGCGGTCTCGTTGCCGCGCTCGGCCATCTTCTCGACAAAGATGGACCAGATGAAGGTCTCGTCCATATGCTCGAAGAGGTGCACGATGTCACGCCGTATGAACCACATGTTGCAGCGGTCGGCGCCGTAGGCGGTCTCGAGCCACTCGGCCGTGGGCAGGACGATGTCCGCAAGCTCGATGGAGGTGGTGGAGATGTTCAGGCCCATATGCACGATGAACGGGATGTTCTTCATGCTCTCGAGGAAGGTTGTCGCGTCGCCCACCATGGCGAGCTTGTTGCCCGAACGGTCGATCCACATGAGAGGCTGGTAGGGTTCGCCGGTGGCGGCCGCGTTCATGATGGTGGGGATGTGGCTGGCCATCCAGTAGTTGAGGCCCTTGTGCTCGATGACGCCCAGGCGGCGGTTCACGCAATCCTCGGTCGGGGCCAGCTCGTTGGGCCCAAAGAGGTTGAACGGGAACAGGAAGTAGGTGCCCATGGACTGGTTCTTGCGGCTCTGGATCGCGTTGCCCTGGTGGCAGACGTTGCCCATGAGGCTCTCGATGATGGTGACGACCTCGGGGGCCTGGCAGGACTGCTCGTATTGGTCGGTGGCCACGCCTAGGTTGATGCCGGAGTGGGGAGAGCCCTCGACATAGATTTCTATGGCCTTCTCAATGTCTTCCTTCTCGCACCAGCAGACCTCGGCGGTCTTGTCCAGCGTCCACTCCTGTGCCACATCCCAGATGGCGCGGAAGGCGGTACGGCTCTTCTTTCCGTCGACCTCGAACTCGCCGTCAAGGGCGAAGTCGATGTCCATGTCGGTGGGATAAGGCATGGCGACCGGCTCGCCGGCCTTGTTGTCCCACACCACGTAATCGGCGTGGTCGCCTAGGCCGAGCTCGTCGGCGTGGTAGAGGAGCTTGGTCTCCTCGTCAATCAGGAAAGGCAGGTTGGTCCACTGCTTGCACCACTGCTCGTCATAGAGCTTGTTGGCCATGATGTAGTTGACCCAGCCCAAGCCCATGGCCACGTCGGTGGCGGGGCGGACGGGCAGCCACACGTCTGCCTTGGCGGCGTCGGGCGTGAAGCGGGGGTCGACGACGACGGTCTTGGTGCCGCGCTGGCGCAGGTCGTTCACAGCGCGCCCGCCCGAGGTGGTGTGGGACTGAGACGGGTCGGCGCCCCACATGACCAGGCAGTT
The DNA here is from genome assembly GCA_964510125.1 of uncultured Coriobacteriaceae bacterium. Classification (GTDB taxonomy): domain Bacteria; phylum Actinomycetota; class Coriobacteriia; order Coriobacteriales; family UMGS124; genus CAIFEU01. Next base: position 6,465 of record CAZEAF010000012.1, read on the forward strand.
GGGCTTGGCCTTCTCGTAGTAAATCTCGGACACGGTGGAGTCGGAGATCGAGGTGTCGTTGCAACCGTTGAGCATGGGCTGGGTGCACATGCGGGGCAGGTAGCACTGGGCGCAGCCGGGCTCAAAGAAGTTGCCGCCGCCAAAAGCCTGCAGGAAGCGGTGCAGGCCGAAGAACTGCGGGTTGCCGCCGCCACCGGTGGAAATGACCAGCTGCATGGGGTCCTTGTCATGGACCTCCATGAGGTTGTCGACGACAGTCTCGATTGCCTCGTCCCAGCTGATGCGCTCCCACTTGTTCTCGCCGCGCTCGCCGGCGCGCTTCATGGGGTACTTCATGCGCATGGGGTTGTAGAGCGCCTGCACGGCGGCCAGGCCCTTGGCGCACAGCGTGCCCTTGCTCATAGGGTCGCGCTCGTCTCCCTCGACCTTAATGACGCGCCCGTCGCGGACATGGACCTTGACGCCGCAGTTGCTGATGCACGCGCGGCACGATGAGCAGACAATCTGCTCTTCGGCGTCCTGCGTGGCCGAATTTGTCGCATTGGCCAGTCCCGGTGCCAGCGACCCCGCCGCCATTGCGGTTGCAAAAGCCGTAGCCACCCCGACAAAGCCACGACGTGTCAAAGTCGGTTCGGTCATCCAATCCTCCTTCTTCTCGTTCCCTTGCTCCTGCGTGCCCGGCCTCAGGCGCCCAACGCGTCCTTGCCCTCCTGCGTCGCGCACCAGTGCCGTCTATCCCAGACAAGCGCGCCCGCACGTTCGAGCTTGCTTGTGAAATAGCTTGCGTGAAGCTGTTGCGCCCCCTCGACGCCCGGCTGGACGATACCGGCTTCGATGAGACGTTCCTGCAGCTCGTTGGTGGTAAGTCCCTCCGGTACCTTGGCGCAGGCCTCAAGGGCGGCCATGTAGCCGTCCCGGTGCTCGGGATGGGCGGCGACGAGGGCGGCCAGGCCGCTGCGGGCACGGACCTGGGCGGCGATGCGGCAGCCCTCCTCGGTCGTGCGCACGAGAGTCTCGATCTTGGCGTCGTCGGCTACCTTCTCGTCGCGTTGTAGGTCCCCGATTGTCCCCGCGTAGGGCCGGCCGTCCACCAGGATGGTGCGGGCCAGGCCGCCCAGACGAATCAAGGTGGCGACGATGGACGAGCCGGACTGGACCTGGCGGCTGCTGGTGCGCAGGCCTTCCACAAAGTCGGCAGCCTCTTCCTCGGTCGTCCCGTCCTCGCAGTGCTCGAGCGTTTGCAGATAGAGCTGTTCGCCTGCCGGGTCGCGCCCGATGAGGGTCTCCGTGCTCTTTGCCGCCATGCTCCCCTCTTTCCGCGCCTCTCGCGCATTCGGCCGGCCTTGCCCCAAAGTGCCCGAATCCCCTTGAGTGCCTGGGCTCCTTTGAGTGCCGACCTTCTTTGCCAGACTTCTTTATATGTGCGCGCGAACCCGCAGGCAATCCCTCATGATGAGTGATTCTCCGTTATAACTGCAGGTAGACATGGTTATCACTCACGATGAGTGATTTGTTTTCTGTCACAGCCGCGGAATCACCGGGGCGCTTGCGGCGCCGCATACCTGGTGCCGACCCAGGTCGAGACCTTGTTCTTCGCCGTCACCATCTCGGAGCCACCCATGCCTGTGCGATAATTGCCAACCAAGCAGGGGAATAGGGAGCAGGGCGAGGCAGGGCTCATGACGGCGACAAAGCAGGGGGACACACAGGCGGGCGGCGGCGGTTTGATTGCCGTCGGCTTCTGGGTGGCCTGGGTGGCCGTGGCCTTTTCGGGCGATTGCATCGTAAGCAGCAAGACGACCGCCTTTGATGCCACCTTCTCCCTGCTCGTGCTGGGAAGCCTGGGCATGGGCTGCTCCATGATCGCCTGCGCGCTGGCCTCGGACCGGGCCTGGCGTCTGGTTGGCAGCCTGCCCGCCATGGTGGCCGTCGGCCTTGTCTGCACCCTGACGACCTACGGGGTGGGACTGGGCGGTTTCCTCCCGGTGCCCCTCTTTTTCCTGAGTGCCTTTGTCTCCGGCGCCGCCATGGGCATATTTGCCCTGCGCTGCGCCGTTCTGGTGTCCGAGACGCCTCCGACCGAGGCCGCCGTGGGAACCTGCATGGCCGTTTTAGGCGGCGTGCTCGGCTACGCCCTCTTCTCCCTCATCGCCATCTACCACGGCAACAGCTGGGTGCTGGCACTGACAGGTTTGCTTCCGGTTGCCGGGATCTTGTTCAGTTTCTTCATCTCTTCGTCCGGCAACTCGACAGAGCTCATGCATGACGAGGCAAACGATACCCTCGTCCCTGCTTTTTGGTATGTCGTAAGCCGCTTTGCCCTCATCGCCCTGGCCCTGAGCGCCGTCCGCGGCTATTACCCCCACATGATTGGCGACTGGGAGTTTGCCTCCTCCCGGGCCGACGCCGCCTTCGTCCTTGCCCTCATGGTCCTCGTCGTCGCTGGTATCGTTGCCGGCCACGGGGTGGGGAAAGGGAAATGCAGTCGACGTGCCAAGGAGGGACCCTCCACCGGAGACGCCTCCTCCTCCGTCCGCCTGGTCTACGGCATGCTCGTTGCCTCCATGGTCTTTATCATCCCCGCCGCCGGCCTCGGGGTGCAGCCGGGCTTCTCGGGCAGCCTGGCCACCCTGGCCAAGGGGACGTTGCTTGTCGCCGTCTGGTGCTTTGCCAACCTGTGGACCTACACGACGGGCATGTCGGCCATCCGCGTGTACGGCTTTACGCTGGGGGCGGCCATGGTCTCCTGCTTCGCCGGCTACGCGGCGGGCGGGGCCCTGGCCGCCTTTTTGCCGGCCGATGCCAGAATCGCCTTTGGCGCGGTTATCATCGTGGTATGCCTGGCCTCGGCCTTCTTCCTCCTGCGCAGCCGCAAGCGCGACATGGCGCTGGCCTTGGTCCCCACCGCCCAGATGATGGAGGCGGAAGAGGGAGAGATTGGCGGCAGGGGGACGGACGAGGCAGGCATGG
>CAZEAF010000012.1:9534-15253 GCA_964510125.1 uncultured Coriobacteriaceae bacterium
TGCTGGCCAAGCATATGGACGTCAAATCCGTGGCCGACGAGCTCTGCATCTCCTTCAACACAGCCCGCACCCACGTGCGCCATGTCTATGCCAAGCTCGAAGTCCACAACCGCCGCGAGCTAGAGGACCTCGTCGACGCCAAGCGGTGACTTTATAGAGAGGAATATGGGCGGGCGAGGCGCTGTGGCCTTCCAGGCCAGCAGGCCCGAAGGGTCACGGCGCCGCACGCCGCACGCCGTGCCGGCGCCTCCCCCGCCCCGGTCGGCCCTTCCTACTGGGCCTTCCCGATGGACGCAACCTGACCGGCGTCGGCTTCGACGTCTGCCGCCCGCGCGTCGGCCTTCTTACGGTCGCGCAAGGCCTTGCGGACGCGAAGGACCAGGTAGATGCCGAAAATGACCGTGTAGACAATCACGCTCACCCGGGCCACCGGAGCGCCATTTATGGCGGAAGGCATCAGGATGGCAACCAGGTGCACGTACATAAGCGCATAGAAGAGGTAGGCCCAGACCTGTACCTTCTTCCAAGACTTGCCTTTCATGGCGCGGCGCACCGCACCGATGGAGGTCACGCCCAGCACTATGAGCAAGACCGTAAGGATGGCGCCGAAGGTGACCGAGGTCATGACGTTGGCCTTGAAGGACACACCGCCAAATGCCTTAGGCAGGTAGTTGACCGCGTACACCACCACGTGGCCCACGACCAGCAGCCAGGCGATAATCGAGAGCTCGCCGCGGATGGGCCCCAGGCGTCGGCGCACCCAGGTCGACCCGTCGAAGACGCCGATGTACATGACGACCACAAAGAGGGCCACGCCCAGCGACCCCTTCTGAATCGTGAGGTACATAAACTGCCTAGCCAGCGACGAGAAAGGCGGAACTCCGGCAAGCTTATTTGCAATGTAGATAACCGAAAGCGCGATAGCAATAAGGTAAAATATCCACTGGAACTTTTTAATCGGCTTGCTTAGTCCCAGCGAAAAGGCTATCGCAATCACCAGCAAAATGAGGAACTCCATGCAACGCCCCCTCCTCCTGCGAGACGTCATTCGGACGAGCAAACCCGCAAACGCCAGTCGCGAAGGCGGGGTCCGGCACTAATGCTGACCTGCACGTTGAAGCACGTTTACCTGCAGCTCATTATAAAAAGAACCCCCATACAAGATCACCTGTTTCTGCAAGGATGAGGGATACAGGGGTTCTCGTCGGAGGCTCTCCGCTGCCTGTGGCAAACCATCGGCCGAGCGCGTCCCGTGTTTGCAAGGGTGGAAGAAGGCGAGACGCCCCGCGCCGGCTGTCTGCCGCAGGCAGGCAGTTACTGTCGCAGACAAGCAGACGATGCCCGGAGCCATCCGGGAGGACCTATCTCCGGGCATCGGTACGATTAGCTAGCGAGCGAGATAGTTCTTATAGGCTACTCCTCTTCCTGCCACTCGCGGTCGCGCAGAATGTAGGCGAATGCCGGGTTGTTGCCTGCGGCGTTGGAGAGGTGATGGACCTCTTCGTCCGTGTAGGCCTTGCAGTACTCGCCATAAGTCACGAAGTTGGTGACCGTACCCTTATAGGATTTATCGGCGAACTCCGTACCCTCCTTGGAGGGGTCGGCCGGGGCACGGAAGGAATCGTAGCCCTCGTCAACGTCGCCAAAGAAACGTGCACGGCCACAGCACTGCATGACGCACTGGGGCAGCAAATCCTGTTCCAGCTTGTCATGGCACAGCGAGCACTTCTCCACAACTCCTTTGTCCTCGTTGAGGTAGCGGACGCCATAGGGGCACACGGGCACGCAAGCCTGGCAGCCGATGCACTCGTCGGGGTCGATGACCACGGTGCCGTCGTCGAGCTTAGTGGTTGCACCGGTGGGGCAGACCTCGATGCAGGGGGGGTTCTCACAGTGCTGGCAACCCACGGGCAGGAAGTACATGGTGGAGTTCTCGGCGGTGCCACCCTCTATCTTGGGGAAGGGGCCGACGCGCAGAACCTTGTTCCAGTACTGGCCGATAGGCTGATCGTTGAACGCCTTGCAAGCAACCGAGCAGGCCAGGCAGCCAACGCAGCGATTGAGGTCAGTGATAATCGCGTACTGCATCAGTAGTCACTTCCGTTCAGCGAAAAGTCAGGCAGCCATTCCTTCAGACGAGAATCGGACGGGTCGTGGATGATTTCGGTTCCGTCGTCGTCACAGGGCACCGGGTTGCCGAAGGGGCTGTTCTCCGCGGTGGCCTTCTCAATCTGGACCTGGAAGCCACGCATGCAGGAGGAGCCGATGATTGGGTCGCGATTCTCGGGGTCGAGCAGGCGGTTGCAGTTGCAGAGCTTCTCACCGTGGTTGGGCGCGGACAGCTCCGGGAACCACCAGCCGTGCTCCAGGTTCACAACGCCGCGGCTGATACCGTGGTAGAGGTCGGCCGTCTCGCGGATTTCGCCATAAGGCGTGCGAATCCAGCACCAGTCGCCCTGCTCGATGCCCAGCTCCTCGGCGTCCAGCGGGTTGATTTCCATCTTGGGGACCGGCCACTGCTCGCGGCACCAAGGCAGCTGACGGTGCTCGGAGTGGAAGTAGACCGGGATACGGCGACCGGTCGTGGCGATGAAGGGGTACTCCTTGGCCTTCTCCGGGTTGGAGACGGGGCTGTCGACCGGCTCGGTGTAGTCCGGGACCATCCAGGAGAGGTCGACGTCGGCGATGCCGCCCATGCCATAACTCTCGAAGACCGTGGGCCACAGCTCGTAGCGCGAGGTCGGCGTGAGGTAGCCAAAGCGATGGCCCGCATCGCAACCGGGGACGGACAAACCCCAAATCGGAGCGCCGTCGCCGACGCCAGGGGTGAGGTGCATGTAGCCCGTCTCATAGCGGCGGAATGTGCCCATCTCCTTGGGGTAGACCTTCCTGGCGTTAGTCCAGCCGTTCTTTTGGAAGTCTTCCTCGAAGGCGTCATAGGATTCGAAGGGCATCCCGGAGCTCTGGTACATATGCTCGAGGGTCTCGTCCCAGGTAGGATAGGGGTTCTCCTCGTTCTCGTCGAACGAGCTCCAAGGCATGCCCATGGCCCTGAAGAGCTCTTCCATGATGACCGGGTCGTTCTTGCAGTCGCCCGGCGCCTCGACGCACTGGCAGTTCATGGCGAGGCCGCTGTGCGGTCCCTGGGAGATGCGCGGGAAGCGCATCTCGAGCCAGTGATAGCAGGGGAGCAGGACATCGGCGCACTCGGCGGTCGGATGGTGCCACAGGTTGACTTCCATCCAGAAGTCGAGCTTGTTCATGGCCTCCCAAGCGATACCGGAGTTGTTCTGGTTCATGAAGGAACCGGAGTCGTTGGCGCCGCCCACGATGGGGTAGGGGTCGCCGTCGAGAACGGCCTGCCAGATGCTGTAGGGCTCGGCCCACTGGTTGTACCAGCGAGTCATGGGGAACTTGTCGGCGCCGACCATGGCCGCGTTGTCCAAAAAGGTCGTGGAACCGGGCACGAGGTACTCGCTGCCCTCGGGAACGTTGAGCGGGTCGTCGGGGTCGCCCGGGTAGTCGCAAGCCCACCAAGGCAGCCAGATGCTGTCGCGGAAGCGGGCCTTGGTCGGACCGCGGTTGCCGCCGGGGACGTCGATGTTGCCTGTCATGTGCGAGAGCAGCATGATGCAGCGCAGGGTCTGGAAGTTGTTGCCGTTCTGGTCCATGGCCAGCGACACGTGGATGCCGCCGTTGCCGTAGCCGGATTCGGGGTCGATGGTCTGCGCCCAAGCCAGGCAGGCGTCCGTGATTTTCTGGGCGTCGACGCCGGTAATCTCCTCGGCCCACTCGGCCGTCTTGTCCTGGAGCATATCGGCGTAGTACTGCCAGACGGTCTTGACCTTGTGGACAGACCCGTCCTTGAGCGTAACCTCGTAGGTACCGTAGAGGTCGGGGTCGACGGAGTCGAACGTGGTGGGATCAGGCAGCCAGCTTTCCCACGGTGTGCCCTCCTTCACGACGTGGCCGTTCTTCATGGCAGCCTCGGTCGTGATATGCTCGCCCTCCCACTGGGTGACCTCGGTGTCGAAGTAGGCCAGGGCGTCGTTGCCGGTTTTGCCCGCGGCGGCCTTGGTTGCATCGTGGACGAAGAACTTCTGGTAGGAGCCGCCCTCGACCAGGTCGCATTCCTTGAGCAGGTGGGTCTTCATGTCGCAGGCGCCGGTGTTGTCGTACATCCAGCCACCGGTAGGCTCCATGTCCTCCACCACGAGGAATGCGGCGTTGGACCAACGCTTCATGTAGAGCTCGTCCATGAGGCCGTTGTCCATGATAATCTTGGCCCAGGCCAGGGCGATTGCCTGGTCGGTGCCGGGGCGCACGTTGAGCCAGTAGTCGGCTTCCTTGCCGATGCCGGTCAGGCGGGGGTCGATGATGATGAACTTGTCCGCGGTCTGGGACGCATTCACGACGTTGCGGCAAGAGTCATCGTAGTTGGAATACTCGATGTTGCCGCCCCACTCCACGTACACGCGCGGCTCCTCGCCGGAGGTCAACCAGTTGGAGCCGTACTCGTCGGTGACCGAGGTCGTGAAGAAACGCGGGCCTTTGCAGATGGCGGAGGCCAGATGACCGTTCGGGGTACCCAGGGCAATCTTCAGAGGGGCATAGCCGCCCATTGCCCACATACGGCTGGTGCCGTTCATCGTGAACAGGGAGGTTCCGCCGTACTTTTCTTGAATCTCCGTGAACTTCTCGCCGCAGATGCTCATGGCCTCGTCCCAAGAGATACGGACCCAGCCGGGGTCCTCGCCCTTGGGGTTGGTGCGCTTCATGGGGTAGCGCAGACGATCCGGATGATAGCAAGCCTGGACCGACGACTGAGACTTGGTGCAGCAGTTGCCTCGGCTCGTGAAGCAGGACTGGTCGCCCTCGACGAGCACCGCCTTGCCGTCTTTGACCGTGACCCAGACGCCGCACTCCATCTTGCCGCAGGCCCTGCATACGGTGCGGACGCGCTTGACGTCGTCACCATCGCTCAACGCGGCCTTTTCCTCGGCGAGGGCCGTGAGCTTCCCCACCGAGCCGGAAAGCGCCGCAATGCCCGCCGTCGCCGCCGCCGCTTTCACAAAGCTGCGACGGGATATCGCCTGACGAGTAAGCTGACCTCCCATACCTTCCTCCTGTTCCCTTGGTCCACAAGAACCGAATGACAAGCCGCAGACTGGCTCCTGCCCGCATTCCCTCCTTCGGGCATTCGCCCAGCTTGTCATAACGAATCCTCGCGCACGTAGGTGAGAAAATGAATCTATCGTTGTTGAAGAGTTTTTTAAAACCGCAGGTCAGAGCCTACTATGTTTTGGTAGATACCCTCACGTGCATTTCTGTGAGTCTCGCTCAGGGCCTCGCTGTGCCTTTGTCCCGCGCCATTCTCCCCACCTAAAAGCACATGGTGCAGAATTGACCCTCCAAGAAGGCCAAGGGAGCGTTATCATCATTAGGCGCGTGCTGGCTTGTGGTCAGGGGATGCCAAACAAGGCCAAATTCAGGAGTGGGAAGGCGCCGCTGTGGGTGAGAGTGTGGGGGCGCAGACGACAACGAGATACACACTCGCGCTCGGCCTGGGCTATGGGCTGCATGTGGCGTGGATTTCGTCTCTCTTTTTTCAGTCCGACTTTTTCGCCCTTGCCGGCAACTCCGGTCTGGGCAGGCCTTTCTACCTTCTGAGCATGGTGGCGCTCGTCCTTTCCCTGCTCCTCATCGCCAGGCTGAGCGC
>CAZEAF010000012.1:15353-29172 GCA_964510125.1 uncultured Coriobacteriaceae bacterium
TTCTACCTTGAGAAGAGGCAGGGGCAGGAGGCGGCACCGCCCGCCACCCTTGATGAGCATACGGCGGCAGATGCTCACAGTTTTTCAAACAAGCTTATTATTGTTGCTTTTATATTTGGATTTGTTCAGGGACTTATCCAACTTATTAATTCTTTCTTTGATGACAATATTGGAATCGGAATCTCGCTTGTGCTTTATCTGGGTGCTCCTCTCGTCCTTATCTACGCATATCTCTCCCACAACTCCAAACGGTCCACCATGCTGAGCCGGTTCGTGGTCGTCTACCGCCTTGCCCTGCTTATAATGATTGCCGCCCTGCTCATTAACGGCGCCGTCGAAGTGGCGGGCTATCCCATCCATGCCATCATGCTTTTGGGCTATACCTTCTTCAAGATTGTCGTATGGGCGGAGTTTTGCCAAATCGGTCGGACGGGCAGCGCCGCACCCGAGCGCCTCTTCGGCTATGGCGAGGCGGCTATGACCTTGGGTGTCCTTCTTGGCAACTCCCTGCTGAGCCCTCTGCCCGCATTTACCGAGGGCGGGGCCGAGGCCACCCGCATCGCCAGCGCCCTGTGCGTGGCCCTCTTGCTCGTGGCCTACCTCTTTTTCTTCACCGAGCACCAGGTCATCGCCATCGAGGAGATGGGCAAGACCGAGGACGGGCCCCTCCATCCCCGCTTCCAAGACCGTATGGATGCCCTGGCAGACAGTTTCGGCCTCACCAAGCGCGAGGCCGAGGTGGCGGTTCTCTTTGTGCGCGGGCGATCGACGCCCCGCATCGCCGAGGACCTCTATATCTCGAGCGGGACCGTGTCCACCCACCTGCGCAACGTCTATCGCAAGACCGGTGTGCACAGCCGCCAGGAGCTGCTCGACCTTTTGGACAAAGCAGCCGACAGTTAGCGTAAGTGGTTATCGCAGGTAAACGCGGTCGGTTTTGCTTGTCTTTTTGATGGCTGCCAGAATCGAATCGCCGTCCGTCTTGAACGTCTGCTGGGGCTGCATGTAAAAGCGTTCGACCGTGCCTTCCATGATGACGGAGGTACCGACCGCGTCCTGCACGGTGACGGCACCGGCCCGGCAGACGTCGTGGCAACACAGGCACTTCATACAGTCGCTGGGCGAGTGCTCGATACCCGAACGGCCCTGCCCGTCGTCGAACCTGGCCAAGGCGCCCGTGGGGCAAAAGACCGCGCACATACGGCACTCGGTGCACTTGGCCTGGTCGATGACGACATGACCCCACAGGCGGCTTTCCACGGTGTCCTGGACAGGGTCGCCCATCTCATAGAGGAGGTCGGTTAGGGCCTCGCGGTCGTCGGGCACAAAGTGGGGCAGGCTCCCGTCCTTCATGACCCGCAGCTTCTTGAAGGCGGCCTTCGCCGGGCTGGCAGAGGCAGACTTGGCTGCATCGGCAGCGAGGGTGGGCTGGCGAAGGCCTGTGCCCGGCGTGCTGGCAGCGGGCGCCGACGCCCCGGTACCGTCCGCCGTCGTGGGCGCAATCTGGATGCCGGATGGCAGGACCTGCGTGACTCGGGCTTCAACCGACGAACCCCAGGCAGCGAGGATGGAATTGGCGCTGGCACAGACCTCTTGGGCGAGCGCCGCCCCCTGTTTGTCGCCAGCCGCCAGGTGCACCAGGTCGACCTCGCGAGCCCCGGCACGCGCCAGCCTCACGACCAAGAACTCGCTCACGCGGCCCAGGCTCTTTACCGTGACGGCCTGGTTGCCGTATGTCGGGACGTCTGAGAACACTGCCGTCCCGCCCGCCTTTGCCATCGCGGCGCAAGCGCTTGCAAACAGGCGGACGTCGTTAGGGTCGTTTGCTGTAAATGTCGAGGTAGGACAGGCTGTTGCGCAGTTACCGCAGCCGATGCAGCGGGCTGGGTCCGCCGTCAGCTCCCCGTCCACCAGTCCTATGGCGCCCGCTGGGCAGGCGTCGACGCACCGATGGCAGCCCGCGTGCCGGTTGCGCACGCGGATGCACCTCTCGGGATGAACGGCCACAGAACCGCTCTCAAGGCTGACAAGGAGGCTGGCGAGATTCTCGGATTTCACTGCAATCCCCCCGTCCACGTTGCAAAGAACTGCTCCCCGGACACCGAACCCGGCATGGCCTCGCCCATATCGTCAAGGAAAGGCGACCTGGCGAACACAGCGATTTGCCGGCCGTGAAGGCTGCGAGCACGCGCAAAGGGAATGTGGAGACGTATGGCCTCCGCCAAGTCCATATGTTGGGTCAGGCCGATGTAGAGGGCCCCGCGCGTCCCCGCCAAAGCCCAGGCGAGTGCCCTGCGTTGAGCGCGAACCCGCGCGTGCCGCTCGCGCTCGTCCGCCCCATCGGGAACCGCCGGCATCAGGCCGTCTGCGAGCCCCGTCGCAAAGAGGATGCGGGGCGAGAGGCAGCGCATACTCGAGTAGGTCCCCACGCGTACCAGAGGCGGGCGCTCGAGGTAATCGGGCGAAAGGGAGAGGCTCCGCAGGAGGGTCAGCATGGCCGGGATGTCCTCGTCACCGTCGATGAGGCGGGAGACCTCCTTTACAGCCTCTGGCTTTGCGATGCCGCCGACCGCGTAGAGGAGGTTGAAACCCCGCTTGCCAGCCGCATCTGCCACGAGCTTGTCCGCCTCAAGGGCGCACCGGCCGACAGCATCGGCGCCATCAAAAGGTATCTCCTTGTCCTCTTTGACTGTTGATTTCAATAAATCGATTGTCGACGCGATATCCATCATGTTATTTTTTGAATACATAATTAGGTTACGCCAGGCAATTATCCCCCTGTCGGCAACCCTGCCCGACGCAAGCAAAAGGCGCATGGCAGCAAGGTCATCCCTATCCGCGCACAGGGCGAGGGCCGCATAGAGGGCGGCGACACCCCGGGAGATACTTCCTTTTTCCAGCGCCTTGGCTCCCAGCAGGTCATGACCCGCCGGTTTTTGCGAGGGGACGCGGAGATGGTCCAACTCCTCGCGGATGGACCGCACCCAATACTCGTTGGGCGCCGCGATGCAGATATCCTGGGGCTCCAGTTCCTTATCGGCGGCCAGCAACCGCTGGACGATTCGGGCAACGCCTCTGAACTCGTCTGCCGGCTCCCGCCATTTGACCAAGGTAATCGTACTTTGGAGGCCCGCCTGGGCAGCCTCCCCCACTCCCCCCGTCTCTGTAGCGTCTGAGCTGCGGACAAGCTGACGGACGGCTGCGGCGACCGGGGCCGCGGTGACGTCATGTCCCCAGGCCACGTCATCCACGCGCCCGCACGAGACGAGGTTCTCAAGCCCAGACAAGGGAAAGTGAGCCTTATCCTGAGCTATGGGAAGCCCGTCTATGCACACAACCGCAAGCCGCTCGGAGGCGAGCAATGCAAGGCAGTGGGCGGAAGCCCGGTCCATGCCCTGGCCCCAATCGACAAGAACATGACGGACGCAAGGCCCGTCTAATCCCAGCCGAGAGCATTTTTGCAGGTAAGACGAACATAGTGCGGGCAACTCCTCGCAGAGCATGGCGCCTTCATCCACCAACATGCCACGCAGGCTGGCAAGGGCTTCCTCCTCAGCCTCCCGCATCCCCCAGTCGCCCTCGGGCAGCTCGCAGGCAAGGCCTAGGGCCATCCGCCTGAGGAGTTTGCCCGTCACTCGCAGGTCGGCGCCCGCCACCTGGAGGTCCGCGAGGAGGAGGTCCTGCTCGCAGCGGGTGAGCAGGCGGGGCTTGCGTCCAGTGGCCTTGCGGGCATCATTCGAGTCCAGCACCCCGGTCATAAAATCGAGCGCCCCAACCACTCGAACGTCTTCGGCCCCGCCGCCGGCCTGCTGGAGCCTGGTCCGCAGCTCAGAGCGGCCCGGGCGGGAGTTCTCGACGAGCAGAACTTCCTGGGGCGTGATGCCGGCAGCTACGAGCCTGGTCGTTTCCTCAACCAGGTAATCGAGACAGGCCTGGGTACCGGGCACGTGCACGCGCAAGGCACGGGCAGCGCACCTCGCACCCCTGTCGGCACCCCCCGCCTCTGGCCTGTCCCCTGCCTCGGCCATGTCTACACTGTCCCCGCTGAACCCCATCGCCCCTCCGGTCCCCTCGCCTGCAGCGCCCCTTGACGGATACCTTTCATCCCTCTATCAGATCGAGGTAGAAGCTCCTCTGAGCCCGGGCCATGCGAGTGCCTTCGCGCACAAGCACCCGGTTGATCCTCAGGTCAAGACGCTCGGCATTCATCAGGCCGATCTCTTTGAAAGCCGTCGCCACCAGCCGTTTCCTCGGCTTGCCAATAGCGTTGGCCAGCAGGGCCACGTCCTTTCTCATCTGCTTCTCGGCGTCCTCCTCGACCATGGCCTCACGGTCGAGAACTCCGCGACGGGGGAAGAAACCGTCGACGAAGCCGCTCAGCACAAGGACATCGGGGGAGAGGCCCGCAAGTTCGCTCAAGGAGAGCACACGCACGGCGTCTGCGTCCTCGACACGTGGGGCAAGCAGTCGGGAGCGGGCTGTCTTGGCCATATCCTGGGCACTGGGACCGCCGGCCCCGCCAGGCTCCACGGCAACCAGGGCCCTCACGACGCTAAGCTTGCCTGTATCCACACCCAGCCTGTCTGCAATCGCGGCGAGCAGGTCGTCGCCACGCAGGTCCCGGACAGCTTTGACAAGGTCCTGTCCTGCAAAGATGGCATTCTTGACATGGTCGAGCTCCTTTTGCCTTGCGACCTCCTCGCCCGCCGCCTGCTCGAGTGCCCGGATGGCAGCCTGCGCTGTGACCTCCTTGCCCGCCAAGGCCTCGCGTAGGACCTTCCAGGCCGAACTGCTGGTGAAATGCTCGCCAAAGCCGCACCACGCGCGCCAGGCAACCCGGTCGTGAGGGTCGGCGGCGAGAAAGAGAGCGACCAGGACGCGCTCGGACGCGCATCTGGCCAGGTCGCGCGGGTCGCCCGAGATTGCTTTGGGTGAAGTCGGACCAGAGGCGGCGATGCCTGCCCGCTTGAGGGCCAGGGTCGCGGCGCTCCGCCAGGTGCGGTTGGGCACGACCACAGCCACGTCCTGAGGAAGGCTCCCGTCCGCCAAGGCCTCGCGCACGATACCGACGACCTCGCCCATCTCTTGGGCCGGTCCTTCGGTCTCCACGAACTCGACCTTGGCTTTGCCAGCCAGGTCCTGGGGCTTGCCCTTTGCCGCGGCCCCATCCCCGTGCCTCCGATGAAAGAGGACCTCGGGCAGGCAGGCCCTTCCGTCCTCGCACACGCTGTTTTCCTCGAGGGCCCGAGCTGCCCTGACGGCGTCCTCACAGGCAAAAACCTGGTCGAGCGCGACCTGCTCCGCCCCAGGGTTTGCCTCGTTGAATTCGTCCAGCCCCTTGCCGTAGGGGTAGGAGTCAAAGACCTCGATGCAGGCATTGCGGTTGGCCGCGACGGCAATCGACTCCGCCGCCAGGTAGCTGGCCAGCACCTGCGAGGCACGCGAGAGCATCTGGTAGTCATCCACCAGCACATGGGCAACCTGGGCCCGGGCGCGGGCGGCAGGGTCGTCCTTGAGGTAACGCACGGCCACGTTGGCCACCTCGGCCTCGAGCATACCGCCCGTAAAACGGAGATTGTCCTGAATCAGCCCATAGACGAGCCGTTCCTCTTCCGTGATGAGCCAACCGTCCTCCCAGTCGCAGAGCTCGGTAACCGACTTATCGAAGAACTTGATCATCTCGCGTATGCGGTGGGGCTTGACACCACTTATCTTGAGGTCCTCAAGCAAAAAGTTGACCTCAAAAGGAGCCAGCAGACGGCCTCCCCTGCCGGTGGCGGCCCGTGGCCCGGGCTGGGCGAACAGGTCAAGACACCACTCGCGCGTCGTTATGGGGGCAATGGGGCTTGGCTGGTCGAGCAGACCGGACAGACGCCGGGCAAAAGCCGCGCAGGCGTCGGGCGTCGCGCAGAAGACGAGGATGTCCCCCGGGTCTGCCCCGTCTTTCAGCAGGCCGCAGACCCGCTCGGCCAGCTTCTGCGTCTTTCCCGAGGCAACCGGTCCCTCGACGACGATAGCCGTCGGCACCGACGGGACGACACCGTCAGGAATGGGTGCCGGGAAGGGCTCCATGGACGTTTCGATTGATTCCGCTATCTGCTGTGCCATGGGTACCTCTAGTCGTTCTCGTCAGTTGCGAGCAAGTCGTTGAGCAGGGCCAGGTCGGTAGCCAGAAAACCTTCGGTCAGGTAGGACAGGCCCTGGTACATCTTGGTCTTGGAAAAACGCCGCATGTCCGCCGTCATCATGGGCACCCAGGTCGCCAGGTGCTCCTCGAGGAAGTTGCGCTGGCTCAGCAGCAGGTGGGAAGCCTCGTCTTCATCACCGGCGGCCAAAGCGTCAAGGGTGCGCTGGCACAGGACGCGCATGAACTCAAGCTCGAGGGCCACGTGGTCCTCTCCCTCTTTCCAACTGTCTTGTTTCTCGATACCGTAGGCCCGGTAGATGGCCAGGACCTCGTCACGTGCGTCCTGCATCATGAGGCGCTTCTCGGAGGTATAGACGCTCTCATAGGGATAGGCGGCCGAGAAGGCGTCGACGCCATTGCCCAAGAAAGTTTTGGCGTAGTCGATAGCCAGCTCAGTCAGCGACTCCTCCCAGAGATTGGACAGGAAGGTCGCGATATAGAGATAGCCGGTGTCGGTGGCTTCGTCGCCGGTCACGACGGGAAACCTCATGCCGTGCAGCTCCTTGAGGAGGGGCTCGTCGATCTCCTTGAGGTAGAGGCGAGAGAGGAGCATGTAGGTGTTCATACGCTGGCCCACCAGGGCCGTCAGGGTCACGAGGGCCTCCTTGGCCTCCTCGTCCTCGGCGGCGGTAAGGTCTCGGGTCTCGGGCGCGGCGGACGCCGTCTCTGCTTCGGCGGCGGTGTTCTTCACTTCTTCGCTCATCGTATTCCCCTTATTTACTCTTCAGTTTGAGTATCTGCATGGACACCATTGAGGAAATCATTGCCCACGTCGGTGATGACCCAAGTCCCCTCCCAACGGATGGCCTCGCAGCGCTCGAGGAGCTCCGTGAAATGTGCCGTATAGAGACGGGGGTTCTGGACGAGCGGGTCGTTGTCGACCATGGCGTTGAGGTCCTTGGTCACCGCACCGCCCTTGACCGCGCAGGCGTCGAGAATGCGCAGGAAGATGTCGGTGTACTGGGTGTCCGTCTCAAAGAGACGGGCCAGGCGGGCAGCCGGGTCGTCCTTGTCCAGGTAGGCCTGGCCGGCCTCGGTGAGCTTCCAGTAGACTGTCCGCCAAGGCGCGGGCTCGTAGAAGTCAATGCCATCGACCTCCACGATGTTGGGTGCCTGCTCGGGCGCGTCGCGGAAAGGCACGCCGTTCTCATCGGTCTTCTCGATGGCGCCAGCGCCCTCGAGCTGCTTGCCGTAGTTGGCGCCCGAGTAGACGGAGAAGTCTTTTTTCTGCAGCTCCTCGACCTTTTTGTCCAGGTCCGCCGCACTCTGAGGCGTCTTTACGAAGCGCATGATGCCGGTCAGCACCCTGCGGCGGGCGTTCAGCTTGGAAAAGAGCTGCTCGATGCGCTCGGAGGCAGGCACATCTTCGGCTTGCGGCTCGAATGCGGGGACGTTTTCGACCCTTTCGACCAGGCTCTCGATGGGCGTGCCCGTGAAGTCGCCCTCGTCCTCCTCTTCCTCGTCGTCACCTACTGGCCCGATGTCCGCAAGGGGGTCGTATTCGAGGTCTTCATCCTCGATTGTCAAATCGATATCGGTAAAGGAAGTATCGCCCATCACAGAAGCCTCCCGGAGTCATGCCGAATGAAACGCCGCGTATATACCTTAGCGGCGCGAAACGGGCCCCACCCTTTAGAGCCCGTCTCCCATTCTATTTGTTGCAAACTCCGTCGTATGACGGCTTCTTCAAGAGAAGAGAATATGCGAGCGGTCCGGAGCTGTCAACCAAATAGCGCGGGCCGACGGGGCGGGCATCCAATCCGCCTGCGGGTCTTTCTGGACCGGGCAAACGGTTATCTCGCCCCGGTCAGCCCCCTACCGGACTGTCCCGATGGACGCAGCCTGTCCAGCTCGCTGCTCCGACAGGCTGGTGCAGAGACGACCGGTCACTAACCCGCCAGCTCGTCCAGAAAGCCCCTGTCCGTCTGCACAAAGCCCTCGACAAGGTCGGCGAGGCCCAGGTAGAGGTTGGTTTTTGCAAAGCTGCGCATGTCGCGGGCAAAGGTAGGCAGCCAGTTCTCCAGGTGGTCTTTCACAAAAGCCCGCTGGACCTTTGCCAGGCGGGAGGCCTCCGCCTCGTCTCCGTCGCGCAGGGCTTTGGCGGAGCGCTCGGCCAGCACCCGCATGAACTCGAGCTCGAGGGCGATGTGGTCCTCGGGGTCATGCCAGTCGGGACTCTTCTCGATTCCCTCGCTGCGATAGAGGGCGAGCACCTCGTCGCGCGCACCGGCCATCATGAGGCGTTTGACATTCGTATAGACAGACTCAAAGGGATAGGCGGCCGCATGGGCGTCGACCCCGTGGCCGATGAAGGCACGCACGTAGTCGACCGCGAGCTCCTGAAGCGTGGCGGAGCCGGAAGTGTATACGTACTCGGCAATCTTACGATAGCCTGAGTCCATCTTGTCGTTGCCGGTCTCGGCCGGGAAGTGCATGGACCTGAGCTGGTCCAACAGAAGCTGGTCGACCTCGACGCGGAAGAGACGGGAGAGGAAGCCATAGAGCTTGGCGCGTGCGTCATGTGCGTTGGCAAGCTCCCCGGTATCGATGGGTTCGTCACTGGCTGCAGGTTCCTCGACGGCAACTGCGGTCTTCTCATCGCTCATTAGTCTCTCCCATCCAGATAGGCGACGGCCTTGGCGCCGAGGTCGGTGAGGTGCCAAGAGCCCGTCCACTCGATAAGGCCGCAGGTAGACAGGCGGTCAAAGAAGTACGAGGCGTACAAACGGGGCTCCTGGAGCTCAGGATTGGAGTCCACGGCATCACTGAGCTGCTTTGACGTGGCACCGCCCTCGTTGGAGCTGCAATCGAGAAGGATACGGTAGACGTCTCGGTAGCGCCCGCCGTCCTCTTCGATGAGGCAGGTGAAGGGAGCCAGGCTGTCCTCCTGCTCCAGATGGCAGCGGCCGTCGTCCGTGGTCTGCAGACGCGGCTCGGCCCTCTGCCCATCGGCGGCTGACTCCAGGTATTCCTTTCCCCCAATCTCCACCGTCTTGGGCTCGGCAGGGGCCTCCTCGATTTTCCGCAGGGCGCCCGCCTCCAAAAGCTGATGGCACAGGGAGGCGGCATTATAGAGCGTGAACTCGCCCTTCTTGGTCTGCTCAAACTCCTCGTCAATCTCCTCGTAAGTATGCGGATCCTTGCAGAACTTCAAAATCGCATCAAGAAGACGTCTGCTCGGCAGCATAGACGCGTATAGCTCTTTGATTTTATCTACTGGGGCCTTTTCCTTGGGAGCGAGCACGGTCTCTTTGTCCGCAGCCTCGCCCTTTGCCATAGCGCCGTTTTCGGTCTCGTCCATCTCCCTCTCCCTTACCTTCTCCGCCTGTCCGGCGAGGGAGGCCTTGCCGCAGCTTAGACCCATCGCGGCAGGGCTTCCCTCGCCGGCGGGTGCCGGGCGTACTCCCAACCCGGCACCCGCGCATCGCGCATCAAACGACGGCATGCAGGCGCAAACGACCTACCCCGCCTAGGCTAGTCCTCAATCCAGGTGTGCTGGCGCAGGACGTAGGCCACGGACGGCCCGTTGCCTTCGTCCTTGAGATAGTGGATGTCGGAGTCCTCGAAGGGGTCCAGATAGTCGCCCATCTTTTCGCCGCGGGGGCCATCGAAGTTCCTGACGTCCCCTTCGTCGAGGTCGCCGAACCACTTGGCCATACCGACGCAGTTGACCACGCACTGAGGCAGCTCGCCCTCGGTGATGCGGTCGTGGCACAGGGTGCACTTCTGCACGATGCCCTTTTCGGCGTTGAGGTAGCGCACGCCGTAGGGACAGGCCGAGACGCAGGCCTCGCAGCCGATGCACTGGTCGGGGTCAATCTGGATGGTCCCATCGTCCAGCTTCTTGGACGCGCCCGTGGGGCAGACGGTCACGCATGCGGGGCTGTCACAGTGCTGGCACTGCATGGGCAGGTAGTAGAAGTCATGCGACGGGGCGCCGTTCTCCTCGACCAGGCGGTCGGACTGCTTGCGATCGACCCAGGTCCAGAAGTAGCCGATGCCCACGTCGTTGGCCTCTTTGCAGGCGCCGTTGCAGGCCTTACAGTTCACGCAACGGTTCAGGTCGATGGCCAGAGTGTAGCGCGCCATTACTCATCCCTTCCCTCGTACACGGGCGCCCAGTCCTTCAGGCGAGAATCGGAAGCGTCGCAGATGATTGGAGTGCCGTCGTCGTCGCAGGGCACGGGGTTGCCAAAGGGCGAGTTCTCCGCCGTGGCCTTATAGACCTTGACGGGGTAGCCGCGCACGACCGAGGAGCCGCAGTAGGGGTCGGCGATGTCGTTGTTGACCAGCTGGTTCACAGCAGAGAGGCGCCAACCGTGCTCGGGAGCGGACAGCTCCGGGTACCACCAGGAGTGCTCGCAGTTGATCGTGCCCTTGGCCACGCCGGGGAAGATGTCCGCGGTCTGGCGGATCTTGCCGTGCTGGTTCTCAATCCAGCACCAATCGCCCTGCTCGATGCCAAGCTCCTTGGCGTCCTCGGGGTTGATCTCCATCTTAGGCACAGGCCAGACCTCGCGGCACCAAGGCAGCTGACGGTGCTCGGAGTGGAAATAGACCGGGATGCGGCGGCCGGTGAGGCACTCGAGCGGGTATTCCTTCCACAGGTCCGGGTTCTCCGACCTGGAGTCGGGGTTGGGCTCGTAGTCGGGCAGGGCCTTGTCGGAGCCGTGGTAGCTCTCCATGATGGTAGACCAGATTTCCTGCTTCTGCGTGGGCGTGTTGAAGCCGGGGATGACGTTGGAGGCCGTCGGGTCGAGCGAGACGTCCTTTTTGAGGAAGCCTGTCTGGTAACGGCGGTAGGTGCCCCAATCGTCCGGACGGATATCCTTGACATTCCACCAACCCTGCTCCTGGAAGGTCTCGACGAAATCCTTCCAAGACGGGGAGACCTCGGCGACCACATGGTCGAGGATCTCGTCCATAGTCGGGAAGGGGTTGTCGTCGTCCCAGCCCCAGGGGATGTCGGCGCGACGGTAAAGCTCCTCGGCAATCCAAGGGTCGTACTTGGACTCTGCGAGCGGCTCGACGCAGGGGACACAGGCACCAAGGGCGCCCGAGGAACCCTGGGACTGACGGGGAAGCGGGACCTCCAGCCAGTGCTGGGCAGGCAGGATGATATCGGCCAGTTCGCTGGTTGGATGGTGCCACAGGTCGACGTCGAAGAAGAAGTCGAGCTGTTTGATGGCGTCCCACATCATGGTGGAGTTGGCCATGCTCATGAAGTCGCCGGCCTGGCAGACGCCGCCCTTAAGCGGATAGGGCTTGCCAGTGCAGCCGGCCTCGGCGACGGCGTTGGAGTCGGCCCAGATGCCCCACCAAGCGAGCAGCGGGTGTTTGTCGATGCCGAGGACCTTCTCCATAGAGGGCGACGGGGTCTTCGTGTTGTAGGGGCTCAGGGCGAAGTTGCCCATGTAGTTGACGTTGAGCTTGGTGGATCCGCGCTGGCCGCCGGGGACGTCGGAGTTGCCGGTGATGGCGGTGAGCAGCTCGATGGCGCGGCAGTTCATGACGCCGTTGCCATGGTGCTCGATGCCCAGCTGGTACATGATGCCGCCGTTGCCCCAGCGCTCGTCGGCACGGGTGGCATAGGTAAGGGCGGCCTTCTCCACATCCTCCGCCTTGACGCCGGTGATGGCCTCGGATTTCTCAGGGGCGTACTCGTCGCATCTCTCGGCAAACTTCTGCCAGACCGGGATGGCCGTGTGCTTGGAGCCATCCTTGAAGGTGACCTCGAACTCTCCCTCAGTCGCAGGGTCGATAGACTCGAAGTCGTCCTCGTCAGGCACAAAGCCCTTGGTCTTGAACTCGCTCCCGACCGTGTCGGCTTCCTGGCCGGAGAATGTCCTGCGGGCCCAGTCGTCGGCCGAGCCGCTGCCGTCGTAGCGGGGCCACGGCTTCTCGCCTTCCCAGATGTTGCACTCAAGGTCGGTGGCAGGGTCGTAGTCGGGGTCGGAGATGCAGCGGTCGGCGCTGGCATTGAACCACTTGAGCGACTTGCTTGCGTTGTCCCAGACCATGTACTTCCACGGGCTGCCGTCCTCCTGCAGGTCGGCCTGGGTGAGCAGCCTGGTCTTAATCATGGACGGGCCGTGCCAGAAGTGGGGGATGTCGGGGCCGCTGGGCTCCTTGTCGTCCACCACGAGGAAGCAGGCGTTGGTCCACCGCTTGACGAACTTCCAGTCCACCAGGTCGTTCTTGATCACGACATCGCACATGGCGAGGGCCAGGGCGGTGTCGGTGCCGCCGTTGACAGCAAGATGCAGGTCGCTCTCCTTGCCCAGGTTGGTCGTGCGGGGGTCGACGCTGATGAAGGTGGGCGCGCGGAAGGCCTCGTCGACAACCGAGCGGCCAGCTTCGTCGTAGTTGGAGTCCTCGGGACCAGAAGCCCAGATGGTGAATACCGGGGGCCGATCGACCGTCGCCGACCAGCTGAAGTTCCAGTCGGAGGTCAGGGCCGAGGCAAAGTGGCGCGGGCCCTTGCAGACCTGGTAGGCGCCATAGGTGTTGGGCGACTGGAACCAGGCGTTGTACGTGCCCTGGTTGCAGTACATACGGCCAGTTCCAGCCATGTTGAACAGGCTCTCCGAGCCGTATTTGTCCCTGACCGCCTCGATGCCCTCGTAGATAGTATCGATAGCCTCGTCCCAGGAGATGCGGACCCAGCCGGGATCCTCTCCCTTGGGGTTGGTGCGCTTCATTGGATAGCGCAGACGATCCGGATGGTAGCAGGCCTGCAGCGAAGAGACGCTCTTGTTGCAGCAGCTGCCCAAGGTATGCGGGGCGCTCTCGTCACCCTCAATCTTGATGGCGCGCCCGTCCTTGACGGTCACCCAAACGCCGCACTCCATCTTGCCGCAACCACGGCAGCAAGTGCGGATCTTGCGCTCCTGCCCGTCGCTGTCCACCGCCGTGTAGGGCTCATCGGCAAAAGCCGAACCGGCCGTGAATCCCATGCCGGCGATGACGCCCGTTGCGGCTGCCATCTTGAGGAAGCCACGGCGACTGACACGTGCCTCTGACATGTTCCCTCCTCTTTCCCGTCCCATTGGTACCTGCGGGGAAGCCCACAGTGCAGGCCCGCACCCCACGAGTTCCATTTTTGCTGGACACAGATACAAAAACATCGCCACGGTTTTATGAGATATGCTGTAACAGGAGGATTTCGGGGCACGTGCCAAAAATCATAAAGCCGTTATGATGTGAACAAAACCACAGGTAATATATAGGGCTGGGAGAGGCGGGCGTTTCAGGGGAGAAGGCGGGATGGCGGGGAATGGCACAGGGAAACCGGCCGCCTGGCCGGGCGGGCGAGACTCGCTGCTTCGCATCGCAGGGTTTACCTGCAACCGGGCGTGGATTCTGCTCATGTTCTTCAGCGGTGTCCTGTTCCAGAACGCCGCCTCTGACAGCTTGTTGAGAACGAACAGTGTCTACAGCTCCTCGGTGACGGTGCTTGCCGTCTCACTCGCCTTGTTCGCAGTCTTCCATGCCCATGTTCTGAGAGGTTTCTCCTCGCGCCTCTTCCCCTTTGCCGGGCCTGCAATCAGCGCCGTGGGTGTGTTCATTCTGATGGCGGCCCTCTCGCCCGGTCCTTTCTCCGAGGCGTTCCTCGTCTGGATGAGCGCTCTG
>CAZEAF010000013.1:0-3077 GCA_964510125.1 uncultured Coriobacteriaceae bacterium
AGCACCACCTTGCCAAGGTGGGGGTCGCGGGTTCGAACCCCGTTGTCCGCTCCATCTCATCTGAAGAGCCGGCCCCAAGGTCGGCTCTTTTCTTGTGCGTGCAACGGAACGTACAGTCGGCGAACAGACTGAGACGCAGGCGAGGGGAAATATTGGACGATTGTTGATTGGCGGGTTTCAGGGGCCCCGGTCAAATCTTGGCAAAGCTGTGAACGGGTTAATACTTCTTGCCAAGTGCTCCATGTCTGGTATTCTATTTCCCGTTGCGTCCCCCGCAACGAGCAGACATATGGGCGTTTAGCTCAGGGGGAGAGCGCTTCCCTGACACGGAAGAGGTCACAAGTTCAAATCTTGTAACGCCCACCATTTGAATGTAAAGCCAGAGATTAATATCTCTGGCTTTTTTGGTGTAACAGGGGAGGTGCGTCACACGCCTCCGCTCCCTGCGTATCGGGGGGGTCAGAGGATGCGATACACGCCTCTGTCCGCGGCATGTCGGGGGATGGGAGGTTCGCCCCACATCTCCCTGCATACCAAAAACCGGGGTACCCCGCATGCGCGCAGGATACCCCGGTGCCGGAAATGGTTCAGGCGCAAATCAACAGCCCGTCTCAGGCTAAGACCTGCTACTCAGTGGCGGAGGCCTCAATCTTGCCACCGGCAAAGTCAACAATCATGCCACGGCGCATACGCTCGGCAGACAGCATCTCGACGGCGCCCACGTAGTCACGACCGATGTTGGGATAGTCGCCGCGATAGCTGAGGATACGAGCGTCAGCCGGGCACACGGTGACGCACTGGCCGCAGCGCACGCAGGCGTTGTTGTGCAGGCACACGCCATCGTCATTGAGGGTGATGGCCTCCATTGGGCAGCGGCTCACGCAAGAGCCGCAGCTGATGCACTTCTCGGAATCATACTTGAGCAGGTAGGCATTCACGTTCACGTTGGCGTGAGCCTGGCCGCCCATAGCCTTGAAGGCGCTCAGGTTGCCGCAGCAGTCGCCGTGGCACATGCACATGATGTCGACTTCCTTCATGGTCAGCGATTCGGGGACCATGCCGGCGTCCATGCACTTCTCGACCATCTCGATGGCCTCGTCCTGGGTGAGGTAGCGGCCGATGCCAATTTCGTCGAAGTATTCGGCGAGCTCGCCAAAGGACAGGCAGGTCTCGAAGGGGTGGTCGCCGTCGCCGTGGCACATGGGGGCGTCAAACGCCTTCCACATCAGGCGGCACTGGCAGGGCGAGACAGTAATCTTCTCGTTGGCCATGATGATGGCCTTCCAGTCCATATAAGGAGCGAGCTCGTCCTCTTCCACCACATCAACGCTTACGGGATAGGTGTGGAACAGCGGCACCAGAGCCTCGAAGGACTGGCCGGACTCCATACCGCCGATGCCCTGCATGTCAAACTCAGCGGCAGCGGCATAGGCCTCGGGGGCGTCGAGCTTGCCGTCGGGGTCGCCACCGTTTTCGAAGTAAGCGCGCAGCTCGTTGAACTCCCAGAAGCCGTTGATGTAGGGCAGCAGGTGGTATACCACGTGACCGGAGTGGTCGGCGCGCATAATCATGCCACGCATGGCCAGGTCGTCGAGGATTTCCTTGCACTCGTCGAGCGGACGTCCGCTCAGGTAGTGATACTCGTCGGCGTCAAAGTAGACGTTGAAAGGCATCTCAATCTCGTGCTGGGCGTCTTCCTCGCTCCAAAGATACATGAGCATCTCATAGGAGGTGGGGCCGGGGGTCGAGCCAATGCCCTGACCGATGCGGTTGAGGTGGTTGCGCAGCTTGACGTAGACGGCGGGAACCACGGTGCCGTCGGGCAGCACGGCGTCCTCAATCTCCTCGAGGGGCAGCACGTCGTTCACCATGTCGATGAGGGTCGACATCGGGGTGTCGGCCAGCTCGGGCAGTACGTTCCCATAGGCAGACTCGCGAGTGGTGTGCGGGGTAACCACGTGCTCGCCCCAGTACTCGCTCGGGTCCTCGAGCTCATAGATGGTTGCGGGATCCACTGCCTCGCCTTCAGCCTCTTCGGCCACGGCGATGCCGGCCTTGACAGCAGTGGCAGCCATAGCGGCCATGCCACCCATAGCGGCCATGCCACCCACAAAAGCACGACGGGTCGTAGTCAGATCAGACATCGCAAATCTCCTTTCCTTTGTGATTGGAAAAGCTCCCCTGCCGCTCATTGTAGAGAGGTCGACCGGCACCCGAAAACCTATTCTCACCTGCACGGCCTAGACGCTTAGCCCCTCGTGTAATCACCGATTGACACTGCCGCGCGTCCGTCTAAAAGTGCTATGAATCCCGAATGTGTAGCATTCATGGAGAGTTAGCTTAGGTTAAATGTAGGGCTTGGTAGATGTTCATCGCACCTGGTAAAAGTCCCCGGAATCATCAACAACCAGTAAACATGCTAGAGTACGAGACGGCATCTCCCAAAGGGAGGGGGGATGTACTGGCGCCCATGCAGCCATGATTAAGGGGAGAGCCTTCATGGACAAACGAGAACTCGTGCGGCGCCATTACGCCGACGTTCTAATGGACCTGTGCGCAACGTCTCGGCTCAATGAGATAACGGTCTCTGACATTGTGGCCGCCGCCGGAACCGCCCGCCAGACGTTCTACAACTACTTCTCGGACCTCAACGACCTGATTTGCTATGCGGCTTTTTTGCCCATGACGCTTTCGAGCGACCCCTTTACCGACGAAGAGAGCACGCGCAAAACCTACGAGACAACCCTGCAGCACAAGGCGTTCTTTACGCAGATGCCCCACCATACCGGCCAAAACAATTTTTGGGACGCGCTTGAGGTGTGGCTTAAGCAAACCTACTACGAGCGCTACCTTCTTCCCGACCTCTCCCGCGCGACGACCGAGTACCGCAAGGTGTGCATCGACCTCTACTGCATTGGAAGCGCCGCTGTTTTCAAAGACTGGTGTGCCACGGGCATGGAAATCTCGATTGACGCCATTGTGGCCATGCTCTATGACATGTCGCCCGTGTTTGTGAAGGATGACCTCACGCGCATGCCCTCGCGTGTGGCTGATTACCCGCGCTAGGAACTCGGGGC
>CAZEAF010000013.1:3177-5107 GCA_964510125.1 uncultured Coriobacteriaceae bacterium
TCGGGGTCGACGCCGCGCAGGGTGGCCAGGCGGGTGATGAGACCGTCGAAGAGCCTCAGGGCGTCGGCGATGGGGGCGGGTGTCGCCATGTCCACGCCGGCCCCGCGTAGAAGGTCGATGGGCGGCTTGGACGAGCCAGAGCTCAAAAAGCCCAGGTAAGCCTCGACGGCGGGCTTGCCCTCGGTCAGGATTTTCTGCGAGAGGGCCGTGGCCGCCGCAAAGCTGGTCGCGTAGACGTACATGTAGTAGTCGTAATAGAAGTGGGGGATGCGGGCCCACTCATAGGAAATGCCCTCGTCGACCGCGATTCCGTCGCCAAAGTAGACGTGGTTGAGCTCGGCGTAACGCTTGCAGAGGGCATCGGCCGTGACGCCCGCGCCCTGGGCGGCCAGCTCGTTCACATCGCGTTCAAACTCGGCGAACATACACTGTCGGTAGAGGGTCGTGCGGAACTGCTCCAGCCAGTGGTTGAGCAGGTAGGCCCGCTCGTCGTCGTCTTGGGTGTGGTCGAGGAACCACTGCATGAGCAGGTTCTCGTTGCAGGTGGAGGCCACCTCGGCCACGAACATTTCGTAGTCGGAGTAGGCAGGCGGCTGGTTCTCGCAGGCCAGGTAGGTATGGACTGAGTGGCCCATCTCGTGCACCAGCGTGAACACGTCGTCGAGCGTGCCCTGGAAGTTGAGCAGGATGACCGGGTGCATGCCGTAGCCGCCGGCGGAGTAGGCCCCGCTGCGCTTGCCGGTGTTCTCGTAGACGTCCACCCAGCGCTCGTCCAGGGCCTTTCGGACGATGGCCAGGTAGTCGTCGCCCAGGGGCGCCAGAGCCTGAAGCATGATGTCGCAGGCTTGCTCAAAAGTGAACTTCATGTCCACCTTACCAATCATGGGCGCGTAGAGGTCCCAGTAGTGGAGCTCGTCCACGCCCAAAAGGCGCCGGCGCAGGTCGACGTAGCGGTACATGGAGCCCATGTTGTCCCTCACCGTCGAGATGAGGTTGAGGTAAACGTCAACCGGAACCTCAGTGGGGAAGAGGGAGGCCTCGAGACTGGCCGGAACGCCGGGCCTGTTCTCGTAGTGGCGGGCCTGGGCGAAGAACTTGAGCGTGCGGGTCTGGGCGCCCAGGACGGCGGCGCTGGTGTTGCGGAATTGCCGGTAGGTCCCATAGAGGGAGGCAAAGGCATTCTCGCGCAAGGTTCGGTCGCCGCTCATCATGAGGGGGATGTAGGTTCCGTGGGTCACCTGATGGGGCCTGTCCTGGGAGTCGAGGGCATCGGGGAAGGTCATGTCGGCGTCGTTCAGCATGGAGAAGATGTTCTCGGGCTGGACGGCCATCTCCTCAGCGGCGGCCAGCAGGGCCTCCCGGTCGGCCGGCAGCACATGGGCCCGCATGCGGACGATTTTGTCCAGCTTGCGACGGTAAAGCTCAAGCTCTGGTTCAGCTTTATAGAAACCCTCGACCGTGTCGGGGGAGAGGGCTAACAGCGCAGGGGCAAACCAGGCGCCCGCCCTGCTGACCCGGGAGGCCAGGTCGGTCACACGGCTGGAAAAGTCCTGGTAAAGGGCAACACGCGTGTCCTCATCATGGCGACGCTCAGCGTAATTCGCAAGCTTAGAGAGGGTGGTCTCAACCTTGTCCTCCAGCTTGAGATAGGCCAGCAGGTCCTCGGCGGAGCTGAGGGCGGTCGGTCGGGCGGCGGCGAGGGCGTCGGGCAGGGACTGGGCGTCGGCAAAGGAGGCCTCAAAGGCCTTGTCGTCGGCGAACATGCTGGACAAGTCCCAGGTGTAGGCGGGGTCAATCTGCGAGCGTTCCTTTTGTGCCATGGCAATCTCCTTGTGTGCCGAGGGGCGTTTGGGTGAGAGGAAACCAATTGGGTTATATTCCCAAGCTTTGCCCGCAGACACGCGACAACACAGAAACACGTGCCCGCAGG